>JAANWZ010000039.1 GCA_018263585.1 Calditrichota bacterium | reverse complement strand
CTCGCAGGCCGGGCTGATCCGCCGGTGCGGGTGAACTTCCCGGGTGGATACATGCCTGCACAGCAGGCATGGGCATAGCACAGCTTAGCGCAAGTCCGGGTTTCACACACCGGTGGACGAGCCGCGGGTTCGGGATGACAGGGTGGGCGCACCGAAACAGACCGGCGCCGGGCTCTGCGACCGCGCACACAGACGCGCTGTCACAGGGATACATGCCCGCGGGGACGGCCCGAAGGGCGTCACCGCGGCTGAACCGACGGTGCGGGCTTGCCTGCGCAGTCACGTTCCGCGCTTGACGAGCAAGCGCGGGCACGAGACAGGGGAGCGGAAGCCGCCCGCCGGCCCGCGCTCACCCTGCCTCAAGCCAGGTCGCTTTGCCGAGCGCGACGCGGCGGAACTCGTCCCGCAGCGCCGGGTAGTCCGTGAGTTCGCGGCTTCGCGCGAGTATGTCGTCCGCGACCTGCCGCGCCCGTTTCGCGAGATCGTGATCCTCGACGATGTCGGCGAAGCGCAGCGGCGGGAGCCCGCTCTGGCGCACGCCGAAGTAGTCGCCCGCGCCGCGGATGCGCAGGTCCTCCTCCGCGATCACGAACCCGTCCGTGGTCCGGATCATCGTCTGCAGCCGGGCGCGCGCGGCCTGGGTCACCGGCGGGTAGGCGAGCAGCCAGCAGCGCCCGTCGCGCCCTCCGCGTCCGATCCGCCCGCGCAACTGGTGGAGCTGCGCGAGTCCGAACCGCTCCGCGTGCTCGACGACCATGAGTGTCGCCTCCGGCACATCGACGCCGACCTCGACGACGGTCGTGGAAACGAGTACCGGCGTTTGCCCGGACGCGAACGCGGCCATCGCCTCGCCCTTCTCATCGACCGGCATCCGCCCGTGCAGGAGCCCGACCGCGAGCCCTTTGAACGGCCCGCGCAGCAGTTCCTCGCGTCCCTGCTGCGCCGCCGCGAGATCGACTTTCTCCGACTCTTGGACGAGCGGGAAGATGATGTAGGCGCGGTCGCCGGCGCGCACGCGTTTTGCGACTTCTTCGTAGATCCGCCGGCGGTCGGCGTTCGCGTTGTGCGCGCTCGTCTGTACTGTGCCGCGACCCGGCGGCATCTCATCGAGACGGCTTACCTCGAGGTCGCCGTAGATCGCGAGCGCGAGCGAGCGCGGGATCGGGGTCGCGGTCATCACGAGCACGTCCGGTTTCTCCGCCCCTGCCGACCCCTTCGTCCGCCCCGGGTGCATCAGCGTGAGCCGCTGCGCGACGCCGAACCGATGCTGCTCGTCGATCACAGCGAGCCCGAGCTTCGGGATTTGGACCGCCTCCTGGATGAGCGCGTGCGTGCCGATCGTGATTCCCGGCTTCCCCGCCGCGAGCTGCGCGAGTTTCTCCCGGCGTTGCTTCGCGCCGGAACCGCCGACAAGCAGCTCGACCGGCACCTCAAGGTCGTCGATGAACTTGCGGCTTGTGAGGAAATGCTGCTCGGCGAGGATTTCGGTCGGCGCCATCAGCACCGCCTGGAAGCCGTTTTCGACCGCGATCGTCATCGCGACGAGTGCGACCACGGTCTTGCCCGAACCGACGTCGCCCTGGAGCAGGCGGGTCATCGGATGCGGCCGTTTCATGTCCGCCCAGATCTCGCGCAGCACGCGTTTCTGCGCGCCGGTGAGCTCGAACGGGAGCTTCTTCTCAATGAGCGCGCGGGTAGTTTCGCGCACCGCCGGGTACGCGATCCCTTTCGTCTGTTCGCGCGTGCGCCGCCGTGTCCACGCCCACAGCAACTGGAGTATGAACAGCTCATCGAACTTGAGCCGGAGCCAGCCGCGGTCCTTTTCGCGCCGGTTGTGCGGCCGGTGCACGAGTTCGATCGCTTCACGGATGCGCGGGAGGGCGAGCTGTTCGCGCATCGAATCCGGCCAGATCTCGGGCAGGCAGCCGTTGTATTCGCCGACGATCCGGTCCATCAGGTTGCGCAGCGGGCGTGCCTCGAGCCCGACCTTCTCGAACACCTGGCCGCCCGGGTAGAGCGCGATCCAGCGGCCGCGGCCTTCGCGCAGGTCCTGCATCTCGCCGCGGCTGAGCGCCATCACCTCCGGGTGCGCGATCTGTGGGAACCCGCCGTACAGGTTTACCTTGCCGGAAAACGCCGCCGCGTACCCCTCACGGATCCAACGCCGGATCTTGTTCGTCTGCCGGAACCAGACGAGTTTCAAATCGCCGGTGCCGTCGCTGAGCAACGCCTCGTAGCGGGACTTTCCGCCGCGCGCGCTCACGAGACGGGCGTCCGTGATCCGCCCGATCACTGTCACTTCGCCCTTCGTTTCGCCGCGCAGGGAGCCGATCCGGGTCGCGGTTGTACGGTCGATGTACCGGCGGGGGACGTAGTAGAGCAGGTCGCGCAGCGTGTGCACGCCGGCGCGTTCAAACGCCTCCCCTTTCCGCGGCCCGACCCCGCGCACGTATAGCACCGGCAGATCCGGCGGGGCGGCTTTTTTCTCTTTCGCTGGCGCGGCCATGATCGGATAAGGAACAACAGCCGGGGGGCGGGAGGCAACGTCTGCAGTAATCGGATCGCGGGCGGCGGGCGGGTGGCCCGGGGCTTGCCCCGGGTTTCATGTACAGTTGGTGAACCGCGGTTGCGAGCGACCGCGGGCCTGTGGTCAGTGTCATCCTGAACGAGCGCTGCGGCTGTTTGCCGGACGAATCTGTCATCCTGAACGAAGCGCGGCGCAAGCCGCGCAACACTGGTGTCATCCTGAACAAGCGCGGCGTCTGCCGCGCGCAGTGAAGGATCTACGCGGCGTACCATCCGCCGGTGATTTGACATCCACCGTGCCTGGTTATTGCGGGTAGATCCTTCACCCCCGCACAAACAGACGTGCGGGGGTTCAGGATGACACATTTTCGCGACCGGCGGCGGGCAGACCCGTTCCTCGTGCCCGCGCTTGCTCCCGTTCCTCGTGCCCGCGCTTGCTCCCGTTCCTCGTGCCCGCGCTTGCCCCCGTTGCTCGTGCCCGCGCTTGCTCGTCAAGCGCGGAAACCCCCGTCACTGCATCCGCACGCGGTAGCTGAGCGTGACCACGGAGCGCGCTGGCACGGGCACGACCCACTCGTAGTGGTACGCGTCGGTCTTCTTCCCTTCACGGCTCTCCTGCATGATCCGCCAGTCGCCGCCGAACCGTTCGCGCACGATCACCTCGACGTCCTCGTCCTTGCGGTTGCGCAGCTCGACCTCGTACGATTCCTCACGGGCGCGCGGGCCGATCCTCTCCGTGCTCGTTTTCGTCCGTTCAGCGACGATGTCGAATGCGCTGCCGGTCGAGAGTCGGATCCGCTCGTCGCGCGGCGTGTGGTCGATCCGGTCCTCGCCGATCAGTTGCAGGCTGCCGTCCTCGTCCTGCTTGTACATGCGCACGAGCCCCGCCGGCAGCGGCATTCCGAGCCCGGCCGGCTCGCTGTTCACGAACTCGAGATCGACCGACACATCGTTCCCGCGCCACGGCTCGAACGTGTAGCGTTTGTCAACATCGGTCGCGGACGGTTCGATCAGCCGGATCTGCTTCACCTGCCGGTCGAGCACGCTCACCCTGCGCGGGAGCGTGTACAGGTGATATTCGAAGAACTCCTTCTCCTCGAACTGCTTCGCGGCTCCCGCGGCGCGCATCATGTCCGCCTCGAACTGCGGCCGCTGCGGCCGCCGTTCCGCGAACCGGACATCCCCGGCCATCAGCTTCAGCTTCGCGTTTTCGTAGTCGGCGCCGCTCTCGTTTGTCACCTGCACCCAGCCGGAGAGCTCGAGGCGCTTGTCGTCTTCGCCGATGACCGCGACGTAACTCGCCTCCCAGTCGAGCCCGCGCGTGAGATAGTTGAGTTCGCTCTCGACCGTGCCGGAGACGCCGGAGTCGAGTCGCCAGCGAAGCGTCGGCCGGATGATCAGCCCCTCCGGCAACTCGGGAAAACGGACCGAGATCACCTCACCGGTGTCGATCATCCGCACGGAACCGGCGTCCTCCTCGAGAATCAGTCCGCCCTGCGCTGAGAGCAGCCGCCCGCGCACGGTCTCCTCCTTCAGCATCACGTCCACCATTTCGCCGAGGTACTTCTCGAGCAGCGCGTTTCGGTCCACGAGATCGTACTCGAAGTTCTGTTCGAGGATGTCAACGCGATCGGCGTGGAAGCGCACCGAGGTCGGGATGATCTTCGCGGCGACGCCGTCGTAGGCGTACTCCTGCACGCCTTCGTCGAGCGCAAGCGTGCGCAGCTCGCGGACGAGGCCGATGTCCTGGTTGTACACGGTGATCGCGAGCTCGGTGATCTCCTGCGCCGGCAGGGGTGCGACGGATACGAGCAGGAACACCGATAAGGCAACGACGGAATTGCGGACCATGGTCGTTCTCCCAACATGCTGGACCGGAGGAAGCCCGGGCGGGCGTGTCATCTCTTGCGTTGAACGCTGCGCAGCGCGCGGAGTTTCAGCGCCGGTCCGTCTCGGCGCGCCCCCCTGTCATCCTGCACCCGAAGCGCCGGCAGGCGCGAAGGGTGAAGGATCTCGAGCACAGGAGGCGCGGTCATCCCATCACCGTTGTTTGTCGAGATCCTTCACTGCGCGCGGCAAACAAACGCCGCGCTTGTTCAGGATGACACGATCGCGCGGGCTTGAAACCGAAAACGGCTCGGCCCGCTTGTTCAGGATGACACGATCGCGCGGGCTTGAAACCGAAAACGGCTCGGCCCGCTTGTTCAGGATGACACATTGGGGACTCGGTGGACACAGACGCCGCGCGGGCTCGGGATGACACCCTCCGCCCTCCAACTCCCTCGATTCTCGAAGAGAATGTCGCATGCGAGAAACTCACCGGCTTGCATCCGCGCGGGCAAACCCGCACGGCCGGTGCACGGATGAGACATTCCAAGAATCACGATAAACACAGGGCGGTCGCATTCGGAAGAAGCGCGGCCCTCGCAGCGACATCTGCGCCGTTCGTTCAAAACTCGAGCAGCACAGTCTCCGCGCTGAACCCGGGCCCGAGCGCGGTGGCGACGCCGAGTTCGCCGGGCGCGGGGGAGTCGGCGAGCGCGCGCGAGAGCACGTAGAACACGGTCGCGGACGACATGTTCCCGTGCTCGCGCAGCACCGCCCGGGTCGCGGCGGTTTCCGACGGGCCGATTGCGAGCGCTTCTTCGTATGCCTCGATCACCCTGATCCCCCCGGGATGAATCACGAAACGGTTGATGTCATCAAAGGCCAGGCCGTGAGTTGAGAGAAGCCACTCGATGTTCGTGCGCGCGCGTTCGCGGACGATGCGCGGGATCGAGCGCGAGAACACGACCTGCATCCCCTCGTTGAGGAAGTTCCAGCCCATCACGTCGAGCGAATCGGGCCAGGTTGTGCTCTGCGAGGCGCGGATGCGCGGCCCGTCGAGCCCGCTCTCCGCGCCGCCGATCACGGCCGCGGCGACGCCGTCCGCGAACAGCGCGATCGCGATCAGGTTGCTCTTGCTGAAGTCCGTGAACTGGAACGTGAGGCTGCACAGCTCGACATCGACGAGGAGCACGACCGCCTGCGGGCGCCCGCGCAGGTACCGCGCCGCCTGGCTCAGCCCCATCGCGCCGCCGGCGCAGCCGAGCCCGAACACCGGCACACGGCTCACGTTCCGCGGCAGCGAGAGCACGTTCACGAGCCGCGCGTCGATCGAAGGCGTCGCCATCCCGGTCGTCGAGACGAACAGCAGGTGATCGACGCGTTCCGGCGTCACCCCCGCGCCCGCGAGCGCCTCGCGCGCCGCCTCCGCCCCGAGCGCGGTCGCCTGTTCGATGTACGTGTCGTTCTTCTCGCGGAACGTTTTCTCGTGGAAGAACCAGCTCTTCGGGACGCAGAAGCGCCGTGTCGCGATCTCGGCGTGCTCGAACACAGGTAGCAGGCGCGCGAGTGCGGGCAGTTTCCCGCCGAACATGCGCGCCGCGTACTCGCGCGCCTCCTCCTGTTCGACGCGGAACGGCGGCGGGTGGGTCGCGACCGCGGCGATGCGTGGGTGCATGGGGGGCTCGCTGCTGGTTACCGGTTCACCGCCGGCGTCCGCTCACCGCTTCGACGCGTAAGTCTCCGGCACGTGCGCCGAGGGTTCGAGCGGAACGCTGTCGCGCAGACCGCCGTCACCGGCGGCTTCCGGCCGGCCTTGCCTGTCCTCGCGGTTGCGGCGCGCGTCTGAGAGCGCGGACACGAACCAGCTCACCCAGCGGTGGACGTCATTCGTGCGCACCTGCGCGCGCAGGTCACGCAGCCGCCGGCGGCGTTCCTCGTCCTCCATCAGCAGCGCCCGCCGCAGCGTATCCGCGGTGCCCTCGAGGTCATACGGGTTCACGAGCAGCGCGCCCTTGCCGAGCTGATCGGCCGAGCCGGTGAACTCGCTGAGCACGAGCACGTTCCGATGATCCACCGAGCTCGCGGCGTACTCCTTCGCGACGAGGTTCATCCCGTCACGCAGCGGCGTGATCAGCGCGACCTCGCACGCCCGGTACAGCGCGAGCAATTGCGGGCGAGTGAGGTGCTTGAAGAAGTAGTGGATCGGCATGTAGCCATGAGTGCCGAACCGCCCGTTGATCCGTCCGGTGAGGCTGTCGAGGTGCTCCTTCAGGTCCGCGTACGCCCGCACCTTCGTCCGGCTCGGGACGACGACCTGGATCAGGCTCACCCTGCCGCGCAGCTCCGGGTACTTCTCGAGCAGACGCTCGAGCGCGAGAAAGCGCTGCGGGATTCCCTTCGTGTAGTCGAGACGGTCGAGCCCGAGCACGAGGTGCTCGACCCTGTACGCCTCGCTGATCGTCTTCAGCTCCCTGCGGACCTCCTTGCTGCGCGCGCCGTCGCTGAACTCGTCGAAGTCGATGCTGATCGGGTAGTTCCCGACCTGCACCATGTGCCCTTGGTGATCGAAGATCGTCTGCCGCCTGCGGATGCGGAAACGGGCGGACGTGAGCCGGTCACGGGCGAGCGCGACGAAGTTGCGCCGGTCGTGCAGCGTCTGGAACCCGACCGAGTCGTACGACACGAGCCCCTCGAACAGCTCCCGCGCCCACGGCAGCCGGCGGTACAGGTCGGGCGACGGGAACGGAATGTGGTGAAAGTACGCGACCGGGTGTTTCACGCCGAGCTTGCGCAGGTGGTAGCCGACCCGCATCAACTGGTAGTCGTGCACCCAGACGAAATCGTCCGGTTGGATGTGTTCGGCAACGTGTTCCGCGTAGATCCGGTTCACCTCGTCATACATCTCCCAGTGCTCGCGCTCGAAGGAAGTAATCCCGAGGAAATCGTGAAACAGCGGCCAGATCGTCTGGTTCGCGAACCCGAGGTAGAACTTGTCCACCTGGTCGGCAGTGAGCGGGACGGGGTGAATCGAATAGCTGTGCTCGCGGTTGTGCTCGTCGGCGAGCGGCATCACTTCGTCGGACTTCCCGAGGCCGGGCCACCCGATCCACAGGCCCCCCTCCAATTCGAGAATCGGGTTCAGCGCGGTGACAAGCCCGCCCGAGGACGGCTTCAGCCGCTTGCGGCCGTTGTCGATCACCGCAACCGGAAGCCGGTTCGAGACAACAAGAAGACGTTTGCCAAGCATGATATCACTACCTCAGTTCGTGATTTCGAAAGAGCCAATCTCAGTGCGAGAAATCAGTCAGGCTGAGTGAAGGGATTGAGTCCGCCGCCGGCGGAGCACCGGCGACCTTCCCTGCTCATTGGTACAGGGAGCGCGACTCATTTGTTCCCGGATTCACGATAGCGGTTGAGACGGGGGGAGGCGGTTACCGCGCGCGCCGGCTCACGGCCCGGACATGCCCGCGGGGACGCGCCGCAGGCCGTCACCGCGGCTGATCAACCGGCGGATTTCCCGTCTCCCCATCCCTGCGACATCCCGTACGGTGATTCCTGGCATGAATGTCCGATCCGTGTACCGGCCGTGCGGGCTTGCCCGCGCGGATGCAAGCCGGGCAGTTTCTGCATGCGACATTTTTTTCGAGAATCGGTATATCCTGAACGCTGTGAACGGAAGGTCCGGGTGCGACAAGGGTGG
>JAANWZ010000038.1 GCA_018263585.1 Calditrichota bacterium | reverse complement strand
AAGGGCAAGGGGGGTTGCCGCAGCCCGCAGCCGCGGTTGCTTGCAACCGCGGCTGATCAGTCGGGATATGAAACCCGAGGCTGAAGCCCCGGGCCACCCGCTGAAGCCCCGGGCCACCCGCCGGGCCACCCGTCAGCCGCCAGTCGCCGGCCGAGTCATTTGAGCAGAACGACCTTCTGCCGGTCGATGTGGTTGCGGAAGCGGACCTCGAGGAAGTAAACGCCGCTGGTCGCGCCGCGGTCCGGTTTGAACACGAACGTGTGCCGGCCGGCGTCGGCGCGCCGGACCTCGTGCAGCACCCGCCGGCCGAGCACGTTGTACACGGCGAACGTGACCTCACCGCTCACCGGGAGGTCGAACGGCACGGTGAGCGCCGGGTTGAACGGGTTCGGGTAGCCGGCGTGCACGGCGAACTCGGCCGGGACCGCTGACGGCTGCGCGCTGACTGTCGTGAACGCGCCCTCGCCGAACACCGCTGTTTCACCCTCGAGCCGGGCGTTCAGATCGGCTCCGGATGCATCGAGCACGCGCAGGTCGATCGGCGCTCCGGGCTCGAACCCGGCGAGGCCGGCGCCGGTATCAGCCTGCCACGCGACGACGACCGCCTCCCCGCGCTCCGGGATCACTGCTCCGGCGCCGGCGAGCGTGCGGCCGTCGTAGAGCTCGACCGTGCCCGCGCCCTGCCGGAGCAACTGCTGGTGAAGCCGGACGCGGACGAGGAACGGCTCGCCGGTCGGTTCCGGCGCGCGCGGCGGCTCGGGCAGCGTGGTGATCTCGCCCTGCCCCACGCCCGCGGTCGTAGTCGAGACCGGCCACACATACGAGAAGGTCGCGTCCTCGCGCACGTGCACGCGGTAGCCGACGCCGGGTACGAGCTCGCCGATCGTGTTGATCCCGAGCTCCGGCCACCAGAACCGGCCCTCGTCATCGACGACGATCTGGAGCTGTTCGCCAAGTTCCTCGCAGGCGACATCCACCGGCATCGGTTCGACGTACGGGTGCCCGACCCAGTTCCACTGGTCCGCGAGCACGGTGTACTCTGTCATCGCGTCGATCGGGTTCCCGGTGATCGAAAATGTCTGGCTCTCGGTCGCGAGCAGGCGGTATCCTTCGGTCAGATCCACATCGCCGATCGTGTTGTAGCCGGTCTGCGGGCGATAGACTCCGCCGGCGTCATCCTGCACGACAACGAGCCCGGCGATCAATGCGAACACGTCCTCGACGGCGAGCGACTGCATCGTCACAGGGAACGAGACGAGCTCGAACCTGCCGGCCTGGAGCGGAACGTCGAAGCTCTCGAGCGCGACGGTGAACGTCGCATCGTCGCTGTCGGAGATGTCGTTCGGGTTCGTCGCGGTGAACGTGACCGTCTCCGACCCGGTCCAGTCCGGCGCGGGCGGAGTGATCGTCGCGACCCGGTTGACGATGCTGACGTCGAGCTCGTTCTCGCCGGACGCCGACCACACGATCTGCTCGTCAGGGAACTGCGGGTCTTCGACGTAGTCGTCGAGGTCGATCGTCGCGAACGCGCCGCCGGCTTCGATCACCTGGTCCGGGATGTCGCCGACCTGCGGGGGGATGTTGTCATCGCCGACGTAGAGCGTGACCGGGATCTCGAACTCGGGCAGATCCTGGTCGTTCGTGGAGACGACGACCGTCGCGTCGAACACGCCGTCGGGCATCCCCTCGCCGTCGATCAGGATCTCGGCGTCCTCGCTTTCGCCCTCGGGGACGAGGCCGGAAACGTCGATCGCGGAGAGCCAGATCGTGGGGATGGAGAAGCGGATCGCGAGCTCGTCCTCCACGTACGGCGCATCGTCGGCGACGGTGAGCCCGATCGTACCGTCCTCGTTCTGCACGCCGATCGTGCACTCGTCGAGCCGCTCGGCGCCCATCTCCTGGTACTGGCAGAAGATCTTGCCGTCGCTGTGGAGCAGGATCTGGAATGTGTACGGCCCGCCGCGCGGTCCCCAGCCGCGGATCCCGTTCCACGTGATCACGGCGAGGTCGCTGCCGTCGGAGTAGAAGTGGATCGAGCCGCCCTCCCCCGGGTTGAGGTCGTCCCAGAAGGCCGCGATCATCGTCGCGGGCGCGCCGTCGTGCGGGGCGTCAAGGCTCGGGAGCGGGATGTTCGCGTACGTGTCCAGCCCCTCCCGGCCCGCGTCGAACGTGATGAACCCGTTCGTGTTGATGTGGACAGCGTTGTAGTCCACGCCGTAGAATTCGAAGCTGAACGGTAGCGTCTGGCCGGAAAAGTAGCCGTCGTCGTAATCGCCGGAGACGATGTCGTTCTGGTCGAGCGCGTCGCCGTAGTCGGCGTGCCACGCATACTCGGGTCCGTCCGGTTCGTTCGAATCGACCCAGGTGTAGCCGAAGTCGTCCGGACCTCCGGAGTCACGTACGCCGCCCTCCCCGTCGCGTTCGCCGGCGCGGGCGGTCCGTTCCTCGACCCGCTTGCGTGCGTCACTTTGTTCCCCGGTGAGCGCGGGAGTTTCAGCCTGATCAACGGGTCGCGGCGACGGCACGAGCGGGAGGCCGAGCGCGAGCCGGCGCTGCGCGCCGATGAACTCGCCGCCGATCGTATCGATGCTCCAGAGGAGCGGGCCGGTGCCGGTGTTCCCGATCTGGATCGTCTCGGTAACCGGCGCGCCGGCGTACACGACTGTGAACTCATCCGGCGTGATCGTCGCGTCGGGATCCACGAGACCACCGGAAAGATCATCGGTGAACAGAATCGCCGCCTGGTCCCCGATCGAGGAGGCACCGTTCGCGTACTGAGTCCAATACACGTACTCGATGCCGTCCTGCTGATCGGGGGTCTCGATCCCGACCGTGCAGTAGTCGTTGTCGTAGTAGTAGCCGCTCTGCTGCGAGAATTCCTGGTACTGGAACTTGATCATCCCGTTTCCGGTCGCAGTCGGCCAGAACTGCGGGTTGTAGAGGATCGCCTGGAAATCCTGGGACGCCCCGTTGTAGCGGGTCTGCACGTTCCACTGGATGATGTATCTGCCCGTCTGTTGATCGTGCCAGGCATACACTCCGCCGCCGCTCGTGAGCATGTCGTCCCAGTTGACCGCGAGCATCGCGGGCGGGCCGAGCGGGTTCGGAATCGGCCAGTTGCGGAACGTGTACAGGTCGGCCGTGTTGCCGAAGGAAGCGGTGCCGTTCGACGAGATCGTAATCCGCGTGAAGATCTGGCCGTAGTATGCAAACGGGAACGGGAGTTCGACGGTCACCGCCTCGTCGTCCTCGTTGCTCGTGTCATTGATTCCGAGGTCGTTTTCCGCCTGCGCGATGTCGGTCCAGTTGTAGGTGACCTCCATTCCGAGCCCGCTGTCTCCGTCGTCGATCGCCCAGTAGCCATAGCCGTCCGGGCCGGTGAGACCGGAGCCGGCCGGATCACCGAGATAGACGGGATAGGCGACGGAATCGACGGCGCCGTCGCCATCTTCGACGGCGAGGATGAAATCGACGCGCTGGCCGGGATACACCTGATCGGTGGTGGTGACTGTGAACGGGTTCGAGGCGTTGGTTGCGACGCCTCCCACCGGCACCCAACCGTAGTCGCTGACAGCGTCCTCGATGATCACACCGGGCGCGCCGGTTGTCACGGTGCCGGTGAGGTTGCTTGCGGGCGTGCTGCCGGCGTTCGACCACGGCAGCGTCATCTGCGCCGTTTCTTCGGGTTCGAGCACGCCGTCGCCGTCGAACGTGGCAACCAGCGATCCGGTGTCAGCGACCCAGCCGAACACGCTGATGCGCGCGTCACTGGTCTGGTTCTCTCCGACGGTGACGGTCAACTCGGGCTCGGCGCCGTCGGGCGCCCAACTGGTGACTTCGACCGCGACCGCCGACTCGATGAGCTGCGTCTGCCCCGGGTTGAGCGCGGGCACTTCAAAGGTCGGATCGCCGACAACCGTGAGGTACGGGCTGTCCGTGGACACGGTCGCGGTGCGGGCGGGGCTCGGGTCGGCGCCGGCGTTGCGCATCGTGAAGTTGAGCGCGACAGTCTCGCCCGGGTTCGCCATCTCATCGTCGCCCGGCCCGTCCGAAATCGACGTCGCGGACACGACCACGTATTGCGGCTGCTGCGCGGAGATGATCTCAGCCTGGTAGGGGACGACGTTGTCGCCGACGACTGTCAGCGTCATCGACCCGGTCACCTGCTCCGCGTTCCAGGTCAGGCGCGTGTGTCCCGACTGATCGATCCGGCGCGTGTCCACAACCCGGTCGGTTCGCGAAAGCGTCACCCACACGAGCTCCGGCCACTCGCCGGGGAATTCGACATCGACATCGAGGTAATTGCGACCGGCGGGGAGGGTCGTCTCGTGTTCCACGCTCGCATCCTGGGGAACACCGGTCCAGAGCCGGAGCGCCGGGTCGCCGATCAAGTTGTTCCAGTTGGAGAGGTTGGTGATGTTGCCCGCGTCTCCGGTGTTCACGAACGCTTCGTAGAGCCGGAGCTTCCCGTTCATCAGCGCCCAGCCGAGGGAACGGATGTTGCTGAGCGCGGGCGCCTCGAACACGCCCGCGTCCACGATGTTGTTGAACCGCGTGTGCGTGCCCATTGTCGCGGTGCCGATTGAGGCGACCGCCCCGGCGAGCGTGTTGCCGGAGCCGGCGCGGAAGAAGCCCTCGCTGATGCACTCGACCTGCGTCGCGAAGTCGCCGGTGCCGCAGGTGATCGTGACGACTACCGGGAGGCGGGAGTCGTTCGTCATCTGGTCGAGATAGCCGCTGTTCCAGCCGCTCATCCCGAGCCAGCCGCGGTAGTTGATCCAGGTCACGCCCGCGTTCGTCTGATCCACGATGAACTGGGGGATTCCGCCGGGGTAGCCCATCGTCCACCACAGCGTGTCCGAGCTGATATCGTGGGTGCCGAGCATCCACCGGATCGACCGGTTCGTGAGGATTGTGCTCGTGCCGGACCCCGAGCCGGAGGTAAGCGCCGCGTTTTCCAGCCAGGTCGTATCGTCGAGATGGACGTCGCGCTCGTAGGCGATCACCTTGCTCACCGCTCGGTTCAGCTGGTCGTTGGCGTTGCGCACGCTGAACCGTCCGATCGAGACGTCGGCGAGGATGTCATCCCCCTCGAGCTGCGCGTACCAGTGGTCTGTGAGGTTCGAGTACGCGGCCATATCGACGTCGCCGTCGTCGTCGCCGATCAGCAGCACGTGGTCAAGCGGCAGTTCGCTGTCATCGTTGTAGTACCCGCTGATCAGGTTGAAGATCGAAGTCGTCGAGCCGGTGTTCGTCGGGTGATCGACAATCACCTCGTAGCCCTGCTGGCGTTTCCACTGCACGTACGGCTCGATGCGTGCCTCGAGCACCGCGTTGTCCTCGACGACGACGAGCAGGCGACCGACGGGGGCAACGACGCTGAGATCGATGTCGTCGAGATTGAGCACCATCCCGTTTATGAACCGTTCGACGTCAGCGGTGACCGCGATCGTGCCGCCGTCACCCTCCGCGCGGTCGTCGCTGCCGGTGAAATCGACGGTGAGCGTGGTGGACTGCGCGAGCTGAATCTCGCCGTCCTCGGTGACACGCGCCGGCCGGATCGAGAGCGGGAACAGGCGGATGCCGCGGAACACAACCGGATCGCCGACCGTCACGCCCGGCTCGGTGCCTGCGAGCTCCTCCGCGAACAAACCGGTGGAGACGAAATCGCCGGCCTCGATGTTCGCCTCGACGCCGGCGCCGTTCGGAGCCGTGATCATCGTGGGCACGGTCGGGATCTGCGATTCGCTCGGGAGCGCGCCCGGAATCTCGATGTACGAGCCCAGCTCATCGCTCTCCACGGCGAATGACTGGATCTGGAGCTCGGCATCGACGCCGGAGCCGGTCGAGTGGACCGACGCCCAGTTGAGCGGCTGCTGAGCTGCGGGCGCTGAGGCGATTACCGGTGAACTGTGAAGGGTGAGCAACAGAACTGCGAGAGCAAAGCAAACCGTGCACGTGTGCTTCATCTTGTCCTCCGAGACACAAGTCAAGGCATCCGGTGCAAGGCACGGGACGGCGGGTTGATCTCCGCTCCGGCCCGGCCCTCTGTCCACCACGGAGGCCCGGCGGTCACAATCGTGCTCGCACCGAACCACACCCGGCGCGGGTGAATATGATAAGATAAAGCGCGAACAGGGCGGGGAGGTACTTCCGCGGCGATTCTGCAAGGTACGCCCGGGGTGGACCGGGTTTCATGCACCACGCGCGGGGGAGAACACGTTACGCCGTCATGAGAGCCCGGCCTGCAAGCAGGCGCGGGGCATACTCTACGGAGCCGCACATGCCGCTGTCGCCTCAACCAACGCCAGTTGACCACCCCGGATGCACTGATCCACCGCGCGCAAGTCGGGCCACCCGCCCGGAACCGGCGCCTATTCCATCGTGTCCGTCGCAACCCGGAACCCGACCGTACTCCAGCGCGTCCCGCTCGAGATCGGCTCCCGGGCGGCGGCGCGCGAACTGTCCGGCGACGCGAGGAAGTTCCCGCCGCGCGCGACCTTCATCCCGTGACCGGGGTTCGACTCATACGCGTTCCCGTTGCGTGGCAGGTCGCGGTACGTGTCAACGTAGTCATCCTCGGTCCACTCGCTGACGTTGCCGTGCATGTCGTAAAGGCCGAACGGGTTGTAACGGCCGGTCGTCTTCGCCTCCATCAGCACCCCATACGGACCGACCAAATCCACGTTCCTCAGGTCCGTTTCGAGCTCGCCGACCCAGAACGGGGTGTCCTCCCACGCGCGGCAGGCGTACTCCCACTCGGCCTCGTTCGGCAATCGGTACGCGTGCCCGGTCCTCTCGCTGAGCACGTCGAGGAACTGCTTCGCTTCGTCCCAGTTGACGTAGCGGACGGGCTCATCGAGCGTCCACTTCGGCGGGGCGCCGCCCTCGCGCCAGCGCTGCGGGAGACGGCCCATCACCGTTTTCCACTGGCGGAGCGTGACCTCTGCGGTGCACAGCCAGAACTCGTCGATCTCGATCTCGCGGCGCGGGCCTTCATCCGGATCGCGGCCGGGTTCGCCCGGGGGAGATCCAATCATGAACTCGCCGGCCGGGATGCGGGCGAACTCCATTCCGAACGGACCTTCCACGATCTCGATCTCATGGGTCCGCTTCGGTTCCGGAGCCGGTTCGGGCTCGGGTTTCGGGACCGGCTTCGGCGCCGGCTCCGGTTCCGGGACCGGTTCCGGCTCGGGCTTCGGTTTCGGCGCGGGCTCCGGCGCCGGTTTCTCCGGTTTCGGCCGGGGCTTCGGCTCGGGCCTCGGTTCCGGCTTCGGTTTCGGTTTCGGCGCGGGCGCAGGTTCCGGCTTCTCGGTCACGACCTCGGTCGTGTCCGGCTCGATCACCTCCGGTTCCGGAGCCGGTTCAGGTTTCGGCGCCACTTCCGGCGCGGCTTCCTCCTCCTCTTTCTCGCACTGGCAGCCGCCCCCGCAGCCACCGATCAGAGCGGCGAGCAGGGAAAGCACGATGATCCACCGAAGCGTTCGCATTGTCACCTCCCTATCCTCACTCCCGGCGCGATGTTCACACATCCAGTTCCCCCGGCGAATCGCCCCCGGGGAGTGCGCGTCGTTCCGGACCCCGTAAGATACTGATACGAAGCCCCGGATCGGCAATCGGAACCTGGAGAATCCGGGAACCTGAGCTCCCCGCTCACGGACCGTGGGCGGACCCGGGAAACAGCTTTCCGCCGCCCCCTGCCGGCCCGCGAAGCGCGGAGCTCCGTCGGACGTCCCCCTGCTGTAAGGGACCAAGATAACCGAACAAATCTGCATTCGCCAACTGAGAGCGAGAGATTGCTCAACGAACCTGCGGACCCGGAGCCGGACAGCCGAGAGGCCACATCCTTCCCGGCCCGGACCACGGTAACCCTCCTCCCGTCCCGCTCGCAGCCGCACGCTCTTGTGTCGGCGGAAGCTTGTCCCTATCTTCGGCAGTCCTAACTTTTCCGCCCGCAGCGATCAGTTCGTTCGCCGCGAACCAACGATACGAGGAGAGCCGACGATGCAGACTCAGAATCCATTTCCCGATAAGCCCGTTGAAAGCGGCGTGCTCAGCGCGATCCGGCACATCGATCACGTGACGTACGTGACCGCCGCCGAACACGAGAAGGCGTTCTGCAACACGTGGGAGCAGCTCGGGTTCCACGAGACGGTGCGGCTGAACACCGTGCGCTACCCCGCAACCCGGTGAACCGCAAACATCTCGAGAAGTACGTGTACAGCCGCCTGTACGCAAAACACTCCGACTACGACGAGTGCATGGCGCGCGGAGTGATTGTCTCCGGCAACCTCGAGGAGGCGACCGCGCAACTGCAACGGATCGTGGACACAGGCGTGAACCACCTCCAGTTCATCGTCAACTACGGCGCGATGCCGATGGCGGAGGTGCACCGGACGATGGAGCTGCTGATCAACGAAGTCGTGCCGCGGATCAGGCAGCCCGAGCCGGTCACCGCGTGATCCGGCGGTGTCGTCCGGGGCGTGACCCCGGGTCTCATGTCACCTCCGCGCTGTGCCCCGTGCCTGCTTGCAGGCCGGGCTCGACCACCGTCCGCGCCTGACGAGCAAGCGCGGGCACGAGGAGAAGGGGCAGGTTCGGACACGAGGAGAGGGTTACGTGCCCCTGTGACAGCGGGCAGCGATGTCGCAGGGCTCAATCACCTGTGGATCACACCGTCCGCGCTTGAC
>JAANWZ010000037.1 GCA_018263585.1 Calditrichota bacterium | reverse complement strand
GCGCGACAAACAGACGCCGCGCTTCGTTCAGGATGACACTGCCAACAGGCCCGCGGTTGCTCGCAACCGCGGCTGATGCGACCGTTCGTGAAACCCGACGCGAGCCCCGGGCCGTCCCGGGGTCGGCGACCCCGGGCTACGCCACTCTGACAACAGGCCCGCGGGAAAATGGGGACGCTTGCCGGCAAGCGTCCCCGCAGTCCGGTCCGCCCCGCCGCTGTTTGGCCCGGTTCGTTGCGGGACCTACCTTCCGAGTTGTCACGAACCAACGCGGAGCCCGGCGGTGCCGAAGCTGATCAAGAGCGACGCGCTGATCCTGAAGCGGATCCGTCACGGCGACACGAGCCTGATCGTGCACGCGTTCACGCGCGATTTCGGTCGCGTGCCGTTCATCGCGAAGGGCGCGCGCTCCGGGGGAAAGAAGCCGCCGGTGCCGTTGATTCCGGTCGTCGTGCTCGAGTTCGTGTGGTCGCCGTCGACACGCAGCGAGCTGCAGCTTCTGCGCGAATGGTCGCTCGTGGACGGGTTCGGCGCGATCCACCGGGATTACGTGAAACTCGCGTGGGCGCAGGCGGCGGTCGAGGTGCTCGCGCGCACGCTCTCCGGCGAGGAAGAACACGAACGCCTGTTCGAGATCACGCTCGCCTACCTGCGCGCGCTCGGCGACACGAGCGACCGGTTCGAGAACCTGTTCATCCTGTTCCGCCTGCACGCGTTGCGCGAACTCGGCTACGAGCTCAGCCTCTCGATCCGCGAGGACGAGCGCGGCGCGGTGTTCTACGTGCCGGGGCGCGGGATCGTGCCGGGAACGCCGTCCGGGCGCGCGCCGGCGGGCGGGATCCGGATCCAGCCGGGGACATGGAAGAGCCTCGGCGCGCTCGCGAAGCACGGGTTCTCCGGCGCCGGACGGTTCAGGCTGCAGAAGAATGCGCGCGCTGAGGTCGAACGCGTGCTCGACGCGGCTTACCGTCACGCGTTCGACCGCTGGGGGAAACTGGAGAGCCTGAAATTGCTCGCGCCGATGGAGGCGTTCGCCGGGCAGGGTTCCCGAGGACCGTCGCAGCGGCCGGGCGAAAAGGCGGGGGGTCGCTCGTGACGTTCTTCCGCCGTTACCTCGACTACCTTCGCCCGCAGGCGGCGCGGATCGGCGGGATGTTCCTCGCCGGGCTCGCGTTCGTCGCGCTCTCCGGCGTCGCATACTGGATGGCGGCGGATTTCGTGCAGGCGCTGTTCATCGGCCGGGCGCAGGCGCCGACGCTGCCGGAGGAGCCGCTCACGTTCCTCAACTTGAGCGACTATCTCGCCCATTACAGCGCGAAACTCGTGCTCGCGGACACGCCGCTGGCGACGCTGAAACGGGCGATCCTGTTCATCGTCGTCGCGTTCGCGCTGAAGAACGTCGCGCTCTACATCCAGCTCGCGCTGTCCGCGTCGGTGGAACAGCGGATCGCGCGGCGGATGCGCGACCAGTACGTCGAGCACCTACTCCGG
Organism: Calditrichota bacterium; assembly: GCA_018263585.1. Taxonomy (GTDB): domain Bacteria; phylum Electryoneota; class Electryoneia; order Electryoneales; family Electryoneaceae; genus JAANWZ01. Next base: position 2,031 of record JAANWZ010000037.1, on the reverse strand, counting down.
CAGGATCTCGCGTTCTTCCACCGCCGGCAGTCTGGCGACCTGATCGCGGCGGGAATCAACGACATCACGGTGCTCAACGCCGGGCTCGCGGAGAGTTTCGGCAAGCTGCTGCGCGACCCGCTCACCGCGCTCGTGTTTCTCGTGCTCCTGCTCGCGATCTCGTGGCAGATGACGCTCGCGGCGCTGGTGATCGCCCCGCTCACCGGGATCGTGACGAACGCACTCGGGGAGAGCCTGAAGCGGAAGTCGCGGCGCACGCAGGACCGTGTCGGCGCGGTCACAGCCCGGCTCGGCGAGGCGCTGTACGGGATCCGGATCGTGCAGGCGTACGGCGGCGAGCGCGAAGAAGTCCGTCGCTTCCGTGCGGCGACGGACGACCATTTCCGCCAGGCGTTGGGCAAGGAGCGGATGCGGCGCCTCGTCTCTCCGGCGCGCGAGTTCATCGGCGTGATCGTGATCGCGGCGATTCTGTTCGTCGCGGGCGGGCACGTGCTCGGCGGGCAGTGGCTGTCACGCGATGAGTTCGTCCGCTTCCTCGTGCTCCTGTTCGGGCTGCTCAACCCGATCACGAGCCTCGGCGAGGTGCAGGCGCGGCTGAAAATCGCGGAGGGCGCCGCGCAGCGGGTGTTTGCGCTCTTGGACGAGCCGGCCGCGATCGTCGCACCGGGCACGGGCGAGCGGGAGCACCCCGCGTTTCACGGCGCGATCCGGTTCAGCCGCGTGAGCCTCGCCTACGACGAGGAACGCGGCCGGGCGCTGCGCGACATCGACGTCCGCATCGAACCGGGGGAGCGCGTGATCCTCGCCGGGCGCAGCGGATCGGGCAAGAGCAGCTTCCTCAACCTGTTGCCGCGTTTCTACGATCCGGCCGAGGGCGCGGTCGAGCTCGACGGGGTGGACGTGCGGCGGATCCCGATCGCGGAGCTGCGGCGGGTGTTCGGCGTGGTCACGCAGGAGATCGTGCTGTTCCACGACACGGTCGCGGGCAACATCGCGTACGGCTCCCCGGAAGCGAGCCGGGAGCGGATCGAACACGCGGCCGCGCTCGCGAAGGCGGACTCGTTCATCCGCGAACTGCCGCAGAAGTACGACACCGACCTCGGCAACCTCGGCGAACGGCTCAGCGGCGGGCAGCGCCAGCGGATCGCGATCGCGCGCGCGCTGCTGCACGACCCGCCGGTGCTCCTGTTCGACGAGCCGACGTCCGCGCTCGACGGAGACGTCGCGGAGCAGATCGAGCTCACGCTGCGCGATGTGTCACGGGGGAAGACGGTGATCCTTGCGACGCACCGCCTCAGCGATCTCGCCGGGGATGATCGCGTGCTTTTGTTCGAGGATGGGAGGATCACCGCGGACGCGGCCCACGGTCATCTCGCGCGCACGAACCCGGCCTACCGCGCGATTGTGCACCAGCAGGCCGTGGCAGCGACTGCGTGAGAGAAAAAGAACCGTTCGGAGGGTCCGGGGCCGAACGGTTCTCGTGCGCCTTTCGGCGCGGACGGGACGTGGAGGGAAGCCCGTCAACAGGGTAGGTCAGGTAGTGTGCGCCGCGGCTGGATCCGCGCCGCTCATTAGTATGACAGGCGGTGAACGGGAGAGGTTGCAGGGCTCCGGGAGCAGGGGAGGACGGGTGGCCCGTGCTTGCCCCGGGTTTCATGCACCGTTGCACCAGCCGCGGTTGCGAGCAACCGCGGGCCTGACTGAGAAGTGCCCCTGTGACAGCCACGCCGAAGCGCAGCGAAGGCGGGATGTCGCAGGGATGCACCCCTCTTTTCCCTCGTGCCCGCACTTGCTTGCATCCGGTTATCCCCTTGGCTCAGCCGGGAGGAGATCGCGGGTGGAAAGTGCGTCATTCTGAACGTAGCCCGATGTCAGTTTATCGGGCGAAGTGAAGAAGGTCCAGCTTCAACAAGGGTTGGGGTCACCAGATAATTCCAGAAATAACCCTCAGATAAGCTGGACCTTCTTCACCCGCCTTCACGCAAACAGACGCGTGAAGCCGGGTTCAGAATGACGCCTCGGCCGTCCGGA
>JAANWZ010000036.1 GCA_018263585.1 Calditrichota bacterium | reverse complement strand
GCCTTCACGCAGACAGACGCGTGAAGGCGGCTTCAGAATGACGCCTCTGCCACCTGGATGTGCTTCAGAGTCCGGTCCATGCACGTGGCTGAGCGAACGGAATAACCGAATACCCTAAAACCCGACACGCGAGGGGACGACGGACCGGCGCATCTCGCGATATAAAACCGAGTTCCAGCTTCATGACAGTCTCCCGTGAAGCAGCGGCGAATCGCCCGCGGTGCGCCGAGCTCCCGCCAGCGACCGAACTCCGGGTTCATTCTCAGCAGCGGTGACCGTACATTCCGTCTCCGTGCAACCGTGGAGGCGGCATGGACAACCTCCCACTCTTGCTTTCGGCGATGCTCGCGGCGTACTTGATCGGATCGCTGCCGACGGCGGTGCTCGTTGCGCGCCGGTTCGGGCGCATCGACATCCGCAGACACGGGAGCGGCAACCCGGGCGCGTCGAACGTGTTCCGCGTGCTCGGCCCGCGCTGGGCGACCGCGACGCTGCTCGTGGACGTGTTCAAAGGCTACTTCCCGGTCTGGCTCGTGGCCCGGGTCGCGGCCGATCTCGTGCATCCCGTGCTCGCGGAGAACGAGATCGCGGTGATGGGCTGGGTCGGGTTCAGCGCGTTCGCCGGGCACGTGTACAGCCCGTTCCTCCGCTTCCGCGGCGGGAAGGGGGCGGCGACCGCGCTCGGGGCGATGTTCGCGCTCGCACCGCAGGCGACCACGCTCGCGATCATCGTCTATGGCGGCGCCGTGTTCCTGTGGAAAAAGTTCGCCGCGGGCACGCTCGCCGCGGCGGGCGCGTTTCCCGTGCTCCTCTACTTCCGCGAAGGCGGGCGGGATCCGGAGTCGCTGCTCTGGGGTCTGATCGCGCCGGCGCTGCTCACGTTCACACACCGAGCGAACATCCGCAGGCTGCTGCGCGGCTCGGAGCTGCCGATGAACGCGGCGAAGCACGACAACGAGGAGGGGTGAATGGCACGGTTCGCGATTCTCGGCGCCGGGAGCTGGGGCACCGCGCTCGGGATCATGCTCGCGCGCCAGGATGAACACTCGGCCGTGCTCTGGGAGTTCCGCCCCGGCGCCGCCGAGCAACTGATCGCCGACCGCGAGAACCGCGAGTTTCTCCCCGGCGCGCCGTTCCCCGACTCGCTGATCGTGACCAGCGACCTCGACGCGAGCCTGACTGACTGCGACGCCGTGCTCGTCGTCGTCCCCTCGCACGTCGTCCGCTCCGTGCTCGAACGGATCGAACCGGAAACGCTCGCGGACAAGGTGCTGATCGGCGCGTCGAAGGGGATCGAGCAGGACACGTTGCAGCGGATGTCCGAGGTCGCGGCGGCGGTGCTGGGCGAACGGGTCGCGCGGCGCTGTGTCGCCCTCTCCGGTCCGAGCCACGCGGAGGAGGTCGCGAAAGGGATCCCGACGACGGTCGTTTCCGCCGCACACGACCTCGACGTCGCGCGCATCGTCCAGCACTGGCTCAGTTGCCCGGCGTTCCGTGTCTATGCGAGCGACGACATCACCGGCGTCGAACTCGGCGGCTCGTTGAAGAACATCATCGCGCTCGCGACCGGGATCTGCGACGGGCTCGGGTACGGCGACAACACGCGCGGCGCGTTGATGACCCGCGGGCTGCACGAGATCTCCCGGCTCGGAATCGCGCTCGGCGGGCGGCGCGAGACGTTCGCCGGGCTCTCCGGGATGGGCGACCTGATCACGACCTGCACGAGCCGCCACAGCCGCAACCGCTACGTCGGCGAACAGCTCGGCAGGGGCCGTTCCCTCGACGACATCCTCCGCAACATGACGATGGTCGCGGAGGGGGTGACGACGACGAAGGCGGCGTGCGCGCTCGCAGATGAACACGACGTGGAAATGCCGATCGCGGAACAGGTGCATGACATCCTGTTCGCCGGCAGGCAGGCTAAAGAGGCCGTGATCCAGTTGATGACACGAAAGCTGAAAGTGGAGCGGCACCTATGAAGCGGGTGTACGTCGAGGATCTGTCGCGGCACACGGGCGAGCAGGTGGAGATCGCCGGCTGGCTGTACAACCAGCGCGGGACGGCAAAGCTGCGGTTCCTGCTCGTGCGCGACGGGTCAGGGATCGTCCAGTGCATCGCCGCGAAGAACGAGCTCGGCGAGGGACTGTTCGCGCTCGCGCGCTCGCTCACGCAGGAGACGTCGCTGGCGATCCGCGGCACGGTGCGCGCGGACGAGCGCGCCCCCGGCGGCTACGAGCTGCTCGTCACCGACCTCGCGAAGATCAACGACGCGCACGATTACCCGATCACGCCGAAGGAGCACGGGACCCCGTTCCTGCTCGATCGCCGCCACCTGTGGCTCCGATCGAAGAAGCAGCACGCCATGCTTCGCATCCGTCACGAACTGATCTGGGCGATCCGTGACTTCTTCAACAACCGCGGCTTCATCTGCTTCGACACGCCGATGTTCACCCCGAACGCGGTCGAGGGCACGACCGACCTGTTCGCGGTCAACTACTTCGACACGTCCGCGTACCTGACCCAGTCCGGGCAGTTGTACGCGGAGGCGGGGGCGATGGCGCACGGCCGCGTGTATACGTTCGGCCCCACGTTCCGCGCCGAGAAATCGAAGACCCGCCGCCACCTCACCGAGTTCTGGATGGTCGAACCGGAAGTCGCGTTCATCGACCTCGACGGGCTGATCGAACTCGCCGAGGAGATGACCGTGTACATCGTCGAACGCGTGCTCGAACGACGGTGCAACGAGCTCGCGGATCTCGAACGCGACACCGCCCCGCTCGAGGCGATCCGGAGACCATTTCCGCGCCTGCACTACGACGAGGCCGCGGAAATCCTCGTCGAATACGCGAAACAGCATCCGGATGAGGGTGGCGTCGAGTTCAAGCACGGGGACGATTTCGGCGGACGGCACGAGACGATCCTCTCCGACCCCTACCACCGCCCGGTATTCATCACCCACTTCCCGGCGCAGATCAAGCCGTTCTACATGAAACGCGACCCGGACCGGCCCGACTGTGTGCTCGGGTTCGACATGCTCGGGTCGGAAGGGGCGGGCGAACTGATCGGCGGGTCTGTTCGCGAGGACGACCACGACACACTCGTGCAGCGGATCCGGGAGCACGATCTGCCGATGGACGCGTTCGACTGGTACCTCGACCTGCGCAAGTACGGGTCTGTGCCGCACGGCGGGTTCGGGCTCGGGCTCGAACGCACGATCACCTGGCTCAGCGGCCGCCCGCACCTGCGCGAGGCGATCCCGTTCCCGCGCATGCTGTACCGGATGCGACCGTGAGCGTTCCGGTGGCCCGGGGTTTCAAGCTCGGGTCTCATCCACCTGCTCGTGCCCGCGCTTGCACCCTTCTCTCGTGCCCGCGCTTGCACCCTTCTCTCGTGCCCGCGCTTGCTTGTCAAGCGCGGCGGACTCCACCCTTCTCTCGTGCCCGCGCTTGCTTGTCAACCGCGGCGGACTCCGGGGACGCTTGCCAGCAAGCGTCCCCTTCCCGTCCGATCAATCGCGGTGACGGCTG
>JAANWZ010000035.1 GCA_018263585.1 Calditrichota bacterium | reverse complement strand
GGTTCGTCAGTTCGCGCCCGGCGCGGAGCGCCTCCCGTTCGCCCGGACCGTACGCCTCCGCGCCGCCGCTGCGCGGGATCGTGCCCGCAGGCGGCTGCTGCAGCGTCTTCCCGTCCGCGAACACCGGGTTCTCCGTGTAGCTGTCGTACGGCACCGACCGCACCATCTCCGGGAGGAACTCGCGGTTGCGCTTCGTGTAATCGACATCGACGATCACGTTGAGCGCGACGAGCACGATCAGCGCGACGAGCAGCGTGATATTCAGCTTCGCCCAGCGATCCATCACGCGGCCTCCCCGATCTGTTCGCTCACGTTCTCCGCGTTGAACGAGATCAGCATCCGCCGCACCTGTTCCGGGTCGAAAGCCGCGTCCGTCTCGTCGAGCACGAGCACGAACCGGTCGTCGGTGACGCGGGGGTGGACGAGCTTCGACTTCCGGCCCGGGATCAGTTTCGCGAGGGCGAAGAAGACGAGCACCGTGCTCACGCCGGCGACGAGCACCATCACCTCGAACGTGACCGGGACGAACGCGGGCAGCGAATCCCACGGTTTCCCGCCGACGTTGATCGGCCAGTCGATCATCGTCGTCCAGTACTCGAAATAGACCTTGAGTCCGGCGCCGACGAGGCCGAGCAGGAATGTGACCCACGGCAGCCGCGACCGTCCCAGCCCCATCGCCTTGTCGAGCCCGTGCACGAAGTACGGGGTGAACACGTCCTCGATCGAGTGCCCGCGCGCGCGGAACGCCTTCACCGCGCGCAGCAGGTCGTGCTCTTCCGCGAACACTCCGATCATCCGCCGGTCGCTCATACGGTCACCTCCTCGCGCGGTTTGCGTCCGGTCGGTGTCTGTTGATCCCGCGGCCCGGACGGGTCTCCGGGGCCGCCCCGGCCGTCAGGCCCGCCGCCGTTGCGCCCCTGCCCGCCGCGGCCGATGTGGAGCACGCTCTTCACCTCGTTCATCGACACGACCGGCAGGTAGCGGCTGAACAGGAGAAACGCGGTGAAGAACAGCCCGAAACTGCCGACGAGCAGCCCGATTTCGACGAGCGTCGGCACGTAGTGCGACCAGTTCGACGGGAGATAGTCGCGGTGCAGCGAGGTGACGATGATCACGAACCGCTCGAACCACATCCCGACGTTGATGAGGATCGAGATGATGAACACGACGGTGAAGTTCTGCCGGATCGTGCGGAACCAGAGCAGTTGCGGGATGAGCACGTTGCACGAGACCATCGTCCAGTACGCCCACGCGAACGGCCCGAGCGCGCGGTTGATGAACACGAACTGTTCGAACTGGTTCCCCGAATAGAGTGCGATGAAGAACTCGGTCATGTACGCGACGCCGACCATCCCGCCGGTGAAGATCAGCAGCTTGCTCATCGCGTCGAGGTGGCGCACGGTGATGTAGTGTTCGAGGTGCATCGTCTTGCGCGCGATCAGCATCAGCGTGAGCACCATCGCCATCCCGGAGAAGATCGCGCCGGCGACGAAGTACGGCGGGAAGATCGTCGTGTGCCAGCCGGGGATCACGGACGTCGCGAAGTCCCAGCTCACGATCGTGTGCACGGAGAGCACGAGCGGCGTCGCGAGCCCGGCGAGCAGCGTATAAACCGTCTCGTAGCGCAGCCATGTGCGCGTGGAACCGTCCCAGCCGAGGCTGAACAGGTTGTACAGCCAGCGGCGGACTTTGCTCTTCGCCCGGTCGCGCAGCGTCGCGAGGTCCGGGACCATCCCCACGTACCAGAACACGAGCGAGATCGTGAAATAAGTGAGGATCGCGAAGAAGTCCCAGACGAGCGGGGAGCGGAAGTTGATCCACAGCGAACCGCGGAAGTTCGGGTACGGGATCATCCAGTACGCCATCCACGGCCGCCCCATGTGGAGCACGGGGAACAGGCCGGCGCAGATTACGGCGAAGATCGTCATCGCCTCCGCCGATCGATTGACCGAGGTGCGCCAGCGCTGCCGGAGCAGGAACAGGATCGCCGAGATCAACGTGCCGGCGTGACCGATCCCGATCCAGAACACGAAGTTCGTGATGTCGAACGCCCAGCCGACGGTGTTGTTCAGGCCCCAGGTGCCGACGCCGGTCGCGACGAGATAGGTCGCGGAGACGACGCCGATCAGCAGCATGCTCGCCGAGAACGTGATCGCGCCCCACCACAACGGACCCGGCCGGCGGTCGAGCAGGCCGGAGATGTCGGCGGTCACTTCGCCGGGCTGCTTCTCACCTCCGATCAGCGGACGGCGGAGGAAGGCGAGCACATCAGCCATGATCCGCCACCTCCCCGCCGCGCGGACGGTTGTGCACGATCGCGAGGTAGTTCACGGACGGCCTCACGTTCAGTTCTTCCAGCAGCTTGTACGAACGCTTGCTGTTCATCAGCATGGAGAGTTCACTGTCGGGATCGTTCATGTCGCCGAAGACGATCGCGCCGGTCGGGCACGACTGCTGGCAGGCGGGGGTAATCTCGCCGTCGCGCAGCGGCCGGCCGAGCCGTCTCGCCTCCAGCTTCGCCTCCTGGATCCGCTGCACGCAGAACGTGCACTTCTCCATGATTCCGCGCGAGCGCACGGTGACGTCGGGGTTGAGCACGAGCTTCTCGCGTTCCGTGCCGCGCGGGTAGTTGAACCAGTTGAACCGGCGCATCTTGTACGGGCAGTTGTTCGCGCAATAGCGGGTGCCGACGCAGCGGTTGTAGATCTGCTGGTTCAAACCCTCCGCGCTGTGCACGGTCGCGAGCACGGGGCAGACGGTCTCGCACGGCGCGTGGTCGCACTGCTGGCACATGATCGGCTGGAACGCCGCACTCGTCTCTTCGCCGTCCTCCACGTAGTAGCGGTCGATGCGCAGCCAGTGCATCTCGCGGTTGCGGCGGACCTCGTCCCTGCCGACGACCGGCACGTTGTTCTCGATCTGGCAGCCGGCGACGCAGCCGTTGCAGCCGGTGCACTTGTTGAGGTCGATCGCGAGCCCCCAGTGATGGCCGTCATACGTGTGATCCTCCGGCCAGAGGTCGTCGCCCTCCATGTGCGGGTGCGGGACGAACCGGTCCGGGCGCTCCGTGTATTCGGCGAGCGTGCCGGCTGCGATCAACTCGCGGCGGCCGCCGTCCGGGGGCGCGAGCCGCGCGGGCACGTCGAGCCGGTCGTACTCCTGCGCGAAGGCGAACTCGACACGCCCGCCCGCGGGCTGGACGGTGACATCGGAGCGGTGACGGGCGAGACCGTCTTCGCCGAGGAGGAGCAGGGGGGATGCGGCCACTCCGACGAGTCCGTTCTCGCCTGTGCTCGTGTCACCTTCCAGCCATTGCGGGCCTGCGTGTTCGAACCGCCGCGAGATGTCGCGCCCGTACGCGAGCGCGACCGCGACGACGCCGTCCGGCTGACCGGGCTGAACGTGCGCGGGGAGGGTCAGCGTCCGGCCGCCGGCTGCGATTTGCACACGATCGCCGTCCGCGACGCCGAGCCGGCGCGCGTCCGCCGGCGAGAGGCAGGCGTAGTTGTCCCAACAGATCTTGCTGATCGGGTCCGGCAGCTCCTGCAGGATCGGGTTGTACGCGTGGCGGCCGTCGGGCAGGGACGGTTTCGCATACAGCGCGAGCTCCCAGCCGTCGCCGGCTCGTTCGACGGGACCGGCGAGCCCGGCTCCGCGCCACGACCCCGCCCGCGTAACCGTCTGATTGTCCTTGACTGAAGTCAAGGGCAAGGGTGTAGTACCGTCGCCCGCGTAACCGTGCTTCAGCGCCTTCCGCCAGAACGACTGGAAATCCGTCCCCGGCGCGAGCTCGGGCTGGATTCGTTCACGCCACTCGCGCCGGATCAGCTCCCGCCCGCCGGCCGGCTCACCCGACCAGGCGGCGATCATCTCCGCGAACGAGCGCGTGTTTCCGAGCGGGCGGATCGCCGGCTGCACGACGGTCGCGAGCCCGGGGAGCGGCGTACGGTCGGACCAGCACTCGAGCGGGTGGCTGAGTGCGGCGATCACATCGGCGCGGGCGGTCGTTTCGTCCGCACGTAGCGCGCACGCGACCGCGAGCGGCACGCGCTCGATCCAGCCGCCGATCCTGTCGCCGTCCGGCAGATCATAGACCGGGTTCGCGTCGTGGATGATCAGCGCGTCAACCCGCCCGGCCTCCAGTTCGTGCAACAATTCGCGCAGCGCATCATCGTCGCCCAGCAGTTGCCGAGACGGGCTGCCGAGGTCGATCGTCGCGCCGTAGTTGCCGAGCCGGTGATTGATCGCGTTGACCGCGCGCTGGCTGCGGCGATCCTGCAGCCCGCAGACGACCAGCCCTTCGCCGCGCGCGCGGTCGAGACGGCCGGCGAGCCGCTCGATGTCGCGGCGCAGTTTCGGAGGCAGCGCCGAACGCGCGGCGTCACCGTCCGCGGACGGCTCCCCGACGAGCGCAGCGAGGTAGATGAGCGCGGCACGTATCGCGGACGGGGTCGCAGCGACACGACGGTCCGCGCGCGCGCCGGTGGTGGAGAGCCGGCTCTCGTACTGCTCGTGCCGGGAATAGTCGCCCGGCTTGTCCGGGTCGCGGCGGCGCCCGTACTGCGCGGCGAACTCCACCGGCGAGATCCACGTGCCGAGGAAATCGGCGTCGAACGCGGCGATTACACGCGCTCGGTCGAACCGGTAGTGCGGGAGCACGCGCCGGCCGTGCGTCGCCTCGTGCGCCGCCGGGATCGCCGACACCGAGACCGGGTCGTATTCGACGAGCCGGCCGTCGTGAAACCGGGCGAGGAATCGCTCCACGAGCAGCCGCTCACTCCCGGATGCGATCGTACCGGAGAGCACACGCACGCGCCCGCCGTCGCGCGCGATCTCGTCCAGCTTCGCAGCGACTTTCGCGTCCGCGGCCGCCCACGTTGTCTCCGTGCCGCCGATCCGCGGCCGCATCATCCGCAGGTGGTCGTAGAGGCCGAGCAGTGACGCCTGTCCGGCGGCGCACAGCCCGCCTCGCGATAGCGGGTGGTCCGGGTTGCCTTCGAGCTTGATCGGGCGGCCGTCACGGACCTTCACGAGCACACCGCAGCCGGCGGCGCAGCCCGGGCAGGCGGACGCGTACCACACCGGCCGGCCCGGTTTCATCTCCGGCGGCTGCTCGAGGTACGGGATCAGCTCCTGCTCCGGCGGACGCGAACAGCCGGCGAACGCGCCGAGCGCGGCGGTGCCGAACCCGGCGAGGTGGATGAACTGCCGCCGGTCGATCGGCGCGGAAACCGACGCGGCCGTACCGGCCGTGCGGGCTCGGCCGCGCGGATCATCCGGCGAGCCCTGACTCCGGGGACGCTTGCGAGCAAGCGTCCCCCGTGTACCGGCCGTGCGGGCTCGGCCGCGCGGATCATCGGCGGACCCTTCCTGCAGCCGCGGTTGCGAGCAACCGCGGGCCTGTCCGTTGTCATCCTCTCCCGGTACGCGACTCATGGTGCAAGCAACCCTCAGTAATGACACGCCGAGCAGTCGTCCGGGGCGTTCACCGCGACCCCGGCGACCCCGGTTTCATTCACCTGCCGGTGGCAGTTGACACACCAGCCCATCATCAGCGTGCTGCTCTGCCGCACACGCTCCATCGTCTCGACCGGCCCGTGGCATGTCGCGCAGTCCACGCCCGCGTTCACATGTGCTCGGTGCTCGAAATAGACGAAGTCGGGCAGCGTGTGGATGCGCGTCCAGCGGATCGGTTCGCGCTCGAGCGAAGAGTCGGGGGTCGCGGTCGAATCGAGCCCGAGTGCGTTGTAGAGCTTGCGGATCTCGCCGGAGACGACCGGCCGCGGGTCGCGGTCTTCCTCTTCGGCCCTGTCATATTCGGCGCGCACCGCGCCGAACGTCGCGCTCACGAACCGGTGGCAGTTCATGCACACGTCCGCCGCGGGCACGCCCGCGAACCGGCCCGTCTCCACCTGCGAATGGCAATACCGGCAGTCCACCTGCAGCTCGCCCGCGTGCAGCCGGTGGGAAAACGCGATCGGCTGCTCCGGATTGTAGCCCTCGTCCACACCCTGCAGCCGCACCGCGCGCAGGTCGGGGAGCAACGTGAGCAGAGCATAAAGCACGCCGATCGCGAGCACGGTTGTCAGGATCCGGCTGCTCATGCGCCCGCTTCCTCGGTCTGCACGTCAGCGAGCGCTTCCCCCGCCGGCTCGTCCGCGTGGTTGAGCACGACCTTGAGCAGCGTGATCGAAAGCAGCGCGAGGAAGATGAAGATGACGAACCCGAACGCGTAGCCGCCGAGGTCGAAGAAGCGGACGAACAGGCCCATCGCGGGCGGGATGCTGAACCCGCCGAACGCGCCGAGCCCGCCGACCCAGCCGGCCGCACCGCCGACCGCGTCCGGCACAACCTGCGGCACGAGCTTGAACACGGCTGCGTTCGCGACGCCCATCCCGATCCCCATCAGCACCTGCCCGACCGCCGACAGCCAGATCACGTGCGAGAGGGTGAGCAGCACGGCGCCGACGCCGGTGAGTGTCAGCGACAGGATCGCGGTCTTTCGGCCCCCGATCCGGTCCGCGACGAACCCGCCGCCGACACGGATCGCGGAGGTGAGGATCGAATAGACCGCGGTCATCGTACCCGCCGCGACGAGCGAGACGCCGTGGAACTTCGACCAGTACGTCGGCAGCCACGCGGTGAGCGCAATGAACCCGCCGAACGTGGTGAAATAGACGACGACCAGCGCCCAGGTACCCGGGATCTTCGCCGATTCCTTCAGGCTCTCGGTGAGTCGGCCGCGCGGGAACAGCTGCTGGCCGTGCGCGCGCGACAACTCGATCGACTCCTCGTAGCTCGCGCCCTGTTTGCGGAACTGGAAGAACCAGGCGTTCTTGCCGAGGAATGCGTACGCGATCGTGCCGGCGGAGAGGAACAGCACCCAGAGGAAGTACGAGCCGCCGAGGCCGAGCGTCTCGAGCCCGACCGGGAGCAGGAACGAGAGTATGCCCGGCGCGAGGTTGCCGAGCCCGGCGTAGGTGCCGAGCGCGCGGCCCTGGTTCGCCTGCGGGAACCAGTAGGAGACCTGGCTGATCCCGACCGAGAACGTCGCGATCCCGCACCCGCAGAGCAGCCCGAGCAGGAGCAGCAGCGGGTAGAGCAGCGGCCCAGCAGCCCCCGCATCCACGAACCGCACCACGAAGAACAGCCCGAGCATGCCCGCAATCGAGAGAATCAGCAGCACGAGGAACGGTTTGCGCCCGCCGGTCGTGTCCACCCACGCCGAGAACGGGATTCTCAGCAGCGAGCCGGACAGCGACGGCATCGCGACGAGGAATCCGACCATCACCGGCGTCAGGCCGAGGATCTCCTCGAACTGGTTCGCGGTCGGGCCGAACAGCGAGACGGCGGCGAACCCGGCGAAGAAGCCGACCGTCGCCCCGAGCAGGCCCTGGTTCGGTGTTCCCTTGAGAGTTGCGTTCTCCATCAGCTCCTCCCCGTTTTGCTTTCGGCGAGTTCACCGCCCGGCTTCCGGTACCAGCGCACAACCTGCGGCCGGCGCCACAGGTATGGGTTCGGCGCGACGAGCACGTGCACGAGCCGGGTGAACGGCAGCAGCCCGATCAACACGAACGCGTTCACCACGTGCAGCTTCACCCAGAACGACAGCCCGGAGACGAACTGGATGTCCGGCTGCAGTTTGACCAGCGACCACAGGTACGGCGTCATCGCCGCGGCGAACCATGACGATCCCCACGGGTAGAACACCGCGATCCCGACGCCCGCGATCACCTGCACGAACAGGAGCACGAACAGCACCCAGTCCATCGGAGTTGTGACCACGCGGATCTTCGGCTCCGTGATCCGGCGCAGGATCAGGCTCACGAGCCCGATCAGCGCGAGCAGCCCGAACACGAGCGCCGTCGTCTCGAGGATGTAGAGCCGCAGCGAAACCCGGTTGAACAGGAGCAGTTCGCGCGGGAACAGGAACGCGATCACGTGCCCGGCGAGTACGACCAGGATCCCGTAGTGAAACGGGACGAGGCCCCAGAAGTGCTGCTTGTTCTCGAGCAGTTGCGACGAGACGCTCGAGTAGGTGAACGCCCTGCCGAGGTAGCGGTAGATGGAGACGAGGAAGAAGGTCGCCATCGCCACGTACGGGAGCACGATGAACAGGATCATGTCGATGAACTGCGCGGTGTCGGTCATGATTCAACCACTCCGTTGAGACTGTTGATAAAGGCGTGATCGACCGTCATGCTGAACGAAGTGAAGCAGGTCCAGTTTTGCTGACAGTGGTTCTCATGACTTAACCTGTTAATAACTCGGACCTTTCCTTCACTGCGTTCAGGACATGCTTCCGCCGCCTGCGGCGGCGTCAGAATGACACGTCATCGGCGGTCGGCGGTTCATCGAGCCTGGAGTACTTTTTCAACAGTCTCCCGTTCTTCGCTTGCAGCGCTTCCGCGGCGGCCACTCTCACCGCGTGCAGGAGGTGGACGAAGGGTGCGCGATTGTCGCCGAGGCCCTGTTCGATGCTGTCGAGCGCGGGCAGCAGCAACGTGTTCGCGAGCCGGACCGCGAGGCCCGGTTCCACGCGCGGGATGAGCTGGAGCACGTGCGAAGCGTGATCCGGCAGCTCGCCGTTTTCCTCGACGCCCGCCTGCGCGAGCGTGCGGCGCAGCATCGCCATCAGCGCCCCGCGCTCGTAACGCTCGCCGTAGATGTGCCAGCCGACCTCGAGCGCGGTCTTCGGGTTGTGTTCGAACCGGCGCACAAACAGCTCCTGCAAATCGGCCAGCGAGTAGTCGTCGATCGCCGCCACGTAGTCGCGCAGGTGTCCGCCGGCTGCTGAACCGCTCCCGGCGGCGGTTTCGATGCAGGCGGAGAGCGCCTTCGCGTGGCCATCACCCGGGTAGAGGAGCAGCGCCGCGAGCCGGTCGAGCAGATCGGGTTCGCTCGCCATCATCACGCCCCCCGTTTCGGTTGATCGACGAACCCGAACCCGGCCGCGGTGCGGCGCTCGTGCGGGTCGTCGAGCATCTCGATCGCCTCCTCGCGGTGCATCGGCGGGATCACGAACCGGTCATCGAACGTGCACAGCGAGGTCAGCTTGTAGATCGCCTCCGCCTCCTCGGCTGTCGTGTCGGCCTGCTTCAACATCTCGGCGGCCTCCTCTTCGCCGACGTCGCCGACCGTTTTCGCGCGCCGGTAGATCCGCACCGCGCGCTGTTTGCGCAGCGCGTAACGGACCTTCCCGGTCTGGCCTGCGCTGAGCAGGTTCGCGAGGAACTGGAGCGGCACGCGCGCGTCGTCGATGTCGTGGAAGAAGTCGCGGGAGACGTGATTGACCGTGTCGCCGTCTCCGTTGCGCGCGGCCATCACCGGCGACATCGGCGGCACGTAGAACAGCATCGGCAGCGTGCGGAACTCGATGTGCGGCGGGAGCGCGAGCTTCCACTGCTTGACGAACTTGTACACGGGCGATTTCAGCGCGGACTCGATCACCGAGTCGTGGATCCCGTTCGCGCGCGCGGCGGCGATCACATCCGGGTCGTGCGGGTCGAGGATCATCTCGCGCTGCGCATCGACGAGCTGCTCGCGCGGCAGGTTCGCGACCTCGTCGATCTTCGATGCGTCGTACAGCAGCACGCCGAGGTAGCGAATCCGGCCGACGCACGAGTGGAAACAGGCCGGCGCCTGGCCGGTCTCGAGCCGCGGGAAGCAGAGGATGCACTTCTCCGACTTCCCGCTCGCCCAGTTGTAGAACACCTTCTTGTACGGGCAGGCGGCGATGCACGCGCGCCACGCGCGGCACCGTTTCTGATCGACGAGCACGATCCCGTCCTCGCCGCGCTTGTACAGCGCGCCGGACGGGCACGCGGCGACGCAGCCCGGGTTCAGGCAGTGGTTGCAGATGCGCGGGAAGTAGAAGAACACGAGCCGCTCGATCTCGGCGAGCTGCGAGCGTTCGAGCTCGCTCAGACCCTCGAGGTTCGGGTCGTTCTTCGCATACACCGGCGAGCCGCCGAGGTCGTCATCCCAGTTCGGCCCGGACTCGATGTCGATGTGATCGCCGGTGACCATCGAGATCGGGCGCGCGGTCGGCTGGTCAGGACCCTCCGGAGCGTTGAACAGGTGCTGGAAGTCGTAGGTCCACGGCTCGTAGTAGTCGTCCATCGACGGCATGTGCAGGTTGTGGAAGATGTTGAAGATGATCTTCCCCTTGCCGGTGGACTTGAGCTCGATGCGGCCGTTCTTCTTCTCCCAGCCGCCTGCGAACCTGTCCTGGTCCTCCCAGCGCGACGGGTAACCGGTGCCGGGCTTCGTCTCCACGTTGTTCCACCACATGTATTCCGCGCCCCTGCGGTCGGTCCACACGTTCTTGCACGCGAGCGAGCACGTGTGGCAGCCGATGCACTTGTCGAGGTGGAACACCATCGACACCTGCGAACGCACGTTCATCAGAGGTTCCCTCCGGTCACCATTTCAGATCCGGCAGCTTGCGGACGAGGATGTGCGTGTCACGGTTGCAGCCGGTCGGACCCCAGTAGTTGAAGTGGTACGTGAACTGGCCGTAGCCGCCGAGCATCAGGTTCGGCTTGAGACGGGTGCGGGTGAGGCTGTTGTGGCCGCCGGCGCGGCGGTAGTTGCGCAGCGGCGACTTCGGCACCGAATACGTCCGCTCCGGGCTGTGGTACTGGATGCAGATCCCGCGCGGGATGCGGGCCGAGACGACCGCGCGCGTGACGACGACGCCGTGATCGTTGTGCACCTCGACCCAGTCGTTGTCGAGGATGCCGAGCTCCTTCGCGTCACGGTCGTTCAGCCAGAGCGGCTCGACGCCCCGCGAGAGCGTGGTCATCCGCTGGTTGTCGCCGTACGTCGAGTGGATGTGCCACTTGCCGTGCGGGGTGAGGTAGTTGAGCATCCGCTCGGGCGGGGCTGCGGTACCGGCCGTGCGGGCTTGCCCGCGCGGATCGTCCGACCGTGTGTGACACCGGGGACGCTTGCCAGCAAGCGTCCCCGACGGCCCGTTCCCGTTCGTGAACGTGAGGTCGGCGTACTCGGTCGGCAGCGGTTTCGGTTTGTAGGTGGGCAGGTTCTCCCCGAACTGCAGGTAGCCGGGATGGTCGAGGTAGAAGTGCTGCCGGCCGGTGAGCGTGCGCCACGGCACGAGCTGCTCGACGTTGTAGGTGAACGGGGAATACGCGCGCCCGTCCCCGATCAGCCCCGACCACATCGGGCTGTTCAGGTAGCGGTGCGGGTTGTTCTGCAGCGCCTTGTACGTCATCCGCGTGCTGCGGGTCTTCTCCGCGAGCTGCACGAGCGGGAGCCCGACCTTCTTCTCCATGTTCCGGTACGAACGGTAGGCGAGCTCGCCGTTGGTCACCGACGCGAACAGGAGGATGATGTTGCACGCGTCCTCGTCCTCCGCGACGGAGAGCAGCGTTTCGCCGTCCACTTCCACCGTCGGGAACCGCCTGATCGCCTCCGCATAGAGATCATCGATCCGGTAGCTGGTGCCGTGCGCGCCGACGCCGTTGTCGCGCGCGTTCGGTCCGAACGCGTCGAACCGGTCGGCCAGTTTCCGGTAGTCGCGGGTGACGATTTTCAGGTTCGGCATGTGTTTGCCGGGGACCGGGTCGATCCCCTCGCTCAGCCAGTCGCGGATTTCCGGCTGTGCGACCTCGCCGGGGGTGTCGTGCGCGAGCGGGGCGGCGACGACATCGCGCACCGGCTCCGGGAAGTGCTTCTCCGAGAGTTCGCTGAACTTGCGCGCGAGCGCGCGGAAGATCTGCCAGTCGCTCTTCGACTGCCAGCACGGGGGCACGGCCGCGCTCAGCGGATGGATGAACGAGTGCATGTCCGTGCTGTTCAGATCCGCCTTCTCGTACCACGTCGCCGCCGGGAGCACGATGTCCGAGTAGAGCGCGGACGTGTCCATCCGGAAGTTGAGATCGACGACGAGGTCCATCTTTCCGCGCGGCAGCTTGTCGTGCCAGCTGATCTCCTCGACCGACTGCTTCGCGAACTGCTCGTCCGCGATCGTGTTCGTGTGCGTGCCGAGGTAGTGCTTGAGGAAGTACTCGTGGCCTTTCGCGGACGACATCAACGCGTTCCCGCGCCAGATGTACCAGACCCGGGGCCAGTTCTCCTCCGCGTCCGGGTCCTCGACCGCGAACCGGAGCTCGCGTGATTTCAGCTTATCGATGATCGAACGGATGCGCTCGTCGTCTGAAGTCGCTCCGGCGGCGTCCGCCTCGCGCATCAGTTCGAGCGGGTTGCGGTCGAACTGGGGGTAGAACGGGAGCCAGCCGTTGCGCACCGCTTTCACCTGCGTGTCCATCGTGTGGCCGCGGGCGAGCGAGTGTTCCGGCTGGTCTTTCGGCACCGTGTGGTAGTCGGTGAACGCCTTCTCGTAGCGCCACTGGTCGGTGTGCACGTAATGCCAGCTCGGAGCGTTCTGCACGCGCGAGGGAGGGTGCCAGTCCTTTGCGAGTGCGAGCGAGGTCCAGCTCTCGCCCGGGGCGAGCTTCTCCTGGCCGACGTAGTGCGCGAGCCCGCCGCCGTTCTTCCCGATGCAACCGCAGAACATGAGCGCGTGGATCGCGGCACGGTACATCAGGTTCGCGTGGTACCAGTGGTTGATCCCGGCGCCGATGATCACGGTGCAGCGGCCGCCGCTCGCGCGCGCGGTCGATCCCCATTCGCGCGCGAACTTGATCAGCGTCTCGCGGCCGAGGCCGGTGTATTTCTCCGCCCACGCCGGCGTGTACGGCCTGTCATCGTCGTACGATTCCGGGTAGTCCCCGCCGAGGCCGCGGTTGACGCCGTACTGGGCCATGAGCAGGTCATAGACTGTCGCGACCCGGACGGTGGAACCGTCCGCGAGCTCGACCGTCCTCGACGGCACGTCCCGCGTGAACTGCGCGCCCGCGCCGAAGTCATCGAAGCGGACGTTCGCCGCTTCTCCCTGATCGAGGAACGTGAGCGCCGGGTCGATCCCGCTGCCGTCACGGCCGTCCTTGAGCTGCAGGTTCCATTTGCCCTGCTCAGTGCCCCAGCGGAATCCGCTCGAGCCCATCGGCATTTTCGGGCCGCCGGCGCCTTCGTCCCACATCAGAAACTTCCACTCGCCGTGCTCGACATCCTCGTAGTTCGCGAGCCGACCGGCGCGCAGCAACTGCCCGGCGCGGTACGAACCGCCGTCCTCGTGCAGCTCGACGAGATACGGCGCGTCGGTGTATTTCTTCGTGTAATCGAGAAACGCGGGCGTCTTGTCACGGTGATGGTACTCGGAGAGCAGCACGTGATTGACCGCCATCCACCATGCGCCGTCCTGGCCGGCGTTCACCGCGACCCATTCGTCCGCGTACTTGCTCACCTGCGAGAAGTCGGGCGAGAACACCCACAGCTTGCTCCCGTTGTGACGGGCCTCGGAGGCGAAATGCACGTCCGGCGTGCGCGTCATGTTCAGGTTCGAGCCCATCACCGCGAGCAGCTTCGCGTTGTACCAGTCGGCGCTCTCCTGCACGTCGGTCTGCTCGCCCCATGTCTCCGGGGATGCGCTCGGCAGGTCGCAGTACCAGTCGTAGAAGGAGAGGGAGACGCCGCCCATCAGTTGCAGCATGCGCGCGCCGGCGGCGTAGCTGATCATCGACATCGCGGGGATCGGGGAGAAGCCGGCGATCCGGTCAGGCCCGTGCTTCTTGATCGTGTACACGTTCGCGGCGGCCATGATCTCGAGCACGGTGTCCCAGTCTGCGCGGCGGAACCCGCCCTTGCCGCGCGCGACCTGCCAGCGCTTGCGCGTCTCCGGATTCTCGACCAGCCGGGCCCACGCATCGACCGGGTCGTACAGATCCGCGCGCGCCTCGTTCCACAGGTCGATGAGCGCGCCGCGGATGTACGGGTACTTCACACGCAGCGGGCTGTACAGGTACCACGAGTACGAGATCCCGCGCTGGCAGCCGCGCGGCTCGTACGGCGGCAGACCGGTCTCGAGATCCGGGTAGTCGAGTCCCTGCATCTCCCAGGTGACGATCCCGTCCTTCACGTGGATCATCCACGTGCACGAGCCGGTGCAGTTGACGCCGTGCGTGCTGCGAACCGTCTTGTCATGCTGCCAGCGGTTGCGGTAGAACTCCTCCCAGCTGCGCAGCTTCGGGTCGGTCTCGTCCTTGATCCACGGGAGTTTCGTCTTAATCGCCATGCAGCACCTCTTTCGCAGCGTCCATCACCTGCCGGCGTCGCACCGAGCGCAGCCGTCGCTTCCAGATGATGTCGAACAGCACGAGCACAACCACCGAACCGAGCAATCCGATCAGGAAGAAGTTGAACGAGGCCGGCCCGGCGGGGGTGACCGCCGGCGCCTTCGCGCGGTCCTCGAAGTAGGCGACGAGCGGGAGGATCTCGTCCTGCTGGAGCGGCTGGTTCCTGAACACGGACCGCATCGTCGGCGTCGCCGGCGCCTGCATCCACGCGGCGAGGCCCTGCCGTCCCTGCAGTCGCTCGAACACGCGCGTCAGATCCGGCCCGAGTTTTCCGCCGGCGAGCCCGCCGAGCCCAACGGTCGTGTGGCAGCCGACACAGGACGGGCCGCCGTTCGCGAGCGGCTCGCGCCCGAGAAACAACGCCCTGCCGCGCTCGATGTCCTGCGCGGTGAACGGCGCGGTCGGAATCGTCATTCCCTTGAACTGCGACTCCTCGAGCGCCGACTCCTTCTCGATCATGTCGAGCAGCGCGTTCGCGAGCTCACGGTTGATCCCCGGTGGGATCGGCATCACCACGCCGCGCGCCTCGTCCTTGAGCTTGAGCGCGGTCGGGTCGCCGCTGTTGATCACCGCCTTCGGGTTCGTGATAAACCGAACAAGCCAGGCACGCTCGCGGCGCTGGGTCACGTTTTTCAGGTCCGGCCCGGTCAGACGCCCGCCGCCGATCGTGTGGCAGCTCACGCAGTTCTGCCGGAAATACGCGACCGGATCCTGCGCGAACGACGCCCCCGCGATCAGGAGCGCGACCGGCAGCGCTGTCCATCCTGTTCGCCGCATTCGCATCGCCCCTCGCAGCTATGTTTCGTTATGGATGTCCTTATCTATTTATGCGGCAGAAAAACCGGCCCGTTTCGCATCACTGCTCCGGGTGCGCCGCGTTCACTTCCTCCGCGCGTCCGCGCAAATCACTGAGGTCGAACGGATCCATGTTCGCGCCGATGGTCGCGATCGTCGTCTCCTCGAGGAACCGGATGTACGAGTCACGCACCTTCTTCCACCCTTTGTGCGCGGCGCACGGTCGCTTGTCCGAACAGATCCGGTTGTGCTCGAGGATGCACTCCGGGATCGCAGCCTCGCCCTCGAGCGCGGTCACAACCTCCATCAACGTGATCTGATCCGCCGGTTTGCGCAGACGGTAGCCTCCGCCGCGCCCGCGAGTCGCCTCGAGCATGTTGAAACGGTTGAGCGTGATCAGGATCTTGGCGAGGTAGTTGGAGGGTACATCCGCCACCTGCGACAACTCGCGGCCGAGGATGAACTCCCCGTCCGGGATCAGCGACAGGTACACGAGTGCGCGTATCGCATATTCCGAGGTGGTCGAGAGCATCTTGATTCGGCTGCCGGTGTGGATTATCTTGACCTGTGGATGAACAATATATTTTTCTGCGCCGGAAGTCAAGAGCTCCGGAGAAACTGACGAACAGGCGACGGACTCCGATGGAGACAAGCGAACAGCCGGCGCTCGTGCCGCTCGCTGAGGCGCGGCACCGTCTCGCGGAGGCGGCGCGGCCGTTGCCGCCGGTGGAATTGTCGCCGGCGGAGAGTTCGGGCCTCGTGCTCGCGGCGGAGGCGCGCGCGACGTTGAACCTGCCGCACGAGGACGTGTCGGCGATGGACGGCTACGCGGCGCAGCGGGACGATCTCGCGAACGGCCGGCCGTTGCCGGTCGCGTTCGAGGCGGCGGCGGGCACGCCGGAGCGTGAGCTCGGCCCGGGCGTCGCGGCGCGGATCTTCACCGGCGCGCCGGTGCCGCGCGGGGCGGACACGGTCGTGCCGCAGGAGCAGGCGGAACGTCTCGCCGACGGAAGTGTGCGTCTCGAGGCGCTGGCCGCGGGCAGTCACATCCGGAGAAAGGGGGAGGTGTGCGCGCGCGGCGACCGTCTCGCGGCCGTTTCCACGCAGGTCTCGCCGTGGCTGATCGCGCTGCTTGCCGGCGCGGGGGCGGACACGGTGCAGGTGCATCCGCTCCCCCGGTTCGCGGTCGTGCTCACCGGCTCGGAGCTCGTGGACAGCGGCAGCGAGCCGGCCTCCGGCCAGATCCGCGACAGCAACGGGCCGATGCTCGACGCGCTGATCACCGGCGCCGGGTTCGTCGCGCCGTCGATCCGGCGCGCGCCCGATGATCCGCACGAGTTGAAACGCGCGCTCGTCGATGCGTTCGGCGGAGCGGAGATCGTGCTCACGAGCGGCGGGGTGTCTGTCGGTGACTACGATTACGTGCCGCGGGTCGTGCGTGAACTCGACGGCGAGATCCTGTTTCACCGGGTTGCGGTGAAGCCGGGCAAGCCGGTGCTCGCGGCGCGGGTCGGGCGCAAGTGGATCCTCGGGCTCCCGGGCAACCCGCTCTCCGTGCTCAGCGGGTGGCGGATGTTCGCGCTCCCGCTCGCGTCCGTGCTCATGGGCCGGGAGGGTGCGTTCGACGAGCGTCCCCGGCGCGGCGTGCTCGGCGAGCCGGCGATCAACAAGGCCGGTCGCGAACTGTTGATGCCGTGCGTCCGCCACTGGGACGGGGACCGCACCGTGATCTCCCCGCTCCCGTGGAAGGGCTCGCACGATTTGTACATTGGCGCGCAGGCGCACGTGTTTGCGCGCATCGAGCCGGGGCGCGAACTGCCCGCCGGCGGCGAGGTAGCTTACTACGAGCTCGACCGGTTGCACGTGGAGACGTTTCGCGCGCCGCACCGCGGGGACGAAGGTTCCGACGAGCTCGCGGCGATGTTGTAGACATATCTCCGACCCGCGCGGCCTTCCGGGGCTGCCGATGGACGCGCGGGCGGCGGGTTCAATCACTGGTGAACCCCGAGGGTCGGACGGGAAACCGGCCGGCCTCCCGTACTTGGAAAGGAGACCTCCATGACTTTACGCAGCAACCCGAATCAACCGATCCGACAGGCGCCGCCGGACCCTGAGTGATGGTCTGCCTGTTCCCCCACGAGCGCGGTCTCGTGCTCCGCGTCTCGGTAACCGAGCGCTGCAACTTCCGCTGCCGGTACTGCATGCCGGACGGTCCGCCACAGGCGTGCGGAGCTCCCCTCCCGTTCGACCGCCTCCGCGAACTGGTCGCGTTCGTCGGCTCCGTCTATCCGATCCGCAAGCTGAAGATCACCGGCGGCGAGCCGCTCGTGCGCCGCGGGCTCCCGCGGTTCATCCAACAGCTCGCGGGTCTGTTCGACGGCGAGATCTCGATGACGACGAACGCGTCCCGTCTCGCCGGCGCCGCGCGCGCGTTGAAGGACGCCGGGCTGAGCCGGGTCAACATCTCGCTCGACACGCTCGACGAGCGCCGGTTCCGCGAGCTCACACGCGGCCGTCTGCGCGACACGCTCGCCGGGATCGAGGCAGCGGTGGGTGCGGGACTGACCCCGGTGAAACTGAACGCGGTGCTGCGGAAGTCGTCATGGCGCGAGGACGTCCCCGCGCTGCTCGATTATGCGCGCGAGAGAGAGATCGAGCTGCGGTTCATCGAACTGATGCGCACGGGCGAGACGGGCGACTGGGCGGGGCGGGAGTTCGTCCCCGCACGGGATGTGATCGACTGGCTCGAACCGGCCGCGCAACTGCGTTGGAACGAGCGACAGCAGGCGGTGCCGGCGCGCGGGTCGGTCGTCGAGTGGAACGGCGGAACCGTGCGCGTCGGCTGGATCACGCCGAACTCGGACCCGTTCTGCGCCGGCTGCAACCGGATGCGCCTCGACAGCGCCGGCCGGCTCTACCGCTGCCTGATCGATCCGACGCCGCTGCCGGTCGATGAACTGCTGCGACGGTACGAACCGGCCGAGGCGCGGCGCCTGTTCGGCGAGTACGTCGCCGGCAAGACCGCGCCGCCGGAGATGATCGCCGGCAGGTCGATGGCGTCGCTGGGAGGGTGAACGATGAAACGGCTGAGCCACCTCGATGAACAGGGCCGCGCGCGGATGGTCGATGTCGGTGCGAAACAACCGACCCGCCGCCGAGCTCGCGCCGAGGGGTTCGTACAGCTCGCGCCGGAACTCGTCGCCGCGATCCGCTCCGGCGACACGCCGAAAGGTGATGTGTTCGCAACCGCACGCATTGCAGGGATCCAGGCGGCGAAACGCGCGCACGAGCTGATCCCGCTCTGCCACCCGCTCCCGCTCGATCACATCGAGCTCGACTTCGCGCTTGCGGATGACGGCGTCCGCGTCACCGCCGCCGCCGCCGTCACCGCGAAGACAGGCGTGGAAATGGAAGCGCTCACCGCAGTCTCCGTCGCCGCGCTCACGATCTACGACATGCTCAAGGGGATCAGCCACGAGATGCGGATCGACCGCATCCGCCTGCGCGAGAAGTCGGGCGGAAAGTCCGGCGACTACCGCGCGGACTGATTTCACGGAAGGAGCGCGACCGATGAGCGGAACGCTCGTCCACATCTGCACCTCGGAGAAGAAAGGGCGCGCGAAGACACCGGTCGCGTCGGCGTCGGTGATCGAGAACCACGGCCTCGCCGGGGACGCGCACGCCGGCCCGTGGCACCGCCAGGTGAGCCTGCTCGACTGCGCCGACATCGATTCGATGCGCGGGCAAGGCCTCGAGCTGAAACCCGGCGCGTTCGGCGAGAACCTCGGCGTCGCCGGGATCGAGCTCGATGCGCTCGGGATCGGCAGCGTGCTCGCGATCGGAGACATGCGCCTTGAGCTCACGCAGATCGGTAAAGTCTGCCACCGTCGTTGCGCGATCTACTACCGGGCCGGCGACTGCATCATGCCGCGCGCGGGCCTGTTCGCGCGCGTGCTCCGCGGCGGCCGGATCGAACCCGGAATGGAGGTGGGTGTGGAACGGATTGTCTCGCGCGACACCGTGCAGGCGGCGGTGCTCACCGTCTCCGACCGCTGCGCGCGCGGGGAGACGATCGACACCTCCGGCCCGGCGCTGGTCGATCTGCTCACCGAGCATCTCGACGCGCACGTCGCGTGGACCGGGATCGTGCCGGACGACGAGCGCGAGATCGCGGAGGCGCTCACCGATCTCGCCGGCCGCGGGATCGACCTCGTACTCACCACCGGCGGCACCGGGTTCGCGGCGCGGGATGTGACGCCGGAAGCGACGCGGCGTGTGATCGAGCGCGAGGCGCCGGGACTGGCCGAGGAGATGCGCCGGCGGTCGGCCGAGATCACTCCGCACGCGTTGCTGCAGCGGGGTGTGTGCGGCATCCGCGGGTGCACGCTGATCGCAAACCTGCCCGGCAGCGAAAAGGGGGCGCGCGAAAACCTCGAGTTCATCCTGCCCGCGCTCCCGCACGCGATCCGCCACCTGCGCAACGAACCGGTGCACGCGGACCAGGATCGCAACCGTCTCGCCGACGGCGCGCCCACCCGCGGTTGATCCGAGATCACGAGCATGCCTGCGCGGACCGCAGGTCACCAGCCGGGCGTATGTCATCCTGAACGCGCAGTGTAGCCCGGGTTCGACGAACCCGGGCTACTGCTTGCAGACCATGCCCATGCCTGCTGCGCAGGCATGGACGGGTGGCCCGGGGCATATGGCGGGTGGCCCGGGGCTTCAGCCTCGGGTTTCATGCACTGGTCCAGTCATGCCCGCGGGGACCGCAGGTCACCGCGGTTCAGGCACAGGCGCGGACCGTCGCACGCTGGAAACCTCCGGTCACCGACCCCGGGGTCGGCGACCCCGGGCTACTTGCTTGCGAGGCGTCCGTGGCGTGCGCATCTCGCCCGCTCCCTCCGCCCTTGACTTCGGTCAAAACTCCCCGATCCGATCGTCCATAGCATGTGCGAGCGCGGGAACAGTGCCTGCAGAACCGGCAAGTCGTGTGTGATGGGTGTTCCCGCGGCAGACTACGACAACCGATGGTCACACGCTGTCATCACTGGTAAAGGGAGAAGACCGATGTTCACTGTGCGAAACATCACCGTCGGCGAGAGCCTCGGCCGGATCGCCGCCGAACTGCCGCCGTCCGTGGAGGTTTTCCTCGAACACGACTTCGACTTCTGTTGCGGGGGGAAGCAGACGCTCGGCGAGGCGTGCGACAAGGCCGGAATCGACCCGGAGCAGGTGCTCGCCGAGATCGAGCGCAAGCTGACCCGCGGCGTGGAGCCGCCCGAGTCGTGGAACCGGCGCTCGCTGGACGAGCTCGTCGATGCGATCCTGCGCACGTTCCACAAACCGTTGCGGGAGATGCTCCCCCATCTCGACACACTCGCGATCCGGGTCGAGGCGGCACACGGCCCGGTACGCGGCCCGTACCTGAGCGAGCTGCGCGAGATCGTGCAACTGCTGATCGACGACCTCGGCCGGCACATGGACGAGGAAGAGCGCCTGCTGTTCCCGGAGATCCGGCGCAACGAGGGGCCGCTCTCGCAGGACGCGGTGCGCAGCCTCGAGGACGACCACCGTTCGGTCGCGAAGGCACTCGCGCGAATCCGCGCGCTCACATCCGATTTCACGCTCCCGGAGGACGCGTGCAACACGTGGCGCGCGCTCTGGCATGGGCTGCAGCGGATGGAGGTGGACCTGAAGGAACACATCCACCTCGAAAACAACGTGCTCTTCCCGCGCGCGCTCGACGAACTCGGGAGGGTGGCATGACGCCGATCCAGATTCTGATGGACGAACACCAGCGCATCCTGAGAACGCTGGACGCGCTCGAACAGTTCGCACACCGACTGGAACGGGGCGACGAATTCGACGCCGGCGATCTCGCACGGTTCGTCGGGTTCTTCCAACGCTACGCCGACCGTTTCCATCACGCGAAGGAGGAGGACCACCTGTTCAAGCGGATGGGGGACGCCGGTTTTCCCGCGGACGGCGGCCCGGTCGCGGTGATGCTCGTCGAACACGACCAGGGACGGTCGCTCGTGAAGAAGCTGAACAAGGCCGCCGACTGGCCCGCGCCGCTCAGCGAAGGCAAACGGTCGAAACTGGCGAACGACATGCTCGCGTTCGCCGACCTGCTCCGCGGCCACATCTTCAAGGAGGACCAGATGCTGTACCCGATGGCGATGAACGCGCTCCCGGACAGCGACATGGCGGAGATGGAGCAGGTGTTCGCTGAGATCCGTGCCGAGGCGGAGCAGTCGGGCGAACTCACCGAGCTCGAGCGGACCGCCGACGAGCTCGCCGAACGATACGCCGCGGGGTAAGGTCCGGTGCTGAACGGGGCGCTGAGACCCAAGGCTGAAGCCCTGTCTCTTACCCACATCTTCCCGTAATGGGCATCGCGGTTGGGTTCCGATCGTGTGACGATCGTTTCCTGGGCGATGTTTCGACCCCGGCAGGGGTCGCAGGTGCATAGCCCCGGGCGTCAGCCCGGGGAACCGAACGGCGCCAAGAGACGGGAACCCCGTAGGGGTGGCACGTGATTGTTTTTGTTGAGGATATCTGTCACCCCTACGGGGTTGACGGTAAACGTATCGAGGGGGGCGTTTCCCGTCGCGGGGCTGACGCCCCGCGCTATGCACGTGTCGCCGCTACGCGGCTGAATCACTGATCAACAGCCGGTGTTCCGCCTTCACCCATGCGACATGCGGGAGAAGTGAGTAAGAGACAAGGCTGAGGCCGCGGGCGACCGCTCCGGTGAAGGGGGACGCTTGCGAGCAAGCATCCCCGGGACCAGCCACCCGCGATATTGGTCCCGGCTGAGCCAAAGTGATAACGGGATCCTAGCAAGCGTCCCCGGGACGTGAGGACCGATGGCCCGGAACGAGCTGTCCATGTGTTCTCTTGTCAAGCGAACGCACTCGCCGTAACTTCAGTGCCGGGACCGGTCACGGACCGGCGCCGTCCTCCCCCGGCGGCGTGAACACCGTGTTTCGTTTCAGGACGGGGGGTCGCACCTCCCGGCACGAGCGGCGGAGTCCGGCATGGCTCTTGTGAACGCCCGCACGAACAACTCCGGCAACCGGGGGACGCCGGGTTCGTTTCTCCTGCGCCTGTTTCCTTTCCTCACCTGGTTCCGGGGGTACACGTTCGCGACGCTGCGGGTCGATTTCATCTCCGGGCTCACCGTCGCGCTCGTGCTCGTCCCGCAGTCGATGGCGTACGCGCAGCTCGCCGACCTGCCCGCCTACTATGGTTTGTACGCGGCGTTTCTCCCGCCGGTGATCGCAGCGCTCTGGGGCTCGAGCAACCAGCTCGCGACCGGTCCGGTCGCGATCGTCTCGCTGATGACCTCGACCGCGCTCGCGCCGCTCGCGACCGCCGGCAGCGAGAACTTCATCATCTACGCGATCCTGCTCGCGTTCGTCGTCGGCCTGTTCCAGTTTTTCCTCGGCGTGTTCCGGCTCGGGATGGTGGTCAATTTTCTCTCGCACCCCGTTGTGAATGGGTTCACCAACGCCGCCGCGATCATCATCGCAACCTCCCAGCTCTCGAAGCTGTTCGGCGTGGACGTGGACAAGGCCGAGCATCACTACGAGACCGTCGCCCGGGTCGTGGAGGCGGCGGTCGATCACACGCACTGGCCGACGTTCGCGCTCGCCGCGCTCGCGTTCGCGATCATGATCGTACTCCGGCGCGTGGACCGGCGGATCCCGAACGTGCTGATCGCTGTCGTCGTCACCACGCTGATCTCGTGGGCGACCGGGTTCGAGCAGAACCGGACGGTACCGGTGTCGCGCATCGACAGCGAATCTGTCCGCGAGACGATTGTCGAATACAACACGACACTCGCCGAGGTCGATTCGGTGATGGCGGAGCGGATCGCGATCTCGTCGGAGATCCGTGCGGCGGAGGCGGACTACGGCGCCAATTCGATCGAGGTGATCGAGCTGCATTCACAGCAGGGAAAGTGCGATGTGATGGTGCAGCGCCTGCGCGAGCGCGCCGGCGAGCTCCGGTCCGAACTGAGGGACTTCCGATTCGTTCAGCCCGGTGGGGGCTCGCCGTTCCTGCCGGTCTCCGAGATCGGGCCCGAGCGCGCGAGCGGTCTCGAACGGTGGAAGCTGAAGGTGGGCGGCCGTGCGCTCGCAGCGAACGAGTTGACGCTGATGGGCGGCGGCGCCGTGGTCGGCGTGATCCCGCGCGGGCTGCCGCAGATCACCGTGCCGCACATCCAGCTCTCGATCGCGCTCGAACTGCTGCCGATGGCGATCGTGATCTCGCTGCTCGGATTCATGGAGGCGATCTCGATCGCGAAGGCGATGGCCGCGCGCACCGGCCAGCGGCTCGATCCGAACCAGGAGTTGATCGGGCAGGGGCTCGCGAACATCGTCGGCGCGTTCGGGCAGTCCTACCCGGTCTCCGGTTCGTTCTCGCGCTCCGCGGTGAACCTGCAGGCGGGCGCGGCCACCGGCGTTTCGAACGCGTTCAGCAGCCTCATCGTGATGATCACGCTGCTCTTCTTCACGCCGATGCTCTACCACCTGCCGCAGTCGGTGCTCGCGGCGATCATCATGATGGCGGTGATCGGGCTCGTGAACGTGAGCGGGTTCGTGCACGCGTGGAAGGCGCAGCGTTACGACGGGGTCATCTCGGTGCTCACATTCGTGCTCACGCTCGCGTTCGCGCCGCATCTCGACCGCGGGATCATGATCGGTGTCGTGCTCTCGCTCGCGCTCTACCTGCTGCGCAACATGACGCCGCAGACCGCGATCCTGTCGAAGACCCCGGACGGCCACTACCGGAACGCCGACCGCTGGCGCCTCGAAGTGTGCAGGCACGTCGGCCTGCTCCGGTTCAACAACTCGCTCATCTTCGCGAACGTCAACTACCTCGAGGACCGCGTGCTCGACGTGATCCGCCGCCTGCCGGAGCTCAAGCACCTCGTGATCGTCGGCAACGGGATGAACGAGCTCGACGCGTCCGGCGAGGTCGCGCTCTCGAAGCTGGTCACACAACTGCGCGAGAACGGGGTGGACGTGTCGTTCTCCGGGCTCAACGATCATGTGATCGACGTGATGAAACGCACGCACCTGTATGACAAGATCGGAGATGATCACTTCTACTTCAGCCTCGCGCAAGCGGTGCACGTGATCCATGACGGGACGTGCATCGAGGACGAAACGAAGGCCTGCCCGCTGCTCGTCGCGCGGTTCAAGGCGTTTGAAGTCGCGGAGGAGACGGTGCGCGAGCACAAGGCGCAGGAGCCGTGGTACCACGAAGAAGAGGAGCGCGGGAGCGAGAAACAGTCGCGGAGGGAGCGGTCGGAGGGCGAGTAGCGGCCCGCGGGCTCCCCCGCACGCGGAGCGGGGGGGCTTCAGGATGACACATCCACACTTGCCCCCGACTTCAGTCGGGGTTCAACGCGCCCGCAAGCGCCAAGGGTCCTCGAGCCTTGACTGAAGTCAAGGGCAAGGGAGACGACTGCGCGGCTATTCGTGTCACCCTGAACCCGTAGCGCCGGTCCGTTTCGGCGCGCAGGGTGAAGGATCTCGATACATGAGCGGGGAGCCGTGAGCCATGAGCTCGTGCCCGCGTTTGCTCGTCAAACGTGGATTCAAGACGTGCCCCTGTGACGGGCCGGCGAAGCCGGGATGTCGCAGGGACGGAAGGACGGGAAATCCGCTGGTTCATCAGCCGCGGTGACGGCCTGCGGCGCGTCCCCGCGGGCATGAGAGGGGTGGGTTACGCCCGGTTCCGCACTTGCAAGCAAGTGCGGGCACGAGAAAGGGGGTAGTGCGGGCACG
>JAANWZ010000034.1 GCA_018263585.1 Calditrichota bacterium | reverse complement strand
GATGCCGGCGGTCGCGAGCTCGGACAGCTGATCGCTCGCCGGGTTCGGCGTCTCCGTGCGCAGCCGGCTGATCTCAGCGAGCGCCGCGCGGATCCTGTCGGGGTCGTAGTTCATGACGATTAATGGTCTCGACTGAGGTCACTCGACAATGTACTGTTGACCCCGGTCTCCTACTCGAGAATCGGACTCCAGTCGGGTTGGAGGCCGGTCGCGTGCAGTTGGCGTCGGTTCGTGCCGTCGGCGGACATCACCCAGACACGGCCGCGGTAGGCATACGTGATCTTCATCCCGTCCGCGGACCACGCCGGGTCGAGGTGATCGCCCGGTTCGTCGGTGAGCGGGACATCGACATCGCCGACCGGGTCCATGCTCCGTAGCTGGAAACCGTTGTTTTCACGGCGTGTATATACAATCCGGTCGCCGCTCGGCGACCAGCACGGGTCGGAGTTGTACGAACCGTCGTAGGTGAGCCGGCGCAGGTTCGCGCCGTACTTGTCCATCCGGTAGATGTGCGGGCGGCCGGAACGGTCGGACATGAACACGATTTCCTGGCCGGTCGGCGACCATGACGGCGAGGTGTCGATCCCGCGCGGGCTCGTGAGCCGGCGCAGGTTCGACCCGTCCGCGTTCACCATGTACAGGCTCGTGTTCGGCCCGTTCGAACCGGCGAACACGATCTCGTCACCGGTCGGCGACCACGCCGGCGCGGCGTCGGTCCCCTCGCGGATCACGAGCGTGCGGATTCGCCGGCCTTTCAGGTCGGCGACGTAGAGTTCGGCGTCCTCCCCGCCGCGAAACGAGCAGAACACGATCGCGCGCCCGTCCGGCGACCACGACGGCGAAAGCGCGATCGATCGGTCACGGGTCAGTTGCTGCCGGCGGCTGCCGTCATACTTGACGAGCACGAGCTCCTTGACGTCGTTCGGCTGCCGTTCGACGAGCACGATCCGCGAGCGGAACGGCGGCGTGATCCCGGTCATCTGCACGAGGATCGTTTCCGCGGCGGCGTCGGCCGATTCCGCCGCGTACGACTGCTCGAACGCGATCAGGCCGGAATAGTACGCCTCCCCCTCCGGTTCGGCGAGGATGATCGTCGCGGTCACGCCGGGCCTGTCCGCGCGCTCGCCGATGCGCACGCGCAGCTCCGCCTCCGGCTCCTCGCGCGCGAGCTCCGGCGGGCCGATGAACTCGCGCTCGTCCTCCGGCAACAATGTGACATACCCCGACCAGTCGAGTGCGAACCGGAGGCGCTCATCGAACGCGCGCACGGCGGCGGTGTCCTCCCCGGCGAGCTCGTCCGGAACCTCGATCCGGTAGATCAGTCCGGGACGGTAGTAGCCGGCCGAGCGCGCCTCGAGGATCACTTCCGGCGTCTCATCCTGCCGGGCGGACACGAGTGCGGGCGCGTGAAACCCGAGTCTGAAGACCCGGGCCACCCCACAGATCGAAAGCAGGACGAGCAGGGTCAGCATCCAGCGCGCCGGAGTCATCGCGAGACAGTCTCCTCAATCGCCAAAGAAGCGAAACGTGACGCCGAGCCGGTTGTGCGGGAACGTGCGCGGCAGCGGCGGGAACTTCGCCCGCATCAACGCGCTGCGCGCGGACAGGTCGAGGCTCGACACGCCGCTCGAGACCATCAGGATCAGCTCGTGCATCTCGCCGTTCCGGTCAATCGTGAAGTGGTACTCGGCGACCTTTCCGGGCGCGTTGCCGCGGAAATTGAACCGGCGCTGCACTTCCGCTTCGATGCGCGACAGGTACGCGGATTCGCCGGCGAACTCGGTGTCGCTGGTCGCGCCAAGGCCCTCGCCCTCCGGGCCGGGTTTGCGGCCGACGCCCGCGCCGGTCTCACCCTCCGCGGGCTGCGTGTCCGTGTCGGCTGCGGGTTCGCGCTCCGCCGGCGGCTGTTCGACCTGTTCCGCCCGCTCCTCGTCCGCTGCGGGCGCGGGCGGTTTCTCCTCCGCCTGCTCGCGCAGCGCGACGCCTTCCGGCTCCGCCGCGGGCTCAGGCGCCGCCTGCGGCCTGCCGTCCGGCACGGGCGCGTCGTCGGGCCGTGCCTGCGTCGGCTTGATCCAGCCGGGGAGCATCTCGCCGCCGCCTTTCAGGTGCACGAGCCGCACCTCGGCTCCGTTGTCCGGCGGCGCGACCACGCTCAGCGTGGGCACGAACAGCGTGAGCAACAGCAGCGCCGCGTGCGCGACAGCCGAGATCAGCGGCCCCTGCCCGCCGGGGCGTGGTTTTCTCGCGCTCCACACCTTCACCGCTCACCCACCCCGTTCACGCGCCGCCCGCTCCTCTTCCTTCTGCGTCAACATGCCGAGGTCCTCGACACCCGCCGCGCGGAGCTCGTCGAGGATCGTGATTACGTCCCCGTACGGCACTTCCACCCCCGCGGCGAGGAACACCGGCCGGCGCCCGCCGCCGGGCGCGCGGTCGGCGTAGATGTCGCGGAACCGGTCCGGGAACGCCTCGACCGCGACCCGTTCCTTGTCGATCCACACCGTCCCGTCGGGGAGGATCTTCACCGTAATCCCCTGCGACGGGTCGGCTTCCGCGGTTTCCGCCTCCGGCAGGCCCATCTCGATCGCCGACTTGATCACCGGCGCGGTAATCATGAAGATGACGAGCAGAACGAGGAACACGTCGATCAGCGGGACGACGTTGATTTCCGGCATCTGGTCGAGCTCGTCGCCGTCACCGTTGCGCATCGGGAGCAGCTTCATCGCCCGAACCCTCCGCTGGTGCGGATGGATACGACGAGCCGCCGTCCGAACTCATCACTGCGCCGCAGCAGGTTCCGCTGCGCTGCGACGAACGCGTTGTATGCGACGACCGCCGGGATCGCGGCGAACAGGCCCATCGCGGTCGCGATCAGCGCCTCCGCGATTCCGGGGCCGACGACTTCGAGCGCGGGCTGGCCCTCGATCCCGCCGAGCTTGAGGAAGGCGATCATCACGCCCCAGACTGTGCCGAGCAGGCCGATGAACGGGGCGGTGGAGGCGATGATCGCGAGCAGCGGGAGCCCGCGTTCGCCGTCGACACGCAGCATGTTGCGTTCGAGATCGAGCGCCTCGGCCCAGGAGGCGGCGTCGGTGCGCGCGAGCCGTTCCACCTCGCGCTCGGCGGCGAGATACATCCGACTTGCAGGAGATCGACCGGACGCCTGCGCGATCCGGTGCACCTGGGTCGCGTCGAGACTGCCCCGCAACTCTTCGAAAAAGTGGATATCCGCCGCGCGCGCGACGCGGAAGTACCGCCACCGTTCGATCACGACCGCCCAGCTCACCACCGACAACGCGGCGAGCAGCGCGAGAATGAGCTGGTTGATCAGGCTCGCGTCCCGGACGATCGTCCACAGGTCCATGGTCTCCCTCAACCGTTCGCGATGAACGCGTGAAAATAGCGCGGGACAGGGAGACGGGGCAACCGGGAACGGGCCCGGGTTTTCGCGGAACGGCGCAAAAAAAACACCCCGCCGGCGCGGGATGCCTTGCAATCGATCCACCGCCGCAGCGGGGACGGTTCCGGCATCGCTCAGAACTTCACCCAGTGCCCGATCACGATCCCGATCGCGAGCAGAATCCCGAACTGGAAGTGGAGCTGCGCGGTCATCACATCGACCATCGCGAGGTGGCCGCGCTCGTGCTTGAGCGACTCCTGAATGATCTTGTTCACCTTGAGCGCGGCCGGGATCGAGACAACCGCGAGCAGCGCCCACACCGGGATCAGCCGCGCGACCACCATCGCCGCAAGCACGAGGTACGCGCTGAACAGGAGCCCGGCATAGACGATCCGCGCTTTCCTGCGCCCGACGAGGCTGGCCTGCGTGTGATACCCGGACTCGGTGTCGTCCTCGATGTCACGCAGGTTGTTCGCGTACAGGATCGCCGCGACGAGAATCCCGACCGGGAGGCTGATCACGAGCGGCGCGATCTGCACCGAACCGACGCGGACCATCCACTGGAGCTGCCCGACCTGGACGAAATGCGCGCCCCACACCATCAGCGGACCCATCAGTGCGAACACGAGGAATTCGCCGAGCGCGCGGTACTTGTAGCCGATCGGTCCGGCCGTGTAGAAGTAACCGCCGAAGATGCCGGCGAGCCCGAACATCACGATCGGCCAGCCGTGCACGGTGAGCAGCAAGACGCCGATCAGGAATGCGAGCGCGAACGCGACGAATCCGCCGGTGAGCACGTCCCGCGGCTGCATCGTCTTCTCGACGAGGATCCGGCTGCCGCCGTACGTGTCCTCGCGATCGACGCCCTTCCTGTAATCGAAGTAGTCGCTGATCAGGTTCGTGCCCGCGTGCAGCAGCACACCGCCGGCGAGCGCCGCGATGAACATGAGCACGTCCACGCGGCCGGTCTGGTAAAACGCGAGCGCGGTGCCGAGCAGAATCGGGGTCGCGGACGCGGTGAACGAAAACGGCCGCGACGCCTTCAGCCAGAGGGTGAGGGGGTATCGTGCCACGCCGGTCTCCTTTGACAGTACTGGAACAAACCACATGGAACGAAGGGCAGTTCTGCGTCATTCTGAACGCAGCCCGATGTCAGTTTATCGGGCGAAGTGAAGTTTATCCTGAACGCAGTGAAGGGAAGGTCCAGGTAGATAAATGGTTGTATACACATATATTACCGTCGTCAAACTCGGACCTCTCCTTCACTGCGTTCAGGACATGCTTCAGCCGCGTGCGGCACACTGACGCCGGCCGCGGCTTCAGGATGACGGTGAATCTACCCGTCGGTCCATGTGATCGGGTCCACTGGCCGTCCGCCGCCCGGGTCCGATCCCGCCTGCGGCGGCGCCAGCTCCACGTGAGAAAGTAACCGATTCCGGCCCGGAAAACCGGGGAGCGCAACTGGATTAGGCTTCTCTAACAAATTCGCGATTCCGGAGGCAAAAGGTAGGCCGGGCGGGAGATGCAGGCAACGGGAACCGCGTGAAAGAGAGACCGCCGCCGCAACCGGGGAGCAGGCTCTTCACCCGCCGCGCACGTTCACTCCTTCCCCCGCGAGCAGCTCGCGCGCGTCATGGCGCCGGTCGCCCTGCAGTTCGATGACGGCGCCCTTCGTTGTCCCGCCGGCGCCGCAGCTCCGTTTCAGCATCTTCCCGAGTTCGCGCGCGCGTTTTTCGTCCGCCCCGCGCAACTCGATCACGGTGACCGTTTTCCCCCCGCGCCCTTTTTTCTCGATGCGGAGCACGGCTTCCTCCGGTCCCCGTCTCTCTCCCGGATTTCGCGGGGATGCGGGTCGCCCGGGCGCCGGCGCGGGACCGGTCGAATAGACGAGCCCGTCCTTTCGCTTCGCTTTCTTCGCCATCTCACGAGCCGTTGATTCAGCCAGCGCCGGCGCCGTGTGCGGACGGCGTATGCTCCCCTCGACCGGCAAGCGTCCCCGGAGTGCCGGTAACCGCGACCGCACCAACCGAGACGCCCGTCCCGAAACCCGCGCTGAACCGACCGCGCCGGCCGGTCACTGCCCGAGCGTCCTGCGCGGTTCGCGGCGGTTCGTGAGCGCGAACGAGAGCGCCTCGAGCTCGATCGCCATGTTCTCGTTGCGCACGAATACGCCGTCCGGAACCTGCACTGTAATCGGGGCGAAGTTCAGGAAAGCACGAACTTTGCAGTCGATGAGCTTGTCGACCACGCCCTGCGCGAACTGGGCGGGCACAGCGATGATCGCGACGCGGATCTTGTTGCGCCTGGTCTCCTCGTCCGCCTGCGCGAAGTCCCGCACTTCGATGCCGTGATACACATTCCCGACCTTGTTCGGGTCGTTGTCGAGCACCAGCTTGATCAGGAAGCCCTGCTGGCGGAACTGGTCGTAGTCGATCAGTGCGCGGCCGATGTTGCCGGCGCCGACGAGCGCGACGTTCCACGTCTTGTTGATCCCGAGGATGCGCGCGATGTTCCGCTGCAGATCGGCGACGTAGTATCCGAGCCCGCGCCGCCCGAACGCGCCGAAAAACGAGAGATCCTTGCGCACCTGCGCCGCCGTGAGCCCGTTCATGTCCGCGAGTTCCTGGCTCGAGATCGTCCGCATCCCGCGGTCGTACGCATACTTCAGCGAGCGGTAGTACTTGCTCAGCCGGCGCACGGTCGCATCGGAGATCTTGTTGCCGTTCAGTCCCATCGCCATCCTTCACTCCTTTCGCTGGAGCCGCGCCGGTCCGGGAAGATCACTCCTCCTCACCGGCTTCCCCCTCCTCCGGCAGCGGCGCGTCGTCGTCGAACTCGTCTTCGCCGGAAGTATCATCGTCTTCTTCCTGCTTCACGACATGGGCGATCGAGCTGATCTCATCGCCGCCGTCGAGACGGATCAGCCGCACTCCCTGGGTCGCGCGCCCGATCACGCGCACGCTCGCGACCGGGAGCCGGATCAGCACCCCTCTCTGCGTCATGATCATCAGGTCGTCGTCGTCGAGCACCTCCATGATCGCGATCATTTCGCCGACCTTTTCCGAGGTCTTGAGCGTGATCACGCCGCCCGCGCCGCGCTTTGTCAGCCGGTACTCGGCGACGTCGGTGCGCTTCCCGTACCCTTTCTTCGTGACCACGAGCAGATTCCCGGCGCGGCGGACGACGACCATCCCGACGACACGCCGTCCCTTCGGCAGGTTGACGCCGCGCACGCCCGCCGCGGTGCGACCCATCGAACGCACGTCCGTTTCGCGGAAACGAACCGCCTTCCCGCCGGATGTGCCGAGGATCACTTCGCAAGCCCCGTCAGTGAGATCCGCCGCGATCAGCTCGTCGTCATCGCGGATGTTGATCGCGGTGATCCCGCCGCGGCGCACGTGCCGGAACGCGTCGAGCTGCGTCTTCTTCACAAGTCCGTTGCGTGTCGCGAGCATGAGGAAGCGGTCTTCGGCGAACTCTTTCACGTTCACGATCGCGCGCAGCTTCTCGCCTGAGAGCTCGAGCAGATTGACGAGCGCCTTGCCGCGCGAGGACGGCCCGAGCTGCGGGATGTCGTACACCTTCAGCCAGTGGATGTGCCCGCGGTCGGTGAAGATGAGCAGGTAGTCGTGCGTGGACGCGACGTAGAGCTGCTCGATGAAGTCCTCGTCCTTCGTCTTCGCGCCGGTGCGGCCGCGGCCGCCGCGACGCTGGCGCCGGTACGAAGAAACCGGCTGCCGCTTGATGTAGCCGAGGTGGCTGATCGTGACGACCATGTCCTCCTCGGCGATCATGTCCTCGACGCTGAACTCCTCGAAGTCGAAC
The DNA here is from genome assembly GCA_018263585.1 of Calditrichota bacterium. Taxonomy (GTDB): domain Bacteria; phylum Electryoneota; class Electryoneia; order Electryoneales; family Electryoneaceae; genus JAANWZ01. Next base: position 17,319 of record JAANWZ010000034.1, on the reverse strand, counting down.
ACCACTTCCGTGCGCCGCGCGTCGGCGTACCGGTGGCGGAGCGCCTCGAGCTCCTCCCGGATCAGGTTGTCGCGCGCCTGCTTGTGCGCGAGCAGATACTCGAGGCGCTCGATCTGAGCCTTCACCTCGGCGAGCTCATCGACCAGCTTCTGCCGTTCGAGCCCGGTCAGCTTCGCGAGCCGCATGTCGAGGATCGCCTGCGCCTGCTTCTCACTGAGCTCGAAGCGCTCCATCAACGCGTCGCGCGCGGTCTCCACCCCGCTCGCCGCACGGATGATCGCGACCACCTCGTCGATGTTGTCCACCGCGACCTTGAGCCCCTCGAGGATGTGCTCGCGCTCCTTCGCCTTGCGCAGCTCGAACTGGATGCGACGGAGCACGACATCGTGCCGGTGCTCGAGGTACTTCACGAGCAGATCGCGCAGGTTCATCAACTTCGGCACGCCCCTGTCGAGCGCGATCATGTTGATACCGAACGTCGTCTGAAGCTGGGTGTGCTTGTAGAGCTGGTTGAGGATCACATCGGCGACCGCGTCGCGCTTCAGCTCGATCACAACCCGTGTGCCCTCGCGGTCGGACTCGTCCCGCAGGTCGCGGATGCCCTCGATCCGCTTCGTGTTCACGAGCGCCGCGATCTTCTCGATCAGGTTCACCTTGTTCACCTGGTACGGCAGCTCGGTGACGATGATCGACTGCTGGTCGCCGCGTCCTTCCTCGACGTGCGCGCGGGCGCGGATCACCATCCGCCCGCGGCCCGTGCGGTAGCCTTCGCGCACGCCGTCCATCCCGTACACGATCCCGCCCGAGGGAAAGTCCGGCGCGGTGATGAACCGGCAGATGTCATCGACGTCGCAGTCCGGATTCTCGATGAGGAAAACGAGCGCGTTCGCGACCTCCGCGAGGTTGTGAGGCGGGATGTTCGTCGCCATCCCGACCGCGATCCCGCCGACGCCGTTCACGAGCAGGTTCGGCAGCCGTGACGGGAGCACGATCGGCTCGCGCATCGTATCGTCATAGTTCGGCGCGTAATCGACCGTCTCCTTGTCGATGTCGGCGAGCATCTCTTCCGCGATGCGCGCGAGCCGGGCTTCCGTGTACCGCATCGCCGCCGCGCCGTCGCCATCGACCGAGCCGAAGTTTCCCTGCGGATCGACGAGCGGATAGCGCAAACTGAACGGCTGCGCCATCCGCACGAGCGTATCGTAGATCGACGCGTCGCCGTGCGGGTGGTATTTCCCCATCACGTCGCCGACGATGCGCGCGGACTTCTTGTACGGCCGTCCCGCGCCGACGCCGAGCTCCTGCATCCCGAACAGCACGCGCCGATGCACCGGCTTGAGCCCGTCGCGCACATCCGGCAGCGCGCGCGAGACAATCACCGACATCGAATAGTCGAGGTAGGAGTGGCGCATCTCCTCCTCGAGCGCGATTTCGCGGATTCGTTCTCCCGGTACCTGGAGGTCCATTGGTTTTGTCAGCTTCCATGTTGGATTCACCGGCGGGAACCGCCCCGGCCGGCGTTTGTCGGGTTCGCTGCGGGCGCTCCGGCTCGCTGTCGAGCCGGACGAAACCGTGAGGATACCACATCACCGCCGGCGACACCAGAGGCACGCTCCGCCGCACCCGCTCTCTCGGGTGCGCGCCGGGCGCATCCGGCTGCTCCGCGATCGGCCCGCGAACGCAAATCCTCACCGAAGATACGCACGCTTTTTCACATACCGCAAGCGTTTGCGTAAACTCGGCGAAAAAGGGCTCGCGGGGAGGGTAGGCCGGAAGATCAGGCAAAACAAGCGGGTCGGGACGCGCGCGAACGCGCGAATCACGCGAAAACCCTTGTCCCAAACGGGGAAAACGAACAAGCGCGGCCGGAGGCTCAGTGCGAGATTTCCACGGTCCGCCACGGGTCCCCCGCCGCTCCGTACACGCGTTCTCCGAACGACCGCGCGTCCCGTTCGCTGTCGAACCGCCCGACCCGCACCGCATGCAGCGTGCGGCCGCCCGCGGTGAGCGTGTCGATGCGCACGGTGAACCCGCGCGCGCGCTGTTCGGCGGCGAGACGGTCGGCGTTGGCGCGACGGGCGAACGCGCCGAGCTGCACGCACCAATAGTCCGATGGAACTGCGGACTCGGTCGTGGCGTCCGGGAGCGGGTCGGGCAGCCCGCCGTGGAACAGCGAACGGGAAACCTCCGGGTGGTCGCCGAGCCAGCGCAGCGCGTCGTTCGCGGTCGCGGGATAGTCACGCACGACCGCGTAGCCGTAGATCCTGTGCCATGCGACGGCCGCGATTTCCGGAGGAGCGGCCTGATCGCGCGCAATCCGCCGGTAGAGCGCAACCGCGAGCGCGGCGTCATCGACGGTGAGCGCTCGGGCGAGATCACCGGCGGGCGTCCCGTCCCAGCGGCCGTCGGCAACCGCCGCGCGCAGCGAATCCATCCGGCCCGCAATCGCCCACTCCGCGACGCGATGCCCCGCGCTCGCCGCCTCCACCATCAGCAGCGGCACGAACGCAACCAGTGTGACCAGCGCTACCCGCATTTCGACTCCCGCAGTTCCGCACGACAAATGTGCGCGCACTTCGACCACGCGTGCAACCTCAATCGAAGAGCGTGGCCGATCAAATGCGACGCATCAGTCATGCCCGCGCGGAGCGAAGGTCACCGCGGTTCAGCACAGGTGCGGAATCGGGCGGGGACGCTTGCGAGCAAGCGTCCCCGTTGTGGATGAGTTGTGGTCCGCTGCGGACGCTTGCTGGTTTCCGGTTATGCCGTTCGTGCAACCACGTGCCCCGACCGGAACTCAGATCGCATCCGGGCGGCCGAGCCGTCATTCTGAACCCCGCTTCACGCGTCTCTGTGCGTGGAGGCGGGTGAAGAAGGTCCAGCTTATCCAGGGGCTGTTTCTTGACTTCGGGGACGCTTGCGAGCGAGCGTCCCCGGGAACAACTGTCTCTGAGAGATCGCTTGGATGTAGCCTATCCCCGCGCCGGAGTACTAGCTCTGTTGCCGGCGCGTTATGTTCGTTCGTAGCGTTGCTGGTTTTCCACGATAAGGAGGGGATCATGCGCGCGCTCCCCGTAACAGCGATCATATTCTGCGTTGCTTTGGCCGCCGGCGCGCAGGACCTCAACTTCACGCTCGTCGGCTCTCTCGACACGCCGGGATGGGCCAATCAAGTGGCGGTGGCTGGCGACTGCGCGAGCGTGGCTGACCGGTATGCGTACGTGGCGGACGGAAACTCCGGCCTGCGTGTCATCTACGTGGGCATTCCGGATACTCCGTGGGAAGCCGGCTTCTGCGACACGCCGGGTTTTGCCTTCGGCATCTCAGCGGCGGACGGCTACGCGTACGTGTCGGACAGAGACTCGGGCCTGCGCGTGATCGACGTTTCCGACCCGACAGCGCCCGCCGAAGTCAGTTCCTGCAACACGCCAGGGAGTGCTGAGGGCGTGGCCGTGGTCCGCGAATACGCATACGTGGCGGATGGTTACGCCGGCCTGCAAGTACTCACCTGGCAACTCGAACTCACGCTCACACTGACGCCCATCGCGGGGACCATTGTTCCCCAGCAGGGCGGACAAGTTGTGTATGACGCGGAAATCTGGACCTCATGGCCTTACGGGCTGTTCGGCGGAGCGTGGACGGCGGTGGACGCCCCGAACGGGAACACGTACGAGCTGATGCAGACGTTCATCAACCTGCCACCGGGACCGGCGACGTACACATGGAGCGGGTTGACGCAGAACGTGCCCGGCTGGGCGCCGGCCGGCCTGTACACATTCCACGGCTACCTCGGCAACCACAACACCGGCACCGTCGTCGCCGAGGATAGCTTCGAATTCTTCAAGACTGTCTCGACACAAAGTGACGGAGGCGGACCAGGCGATGCGCCGTGGCGCGGCACAGCCGCCGGCTGGGACGCCGCGGGCTGGGAGCAGCTCGCGGACGGGTGGCCCGGAGCTCGCCCCGGGTTTCACACACCGTCGGATCAGCCGCGCGGGCGAGCCCGCACGGGCGGTACACGGATGAGAGATTCTTTCCAGGAATCACTATGCTGGATCGATTCACTTCGATTGACGAGCCGCTACGTGTCTTCCTGAACAAGCGCGGCGCTTGTGTGTCGCGCGCCCCGTGTCATCCTGAACCCGCAGCGCCTGCAGGCGCGGGTCAGGGTGCCGTGAGGGGGCCGACTGCAAACAGAGGCGAATGGTCTGTACAACCTACGTCTTTTCCTCGATCACGCGCCGCTGCAGGCGGGAGATCGCCTCGGTCGGGTTCAGGTTCTTCGGGCACGCGTGGAAGCAGTTCGTGATCTTGTGGCAGCGCCAGAGGCCGTGCCGGTTGTCGAGCGCATCGATCCGGTCGCCGAGCCCCTGGTCGCGGCTGTCGAATGAATAACGGTATGCTTTCAGCAGCGCCGCCGGGCCGAGATACTCCTCGTCCGACCAGTAACTCGGGCACGACGACGTGCACGCGGCGCAGAGGATGCACGCGATCCCATCGCCGATCAGGTGGAACTGCTCCGGCGACTGGATCCGTTCGCGCGACGGCGGCGGATCGTTGTTGATCAGCCACGGCTTTACCCGCTTGAGCGCCTTGTAGAACGGGTCCATGTCCACCGCGAGGTCCTTGTGGATCTCGAAGCCGGGGAGCGGGTCGATCGTGATCGGGTTCCTTCGGATCAGCTTGATCTGTTTCTCGCAGGCGAGGTCGTTGAGCCCGTTGATCATCATCGCGCACGAGCCGCAGATCCCGTGACGGCAGGAGCGGCGGTAGCTGAGCGTGCCATCGACGAACCACTTGATCTCGTTGAGCGCATCGAGCACGGTCCACCAGCTCTCGACCTCGATCTCGTATGTCTGGTAATAGGGCTTGTCGTCCGTCTCCGGGTTGAACCGGAAGATCCTGAAGCTGCGCTGCGACGTGTCTGCCATGTATCGGTCTCCGTCAGGTGGACGGTTGTCTGCGTGTGTGCCTCGGCATTTATGCCTGCCCGGTAGCCGGTAGCCCGGCTTCGCTGAAGCCGGGGTCGGTTGTTCGTGTTTCCCTCGGCACCCCGGGTTCGGCGAACCCGGGCTACGCCAGCCGGGCCCCGCGTTCAGCGAACCCGGGCTACGTCAGGTTGTCTTTGCTGTTGCCGGGCCCCGGGTTCAGCGAACCCGGGCTACGTCAATACTTCCGCTCCTTCGGTTCGAAGCCGGGGTGGCTCACGCCTTTGAGAACAACCTCCTTCTCGAACGTGAGCTCCCAGTCGCCGTTGCGTTTCCACGCGAGCGTGTGCCTGAGGAACTTGTCATCGTCGCGTTTCGGGAAGTCCTTGCGATAATGCCCGCCGCGACTTTCTTCTCTCAACAGCGCGCCCTCGACGATCGCGCCGCTGAAATCGAGCAGGTGGCCGAGCTCGATCGCCTCGAGCAGGTCGGTGTTGAACTGGTCGCCGTTGTCGTCGATCTGGATGTGCCGGAACCGGTCCGCGAGCTCGGCGACCTTTTCCTTCTGCTTCTGGAGCTGTTCTTTCGTGCGGAACACGCCGCAGTCGATCATCATCGAATCCTGCAGCTCGCCGCGCAGAGTGCCGACCTTCTCCCCGCCCCGGTTGTTCCGGATGAACTCGATTTCCCCGCGTGCCGCGTCCTCGTAGTCCGGCGGCAGGTTCGGGAACTCGAGGTCGTGCACGTCCTCGACGATCTGCTTGCCCGCGCGCCGGCCGAACAGGAGCGCCTCGAGCAGGGAGTTTGTCCCGAGCCGGTTCGCGCCGTGCACGCTGATGCAGGAACATTCGCCGGCGGCGTAGAGGCCGACCGCTTCCGTGCGGTTCGCGTCCATTGTCACCCGCGTGTTCTCGTTCGCGGGGATCCCGCCCATCGAATAGTGCGCGGTCGGCTGGATCGGGATCGGCTCGACACGCGGATCGACGCCCGCAAAGTTCATCGCGAGCTCGGTGATCTGCGGCAGGCGTTCCATCAGCCGCTGCTCGCCGAGGTGGGAGACGTCGAGGTGGATCTTGTCCTCGCCGTCGATCCCGCGGCCCTCGTCGATCTCCTGCTGCATCGCGCGCGCGACCATGTCACGCGGGGCGAGTTCCATCAGCGTCGGCGCGTAGTCCTCCATGAACCGGCGGCCCTCGCTGTTCTTCAGGTGACCGCCCTCGCCGCGCGCGCCCTCGGTGACGAGGATCCCGCTCTTGTACAGCCCGGTCGGGTGGAACTGGACGAACTCCATGTCCTGGATCGGGAGGCCGATGCGGCTCACGAGCGCGAGCCCGTCGCCGGTGTTCGCGTGCGCGTTCGAGGTGATCTTGAACGCGCGCCCGTACCCGCCGGTGCCGAACATCACCGCGCGCCCGTAGAACGTGTGCAGTCCGCCGTGAACCATGTCCCACGCGACAACCCCGATCGCGCGACCGTCACGGAAGATCAGGCTCAGCACCTGGAACTCGGAGTAGAAGTTCACGTTGTGCTTGAGACACTGCTCGTGCAGCGTGTGCAGGAGCACGTGCCCGGTGAAGTCGGCGGAGTAGCACGCGCGGAGGGCGGCTTCCCGGCCGAACTCGAGCGTGTGCCCGCCGAACTTGCGCTGCGCGATCTTCCCCTCTTCCGTGCGCGAGAACGGGCAGCCCCAGTGCTCCATCTCGATCACCGTCTCCGGCGCCTCGCGGACCATCAGCTCGATCGCGTCCTGGTCGCCGAGGTAGTCCGACCCCTTCACCGTGTCGAACATGTGGAACTCCCAGCGGTCGGTGACGGAGATATTGCCGAGACTGGCGGCGACCCCTCCCTGCGCGGCGCCGGAGTGGGAGCGGCTCGGATACACCTTCGAGAGCACGGCGACGTCCGCGACCTTTCCGATCTCGACCGCGGCGCGCGAGCCGGCGAGCCCGGCGCCGATGATGATCACATCATGCCGGTGGATCATCGCGCCACCCCCCCGGCGCCGACCGCCTGCGCAGCGCCGAGCTGGAGCTGGTCGATGTACGCCGGCTCGAGCGTGACAATCGTCACCGTCCCCGTGATCAGCAGCGTAAGCATCAGCAGCCAGGCGAGGGTGACGAGTGTGACACGCCAGCCCGGGCGGTGCACGTAGTCGTGAATGTTGATCACCAGCCCCTGCCCGGCGTGAAACAGCGCCGCGACGAGAAACGTGAGATCGATCATCTTGAACAGTGGCGACGAAAGCCGCTGCGTCACCTCCTCCCAGGTGACCGTGCCGCCGTTGAGGAAGTGGAGGAACAGGTAGTGGAGAAACAGGGTGACAACCAGCACGAGCCCGGTGATCCGCTGCCAGATCCACGCCGTGGAGCCGCCGGATTTCGTGCCCGAGCGCTTCAGCATGCTCAGCATCAAATCAACCTCCGAGGCTGGGGAAGAAGGGGTCGCCGTGGTTCATCTGCTCGATCGCGTGCGTGATCATGTCCGCGCCGCCGATCACCCAGAGGACGCCTCCGACCACGACGAGCACCCAGAAGATCGGCACGTGCTTTTCCGTCGCGCCGAGAAAATCGATCGCGATCACACGGAGGCCGTTGAGCGCGTGATAGATCACGCAAAAGAACAGCCCGACTTCGAGAAAGCGGAACAGCGGCGACTGGACGAACGCCATCGTCGCTTCGAACGGACCTTCCCCGAGCTGAAGGCTGGACACGACCCAGATGTGCATCGTGATGTAGAGCACGAGCGCGAGGCCGGTGATCCGGTGCAGCAGCCACGCGACCTGCCCGGTCTGCCAGCGGTAGTGGGAGAACCCGCGCGTGCGCAGTGAGCCCATGAACCCTCCCGGGATGCGATTGCGGCCGGTGGAACCCGCCGTCTGCGGGAGCGCGCGTTCCGCACGGAACACGGCGCCCCCGCCGGCGGCACGGGGAAGATAAGCAGCCGGCTGTCTCCGCTCAACAGGGGCGGGCGGAGCTTGTGACAGGAGTCGCAAGCGGCGACCCGGGAGAGAACCGCGCCGGCCTTCGCCCGAGCGCACGCCCGTCACTCGTAACCGAGCTGCGACAGCGTGGGACCGTACATCGCCGCGAACACCTCTCGCAGCTCAGGCGTGAACTCGCGCTCGTGCTGGCGTGTCCGCCCGCTGCGCGTGTGGCTGCGGGCGCCGCGCCGCTTGCGCCCGAGGCTGAACCGGTCCACGTGATGCAGGCCGCGCTCGATCAGCTTCGGATGGAAACCGTAGTGTTCGAACACGCGCCGGAACGCTTCCACTTCAGCGCCGACCACGTCCTCGTACCTCACCTCGATGAAGTTCGGGTTGTTGTAGTCCCAGCGGGACATGTGGTCGATGTGGTCCTTGTTCCGCAGCATCTCGAGGATCATCCCGCGCGTGCGGTCGAGTGACTTCAGGTAGTCCTGGTAGGAGATTCGGCCGGGATCGTCACGTTGATCGGCGCTGATGTAGTTCCGGAAATGCGGATTCCTGATTAGCGGCGTCCAGTCGAAGTCCGGGTCGATGCACCACGGTTCCCGTGTCCACACATGATAATAGTACGCGGAGATCACCATGTCGCGCGGATCGCGGATGAAATGACTCCCCCTGAACTCCGGGAACGAGTGGAAATCAACCTGGTAGACATTTGCGACCTGGAGCACACGTTTGCCGCCCCGCTCGTGCACTACGGAGAGAAGGTGCCCGGGCCGTTTGTTTATCTGCTCCCAGTGAAACGGGAACTCCGCGCTGAGAAACCGCATCACCTGCTGGGAATAGACCGTCAGGCACTTGTGGTACGTGAAGTGGATGAGCAGGTCGGTGGGAAACAGATCGTCGCCGCGCACCGCCGGAACCAGCCCGCGCAGCCGGCTCTCGAGTAGCGCCGCTCCTGTCCTCAGTTTCTGCCTTGTGATCGACATCATCGCAACCGATCGGTTCGCCGCCGTCACCCCGCGGCGAAGGTAGCACAGGTTTCACGCACGGGACCCGTTCGAACACGCGCTTGCCCGCGTGGCGCTCCGCGATCGCGTCCCACGCACGCGGACGGCGTGAGCTCCGGCGACCGCGAACCAGTGTCATCGTTGTATCTCATGATATAACCAGACGTTACACAGTTTGGTCACAAATCCGCGCTCTACCTGGTCGCAAATCCGTGATTTGCCCGATCGGAAATGCACGCTTCCTTCATCCAACACGTCTAACTCATGTTATACCAAAAGGTTCACCGAGCACCACTCGGTGCAAAATCCGAACTCAGGTCGGTCGCAAATCCGCGTTATCTCAACGGACAGGTCATGTGGGCGGTTCAAACCCTTAGAGCCGCAGGGAAGTGTCCATGCCGGCGCGAGCAGGCTCCCGCTGGGCGAGGGGATTCTCGCCGTGCCGTTTGCGCAATTGTAGGTGAGCGGAGCACGTGTATCGCGACGGCGATCGCCGCCGTCAGCTCGCGGCGCCGTCCGCCGGTTCCCGCGGGAGCGAATAGTCCTCCGGAACCTGCTCGAACTGCTGCACATATTCCCGCGTTTCCGCGCGTTTGATCACGTGTACACGGCCGTCGTCGATCGCGATCACCGCCGGGCGCAGGTAGATGAACTGCCACGACTGGCTCAGGTTGTAGGCGCCGACGCGCGGGATCACGAGCAGCTCTCCGCGCCGCACCGGCGGCAGCGACAGGCTGTGGTTGATCACGTCGATGTTCATGCAGAGCGCGCCGTACACGGTCGTGTCCTCGACCGTCGTCCCCGAGTCCTGCGCGCTCTGGAACTGGTAGCGGTACCATTGCACCGAGCTGATCATGTTCATCCCTGTGTCGAGCACGACCGCGCGGCGCCCGTTCGGCAGCCGCTTCTGCGCAGCGACGGATGTGATCAAATAGAACGGGTCATCGACTATCGCGCGCCCCGGCTCGATGAACAGCTTCGGCGGTTCTTCGCCGCCGAGATCAGCGGCGAGCAGCACGGAGCAGATCGCGTCCGCGTACTGATCGACCGTCGGCGTCGTCTGCTCCGCGGGCAGGTACGCCCAGTGCAGCGTGTTCATCGACGCGAACCCGCCGCCGAGATCCCAGTACTTGAGGCGGACGCCGAAGTTGTCACGGATCAGGCGGTAGAAATCGATCATCCCCTGCGCGCCGCGGGAGTAGATCGTGAGGTCATCGACGTACGTGCCGGTGTGCATGTGAAGGCCGACGACGTTCAGTTTCCCGCCGCTCGTCGCGCGCCGCACCGCCTCGAACGCCTGACCGGACTCGTAGTTGAACCCGAACTTGTGCCACGGCGGATCGTTCAGGTCCATGTTGATCCGCAACCCGACATCGAGTGTGCGCCCGAACTCCTCGGCGAGATCCTCGATCACCTGCATCTCGTCGTAATTGTCGATGTTCACGATCGACCCGTTCTCGAACGCGCGTTTCAACTCGCCGCGCGTCTTGTACGGACCGTTGAAGATGATCCGCCCGCCGGGCACGCCGAGATCGGCGGCGATGTCGTATTCGAACCCGGAGACGACTTCCGCCCACGCGCCCTCCTGGTGCAGGATCGAGCACACCGACTTCAGGTAGTTCGTCTTGTATGAATAGGCGAGCTGGAAGTCCGGGTAGCGCGTGCGGAACGTGCGGTCGAGTTCGCGATACTTCCGCTTCAACTCGCGCACGGAGAGCACGAACAGCGGGGAGCCGTATTCGCCGGCAAGTTCGCTGACATCGAAGCCCTCGATGCGGCGCATCGGCACCGTCTGCGGCGGGCGGCCGAACTTGTTCAATACTCCGCCGGGGGTGTGGCGGACGATCGTCGGCTTCATGTAAGGTTTCTTTTCCATGGGGGTCTCGTCGGTTCTCGGTTTACGATTGGCGCCGGTGCGTGCCGGGGTGATGCAGCTCGCCGCCCACAGTGAGCGCCTCCAGGTACGCGAGCGGGCAGATCAGGTCGGTCGCGTGACGAACGAAACCGACGCCCGATTTCGCCGGCGGGAGCGGCTCGACCTCGTTCCCGAGCGCGAGCTCGAGCAGCACGCGCGGCAGGTTCTGCTCCGCGCCCGCGCCGAGGTAGATCCACGCCGGAAACCGCGGGTTGATCTCGAGCAGGTACAGCTTCTTCGTCCGCGCCTCCTGCATGATCTCGAGTTCGCACGGGCCGGACCAGCCGAGCGCGGACAGCGTTTTCGCGCTCAGCTCCGCGAGTTCCGGGTTGCGCAGGGAGACCGCCGCCCACGCCTTGCCCTTTTCCGTGACCCGCGTTTTCCGGATCGGGAGCGCGCCGACCAGCTCGCCCCGCTTCGCGAGCGCGCACACATCGAACTCCTCGCCGCTGATCGACCGCTGCAGCAGCACCGGCAGGCCCCAGGTCACGCGCAGCTTCTCCACCGAGCGCAGCACATCGTCGCGCGTCCGGCACAGGTACGCGTCGTAGAACACACCTTTCACCCAGAGCGGGTAACCGATCTTCTCGATCGCGTCGTCGAGCGAGCCGAGCTCGCGGAGCACGAACGTGTCCGGCGTCGGGATCCCGTTCTCCTCGCAGAACTGGACGAGGTTCGATTTCGCGCGCGCGCGCATCATCTCGTCATCCGGAATGAACATCCGGATCCCCGCCTCGCGCAGGCGGGACGCGAGCTTGCGGTACAGCCCGAGCTCGCTGTCGAGCGTCGGGATCAGCACGTCGATCCGCGCCTGCTCGTGCACGTACATCAGCCGCGCGAACACCTCGTCCATCCCCTGGTTCGGGTACGGGACGAGGTAGGTCGCGTCGAGCAGGTCCGGGTCGTAGATGCCGGTGTCATAGACATCGTACGCGAGCCCGATGATCGTCCCGTTCCAGTCGCCGGCCGCTTTCAGGCTGCGGATCACGCCGATCCCGGGCGCAGGGTTGTCGGCCGCGTGCAGGCCGGTGACCGCGACATGAAGGTCGTTCATTCCGTGATCCCGAGTTCGTGCAACTGGCGGAGGAAATCGTCGAGATCCTTGCGCGCGGTGGATTCGGAGACGTTGAACTCCGCCACGATCTGCGGCAGGACCCGTTCGCTCTCCTCGCCCTGTTCGAGCAGGCGGAAGATGAACTGCCCGGTCGGGTTCAGCGTATATGTCTGCCCGGACGCGTGGTCGAACAGGAACCCGCTCTTGCTCAGTGTGACATCGTTTGTGAACTTCACCGCCATCGTCGCCTCCAGCGAACGGGTGGTCCGGGGCTCGCCCCGGATTCCATCCCGCTTCCGCGCTATGCCCCGGCCTGCTCGCAGGCCGGGCTCGACCAGCGCCCGCGCTTGACAAGCAAGCGCGGGCACAAGAGTTGGGTTACGTGCTCCTGTGACAGCGCGCAGCGATGTCGCAGGGTTCATTCAATGGGGACGCTTGCGAGCAAGCATCGCCCCTCCAGCCGGTTTTCATACACCCTCGGATCAGCCGCGCGCCTGTCACCGGTAGCCGCTGAGCTGGGTGAGCAGCCCGCTCTTGTATGCGATTATGTCTTCGACGTGAAACCCGAACATCTTGTCCCAGTAGCTGTACTTCTCGTCGCTGTCCACCTTCATCACTTTGGTCGCCCACAGCGCGGCCTCGAAGCTGCCGCCGAGGAACTGCGATTCGATCGACACCTCGCGGCTGAAGCTGCCTTTTCCGAGCTCGATGAACCGGTGCGTGCCGCCGGTGACCGGGTCATCGACGTTGTACGGGTAGAACGAGAGCCCGAGCCACGCCTTCGCCTTCTCCACGCGTCCCGAGATCAGGAGACGGGTCGGCCAGCCGTAGTCGGCGCCGACGACAATCTCCACGTTGAGATGGCCGAGGGTGTCGCTCATTGTCGATTGCGCGCCCGCGGTCGTCTGTGCCATCGTGTCCGCGTTCTTCTCCTGGGCGCCCGCGAGCGAAGCGAGCAGCAGCGCCGCGAGCGCAACCGGCGGAAGTCTCCGAATCACGGTCCCCTCCTTCAATAGCGAATGTTGAATCCGGCGGTCACGTACTGCGCCACGTACGGCCACGCGTTCCGTGCGTGCGGCTCATAATCCGTGCGCGTGTACATTCCTTGCGCGTACAGGTGCGGCGAGATGCGCACGGTCACCGCGAGCTCGTACCACGCGGCGGTCAGGTCACGGTTCAGATCCACCGTGAGCGCGCGCGGATCGACGAGGAGCCACCCCTCGCCGAACCCGTGCGCGAGCGAGACCGACACGCGCCCGCTCACCGAGCCCGACACGCGCAGCACGCCCATCAGCCGCGTCGCGTCGTGCTCCGGCGCGGTCACGTGTGCGCCGGCTTCCGCGAGGAACGGCCCGAACCGCCGCCGGAGCAGGAGGCGCGCGTTCCACACATCGCCGGAAACACGTGCGCTCGCAACCGGGATCCCCTTCCCGAACACGAGCCGATGAGCGGTCGCCGCATAGCCGATCCAGCCGAGGTTGCCCTCGACACGCGGCCCGGCAAGCCAGCCGCGCAGGTCGCCGTCGAGCCGGCCGATGTCCGCGCCGAACTTCAGTTCCTCCCGCCACCAGCGAAACGCGCTCGCGCTCACCAGCCACTGTTCGTACCAGTCCCCGTCCACCGTGAGGTGGTTCACCCGCGCGACGAGATAGTCCTTCCGCCAGCGATCACCGCCGACATACACCGTCTGCGCGCGATACTGCTGCGATTGCTCGAGATGGCCGGTCGTGAGGTAGCCGCCCGCTTCCAGGTTCCACGGGTAGATCGCGGAGATCAGCGACGCGACCAGCGCGAGCATCATCGAATCAGCACCATCGGCCGCGTCACGCTGTGCCCGTCCACCACGACTTCGGAGAAATAGATGCCGGACGCGACCGGCCGACCGCGGCGGTCGAGGCCGTTCCAGCGAAACGTGTGCCGCCCCGCGGAGAGTGTGCCGCTGACGATCTGTGTCACCCGCCGGCCGGTCGTGTTCACCACGTTCACCTCCACCTGCGAGGGGCGAGCGAGCACGAGCGGGATCATCGTCGATGGGTTGAACGGGTTCGGGTAGTTCGGGCGCAGCTCGATCTCGCGCGGCGCGAGCGGACGGCCCCCGGCCACGGAAGCGCCGTTGAACGAGTACACGCTGAGCGTCGATGTCAGCTCGTTCACATCGTACAGGTTGACGAGCAGCTCGACCGTCCCGTCGCCGTCCACGTCGCCGAGGTACGGGCCGACCATGTAGCCGTCCAGCACATCGCTCTCGAACTCGACCGCCCCGCCCGGCCCGTCGAGCACGTAGAACTGCGACACGTAACTCGAATCGGGCACGAGGAATCTGTTGCGCCCGAACACGATCTCGCGCGCCGCGTCGTCATCGAGGTCGTCCGAATCGACGAACGAGAGCGAGCCGTCATAGGAATCTGTCTGCCACTCGTACGTGTCCGCGAGCGGCTGGTACGCGCGCACCCGGAAGCTAAGTTCGTCGACGGTCAGCTTCGGCGCGAACACGACCAGCCTCGCGCCGTCCTCGACCTCGAACACGTCCCAGATCGCGAGCACGTCGTAGCCGTCCGCGGTCACGCTCCACAGCAGCGAGTAGTAGTCGTCGGTCCCGTCATAGAACGAGACGTTGTTTCCGAGAGTCTTCGTCAGCTCCGGCGCGCCGTCGTCGTTGATGTCATAGAAGAGGTAGCCGGTCTCGTAGTAGTCCTGCGCGATCTGCCACTCCTCGGCGTACTGCGCCGCGGCGAGCACCGGCAGGCCGGCGACAATGAGCACTGCGAGTAACCGCTGCATGGGGGGGGCTCCTCAGGTCAATGCGCTGTCGTCTAATTGGACTCGTAAGGTAGGCAATGGTTTACCGGGCGGGGACAGAGGTCTCGCCGGCAGTGCTCCGGATCACTTTTCGGTGAGCGCGTGCACGCCGTCCCAGTCCTCCGGCGGCGGTTCGACGATGAACTGCCGGCACCGTTCGAGGTAGGTCCGGCTCGGGCCGTCGTCGGGCACGCGTTCGAAAACGCGCGAGAACTCGCGCTCGGCGGCCGCGAAATCCCGTGCCCGGTACGCGCGCATCCCGGCCTCGTACGCGGGCAGCGTCTCGCGCAACGCCGGCGGGAGTTCGTCCTCCGACTCCGCGAGCAACTCGTACGCGTCCACCGGTTCCGCCCGGCCCTTGACCCGGATCAGATCGAGCGGGCGCGTCGCGAACGCATCCCCGACTTCGTCACGCGTCTCCTGCCCGATCATGATCTTCGTGCCGTAGGATTTGTTCGCGCCTTCGAGCCGGCTCGCGATGTTGACCGCGTCGCCCATCACCGTGTAGTCGAACACCTCGAGGCAGCCCATGTTGCCGACGAGCATCTCGCCGGTGTTGATCCCGACCCTGCTGTCGAGCGCCGGGTGTCCTTCCCGCCGCCACTGTTCGCGCATTTCCGCGAGTTTCCGTTGCATGCGCAGCGCGGCGCGGCAGGCGAGTGTCGAGTGCTGTTCGTTGTACACCGGCGCGCCCCACTCAGCCATGATCAGGTCGCCCTCGTACTTGTCGATGATCCCCTCGTGGCCGAGGATGATCCGCGACATCTCGGACAGGTACTCGTTCAGCAGCGCGACGAGATCGTCCGCGCTCATCTGTTCGGAGATGCTCGTGAACCCGGCGACGTCCGTGAACAGCACCGTCATCCTCCGCCGTTCCCCGCCGAGCTGGAGCATCTCCGGGTGCTCGATGATCTCGTCCACGACCCGCTTCGGCACGTACCGGGAGAACATCCCGCGGATCTGCGCCTTGTCGCGCTGCTCGAGCACGAACCGGTAGCCGGTGGTGAACACGAACATCATCAGCAACCCGCCTGTCGGCGAAACCGCCGCAAGCCAGAGATGATGCTCGGCAAATGCGTAGTACGCGCCTGCGAGGTAGAGCAGGCCGATCAGCAGCGTCGCCGGGGCGGCGAGCGCGAGCCCGAGCCGGCTGTTCAGCGAGAACACGAGCAGCGCGAGCACGAACGTCGCCGCGATCTCCGCGAGCAGCGGCGCATTGTGCAGCCACGCGCGGTCCACCAGCGTCTGAAACGCGTGCGCGTGCACCTCCACGCCCGGCATCTCCTCGTTCCCGGCGGCAACCTCACCCGGCGGCGACCACGCGTAGAACGGCGTCTTCTTCGTGTCCTGCAGCGCCGCCGCCGCCGAACCGATGAACACGACCTTGTCGCGGAACGGGTTGCCCGCGCGCAGCCGGCGGAACACATCCACCGACGCCTCCGGCATCGCCGATGCGAGCGCCTCGAACTCAGCGTCCGACATCGTGAACCACTGCATGTAGTCCGTGTCGCCGTCCGCGAGCTCGAACGAGGGATCGTCGAGCACGCTGGAGAACGCGTGCACGGGAAACGTCCCCGCCGGCCCGTAGTAGTTGATCAGGAACGTCGTCTCCGTCATCCGCGGAATCTCGAGGTCGGCGAAGTGGACGACGTCCGGGTCGTCCCGATAGAGTTGAATCGTGTCCGGGTGCGGCTGCAGCATCTGGTACGCCTTCATCGCGAGCGGCAGCCAGTTGAGACTGTCCACCCTGAACGCGAACGGGTACTGGCGGGTGAACCCGTCGCGGTCGGGGATCTGGTTGACGACGCCGACCGGACTGCCAGCCGCGCGGATCCGCTTCGCGGGCAGGATCGGCCGCACGAGCACGTCACGGAGCTGCTTCCGTTCGGTCAGCGAGATCTCCGCGGCGTGGATCACACGGTCGCCCGCCTCGCGGGTCGCGTTCGCGAGCGCGATGTCTTCCAGCGAGTCCGCGGACGATTCGAACAGTTGCACGTCCACGATGATCAGCTTCGCGCCGGCGCCGAGCAGGTTGCGGATCGCGTGCGCGTAGTACGAGCGCGGAAACGGCCAGCGGGTGTCGAGCGCAGTGAAGTCCTCGTCGTCGATCGTCACGACCGCCACGTCGCTGTGATCGACGCTCTTCGGCCCGCGGAGCAGGAATCGCTGGTCGTACGTCTTCAGCTCGAGCTCGTAGAACACGCCCGTGCGCCCGAACACGGTCGCGAGCAGGGTTACGAGCGCGCTCGCGACAACGGCGAGCCACCAGTTGATCCGCTTGCGACGCCTGTTCATCCGTTCCCTCCGGCTCAATCCGCGCTCGCGGAAATGTGGGGCGACTGCTCACCGTCCGCAACCGCAACCGCGCTTCGCGGCTGATCCGAAGCTGTACCCACCGTGAGCGGAGCCCGGCCCGCTTGTTCAGGATCACACGCCCACAGGCCCGCGGTTGCTCGCAACCGCGGCTCATCCGACGTGTGATTATCCCTGACTAAAGTCAAGGGCAAGGGTATGAAACCCGAGGCTGAAGCCCCGGGCGCTCGACAGCCCGGCCCGCTTGTTCAGGATGACACTCCCACAGGCCCGCGGTTGCTCGCAACCGCGGCTCATCCGACGTGTGATTATCCCTGACTAAAGTCAAGGGCAAGGGTATGAAACCCGAGGCTGAAGCCCCGGGCCACACGTCGGAA
>JAANWZ010000033.1 GCA_018263585.1 Calditrichota bacterium | reverse complement strand
GGTTACGTGCCCCTGTGACAGCGCGCAGCGATGTCGCAGGGCTGAGCCACCGGTGGATTCAGTAATGTGCCCCTGTGACAGCGCGCAGCGATGTCGCAGGGATTCATCCACCGGCGGATCAACCGCGGTGACCTTCGGTCCCCGCGGGCACGAGATGGAGGGTGGCCCGGGGCTTGCCCCGGGTTTCATGGACCGGTGGATCAACCACTCTTGCAAGCAGGCGCGGGCACACGAGGGAGGGGGCGGCGCGGGCACGCCGAGCCGGCCTACCCGATCGCCGCGAGCGCGGAGACGAACGCGTCGAGCTCGTCGCGCGTGCGTTTTTCGGTGACCGCGACCATCAGGTGGTGGTCCATCTCCGGGTAGAAGCGGTCGAGGCGGACACCGGCGAGCATGCCGTGCTGCTCGACGAGCCGGTCGACGACAGCGACCGCGGGGATCGGGGTCTGCAGCACGAACTCGTTGAAGAACGGCGCGTAGTAGGTCGGCCGGAACCGCGTGTGTTTCATGATCCGGCGGTAGAGGTAGTGCGCCTTGTCGTAGCAGAGCTGCGCGACGTCGCGGAACCCCTGCTTCCCGAGCAGTGCGAGGTGGACGAGCGCCGCGAGCGCGTTCAGGCCCTGGTTCGTGCAGATGTTCGAGGTCGCCTTCCCGCGGCGGATGTGCTGTTCGCGTGTCTGCAGCGCGAGCACGAACCCGCGCGTGCCGTTGCGATCGACGGTCTGCCCGGAAAGCCTGCCGGGAAGTTGCCTGATCAGCTCCTGCTTCGCGGTGAAGATGCCGAGGTATGGTCCGCCGAACCCCATCCGGTTTCCGAGGCACTGGCCTTCGCCGACGGCGATGTCGGCGCCATATTCGCCCGGCGGCGCGACAATCCCGAGGCTGACCGGATAGACGCCCGCGATCGCGAGCGCGCCGGCCTCGTGAGCCGTGCCCACGATCGCCGGCGCGTCCTCGAGCACGCCGAAGAAGTTCGGTTGCTGAAAATGTACGCCCGCGACGTTGTCCGTGAGCACGCGTCTGAGCAAGGTGCTGTCAGTGCGGCCGTCCTCGCCGACGGGCACGGTGATCAGCTCGATCCCGCTCGTGTCCGCGTACGTGCGCATGATCTTGAGCGCGTGCGGGTGCAGTCCTTCGCTGGCGACGATCTGCCCGCGTTTCTTCTGCGCGCGCAGCGCGAGCAGCATCGCCTCCGCGGTCGCGGTCGGGCCGTCATACACGCTCGCGTTCGCGACATCCATCCCGGTGATGTCGCAGATCACCGACTGGTATTCGTAGATCGACTGCAACGTGCCTTGCGACACTTCCGGCTGGTAGGGTGTGTAGGAGGTGTAGAATTCGCTGCGCGAGAGGATCGCGCCGACACCGGCGGGGATGAAGTGGTCGTAGCTGCCGCCGCCGAGGAATGTGACCGCTCCGGCCGACGCCCGGTTCTTCGCCGCCAGCGATTCGATCCGGTCCAGCACCTCCAGTTCGGACAGGCCCTCGTCGAGAGCGAGCCCGTCCTCGAGACGGACATCCTCCGGGATCGCCCGGATCAACTCGTCAAATGACTTAACCCCGATCGCCTTCAGCATCTCGGCGAACTGCTCCGGGGTGTGCGGCACATAGGCCATCGTCGATCACTCCTGCTCGATGTGCTGTGCGTACGCTTCCGCGTCCATCAACCCGTCCAGCTCGGTCGAGTCGGTGAGCTCGAGCTTGATCAGCCAGCCGTCGCCGTACGGCGATTCGTTCACCTTTTCCGGGGCATCGTCCAGCGCTTCGTTCACTTCGGTCACGGCGCCGCTCACCGGAGAATAGAGATCCGCGACGGTCTTCACCGCTTCGATCGAACCGAAGCTGTCGCCCTGCTTGAACTCCTCCCCCGGCTCAGGCAGCTCGAGGAACACGACGTCGCCGAGCTCACCCTGGGCGTAGTCTGTGATGCCGATCGTGGCGTTGTCGCCGTCCACACGCACCCACTCGTGTTCCTCGCTGTACTTCAGTTCCTTCGGTACGTTGGCCATGACTCCTCCGAACGTGTTCAGACCTCACGCCGACCTTCCGCCGGGAGCGCCCGCCGGCATCGGTTATGCAGTTCGCACGGCCGCATGCATCGACCGGAACTAAGATCGCATCCGGGCGGCCGAGCAGTCATTCTGAACCCGGCTTTGCGCGTCTGTGTGCGCGAAGGCGGGTGAAGAAGGTCCAACTCATCCCGACGTTAGTTCTTGACCACGGGGACGCTTGCGAGCAAGCGTCCCCTCATCTGCCATCCTTGTCGAACCTGGACCTTCTTCCGTTCGCCCGACAAACGGACGTCGGGCTTCCGTCAGAATGACACAGTTGCCTCCCCCGATTATGCCCCGGCTGAGTCAAAGGGACAACCGGATGTGAGCAACTATCCCCCTTCCAATATGTCCCTGTGACAGCGCGCGGCGATGTCGCAGGGTTGATCGCAGTCAGCTCTCTCGCCCGCGGGCCATCCACTCTTCGAGAAACGATGTCGAAAACCGACCGCTCTGAAACTCGTCCGTGCCGAGAATCTGGAGGTGGAACGGGACCGTTGTCGGGATCCCCTCGACGACAAACTCCTCCAATGTACGGCGGCCGCGGGCGATTGCCTCGCGGCGGTCCTCTCCGTGCACGATCAGCTTCGCGATCAGCGAATCGTAGTGCGGTGGAATCCGGTACCCGGCGTAGATGTGGGTGTCCACGCGCACGCCGAGCCCGCCGGGAATGTTGAGGTCGGTGATCGTACCCGGGGCGGGCATGAAGTTGCGCGTGTGGTCCTCCGCGTTGAGCCGAAACTCGATCGCATGGCCGCGAAACTCGATCTCCGACTGCTTCCAGCGCAATGTTTCCCCGGCGCAGACGCGGATCTGCTCGGCGACGAGATCGCGGCCGGTGACCGCCTCCGTGACCGGATGCTCGACCTGGATGCGCGTGTTCATCTCCATGAAGTAGAAGTCACCGCGGCTGTCGAGCAGGAACTCCATCGTGCCCGCGCCGACATAATCGACCGCGCTCGCGCCCTGGATCGCCGCCTCGCCGAACTGCCTGCGCAGCTCGGGGGTGACCGCCGGGCTCGGGCTTTCCTCGATCAACTTCTGGTGCCGGCGCTGGATCGAACAGTCGCGCTCGCCGAGGTGGACGACGTTGCCGTGCCGGTCGCCCATCACCTGGATTTCCACGTGCCGGGGCTGGAGGATGAACTTCTCGAGGTACAGCTCCCGGTTGGAGAACGCGGCCTCCGCTTCCGCGCGCGCGAGCTCGTAGGCGGCTTCGATGTCCTCCGCGCGGCGCACGATCCGCATCCCACGCCCGCCGCCGCCGGCGCTCGCCTTCAGAATCACCGGGTAGCCGACGTCGTCCGCGATCCGGCGCGCCTCGTCGAATCCCGCGACCGGCCCGTCGCTGCCGGGCGTGACCGGCACGCCCGCGTCGCGCATCATCGCCTTCGCGTTCGATTTGTCGCCCATCGCGCGGATCGACTCCGGCGCGGGACCGATCCATTGTACGCCGCTGTCGAGGCACATCTCGGCGAATTCGGCGCTCTCCGCGAGGAACCCGTACCCGGGGTGAATCGCATCCGCGTTCGTGATCTCCGCGGCGGCGAGGATGCGCTGGTGGTTGAGGTAGCTGCGGTTGCTCGGTGGCGGCCCGATACACACCGCCTCGTCGGCGAACCGGACATGCAGCGCGTCCGCGTCCGCCTCGCTGTACACGGCCACGGAGGGGATGTCGAGCTCCCGGCAGGCGCGGATGATGCGAAGCGCGATCTCACCCCGGTTCGCGATCAGGATCTTCGAGAACACGCTCAGCCCTTGCTGTCGATCTTGAACAGCACCTGGCCGAACTCGACCGGCCGGGCGTTTTCAACCTCGACGGAGACAACTGTGCCGGCGACGTCGCACTCGATCTCGTTCATCAGCTTCATCGCTTCCACCATGCACACCGTCTGGCCCGGTTTCACGGTGCTCCCCGGCTGCACGTACGGGTCAGCGTCGGGGGCGGGGGCGCGGTAGAACGTCCCGACCATCGGCGATTTCACCTCGTGGTACGAGACGTCGGGTTCGGCCTGCGGTTCGGCGGGCGCGGCGGGGGCTTGCTCAGCCGCGGGCTGGGGCGAGGCGGGCGGCGCGGGCGGAACCTGGACCGGCGCGGCGCTCGGCAGCGGCTGCACGAGCGCGTCGCCCGACGGGCCCTTTTTCACGCAGATCCGCGAGCCTTCGCGCTCGAACTCCAGCTCCTGGATATCGCTTGCTTCGACGAGCTTGACCAGCTTTCGCACTTCCGAGTAGTTCATCCCGCCCTCCGTTGCGCTGCGGGGCGCTCATCGTTCCCGCGGGCACGCCTATTTCACACGTTCAAGGTACTCGTTCGTCCGCGTGTCCACCTTCACCGTCTCGCCGGAATCGATGAACATCGGGACCTGGATCACCGCTCCCGTCTCGAGCGTCGCCGGCTTCGTCGCTGCGCTGACACGGTCGCCCTTGTCGCCGGGCTCGGTGTCCGAAATCGTCAACTCCATGAACGTCGGCGGCTCGACGAGCAGCGGCGTACCTTCGCTGTACAACATCTTGTAGTCCGTCCCCTCCTTGAGGTAGGAGACGACGGTGTCACCGAGCGATTCGGCCGGCATGTGGATCTGTTCGTACGTCTCGTTGTCCATGAACACGTGCAGGTCGCCCTCCTGGTAGAGATACTGCATCGGGCGCGCCTCGAGCCGGATCTCCTCGACCTTCTCGCCGGAGCGGAACGTGTTGTCGAGCACCTTGCCGTTGATCACGTTCTTCAGCTTCGTGCGCACGAACGCCCCGCCCTTGCCGGGCTTGACATGCTGGAACTCGACGATCTGGTAGAGCTCGCCGCGAAACCGGATCACCATCCCGTTGCGGAAATCGGCGGTCGATGCCATCGAACTCCTCGTGCTCTCTGGGTTATAGATTCACGCGTGCAATCCCGGAAGATAAGACGGCCCCGCGAGCGAAGCAATCGGCGCGGGTGGGTGAATCTCCGGGCTAAGTTCAGTTGAATCAAAGTAATAGGCCGCAACACGGGTGCCCGGTCGCCGCGAGCCGGATTTCGTCCCCGCTCTCCTCCCCCCTTTGCTGAACGCGGTTCCGCGAGCTAAACTCCGGCATGGGAACACAATGCGGCGTCCGGCGCCGGACGCCCGGTCACGGAGGATCCGATCATGCCGCCAGTTGGAATCGTCGTCGCCGCGGTCGTCCTTTTCCTGATCCTGATCAGCGCGATCAAGATCGTGAAGGAATACGACCGTCTCGTTGTCTTCCGTGTCGGTCGCCTGATCGGCGTGAAGGGGCCGGGAATCGTGCTCATCATCCCGATCGTCGATACGGTGACGCGGATTTCCACGCGGATTCAGGTGTTCGACGTGCAGCCGCAGGATCTGCTCACGAAGGATAACGTGAGCGTGCAGGTGAACGCGGTCGTCTATTTCCGTGTCGTCGATCCCGCGCGCGCGGTCGTGAGCGCGGAGAACTTCTACCAGGCGACGGTTCAGATCGCGCAGACGACCCTGCGCGCGACCGTCGGCGAGATCTCGCTGCAAGTGTTGCTCGACGAACTCGCTACGGTGAACAACCGGCTGCAGGAGATCATCGACGAGCATACGGACGCGTGGGGTGTCAAGGTCTCCACTGTCGAGATCAAGCACGTCGATCTGCCACAGGACATGCAGCGGGTGATGGCGGCGGAAGCCGAGGCGGACCGTGTCCGGCGCGCGAAAATCGTCGCCGCCGACGGCGAGTTCCAGGCGGCGAAACGGCTCACGGAGGCCGGCGCGATGATGGCCGAGCAGCCGATTTCGGTCACGCTCCGCTACCTGCAGACGCTCGTCGAAGTCGCCGCCGAGAACAATTCGACGACGCTGTTCCCGGTGCCGATCGACCTGCTCGAGGGTGTGAAACAGTTCGCCGAGCGCGGCGCGCCGGATGTGCACGTGCACACGGGCAAGCCCGGAGACAAACCAGCAGGCGGCGAACAGGGCGAATAACGGGTACTTGCGCCGTCTCATCAGTAATCCCCCGGGTTTCCCGCCCGGGGGTTCTCTCTCAGGCTGCGGACTGCGGACTGCCTATGACTATGCCCATGCCTATGACTATGCCCATGCCTGCTGTGCAGGCATGGATTCGCCGGCCGTTCACGTGCTGCGTCTGAGCCCGGCCTGCAAGCAGGCGCGGGGCATAGGCTGCGGGGCTGCGTCGCAAGCCCGCACCTGATTTGGACTCGCGCGGGCGCGGGTGTTAGCTTCCCACGTTTCGATCGCTGTGAGGCGCCGCGATGGTCAACGCTCTCGCTCATCTGCTGCTCGCGCTGCTCGTGAGGCGGAGGAAGGAATCCGGGGACGCCGGGCGCGGCGACGACCGCTCCCCGCTGCTGCGGATGCGTCACCCGATCCAGACGCTGCACATGCTGCCGGGGCGGGTGCGGTTCCGTGTCCCGGCCCTGATCGGCAGGCTCGCGAACGCCGGCCGCGCGGGCGATGCGCTCTCCCGCATCCAGGGCGTGCGCGAGGTCGAGACGAACGCGCGCAGCGGAAGCGTACTCGTGCTGTTCGACGAGTCCCGGCTCGACGCGGAGATCCTGTTCGCAGCGTTGATCCGGCTGCTCGACCTGGAAAGGGAGCTGAAGCGGCCGCCGGTCTCGCTCGTGCGCCGGGAGGGAGAGGAGGCGCTCGGCGCACTGAACAGGGCGGTGTTCGACAGCACGCGCGGTCTGCTCGACCTGTGGGCGGTCGCGGGGATCCTCGCCGGCGCGGCCGCACTCAACCGGATCGTGCTCCGTCACCTGTCGCTGCCCGGGCTCGCGCTCTCCGCGTGGCTGATCGCGGGGAAGAAGCCCTGGCGGTGACGTGCGTTCGCGCCGTGCTGGATACGACCTGATCGCTGACGAGGCGGAAGATGAACATCAACAACGATCATTTCACCGGGTTTCTGTTCGGTGTCGGCGCGGCCGCGGCGGCCTACTACTTCTACCGGAAGAACCAGCCGGACGTGGATGAGTTCCTGCGCAGGCAGGGGATCGAGCTGCCCGTGCTCCAGCAGGAACGCGACCTCTCCTCGTACTCGCTGGACGAACTGATCCGGGAGAAGGAGCGGCTCGAGGACCTGATCGCCGAGCGGGAGGCGGGCGGTGGAGACGTGCACACCTCTTCCGGAGAATCACCCGCCGCTCCCGAGGTGAGCTGACCCCGGCTCGAATGCCGCGGGGGGCGGTTGCGGATATTGCGGGCGACTCGTGACGGAGAGACAAGAGCGGAACGACCGACTCGCGCGCCGGGTCGGCTACACGGGCGGGGCGATCAACCTCGCGCTCGCGCTCGTGAAGGCGACCGGCGGCGTGTTGTTCCACAGCCAGGCGCTGATCGCGGACGCGGTCGATTCCACCTCCGACCTGTTCACCGACATCGTCGCGATCTTCACGATCCGCGTCGGGCGGAAGCCGGTGGACGCGGATCACCCGTACGGGCACGGCCGGTTCGAGTCGCTCGGCTCGATGGTGATCGCGGCGATGCTGTTCGTCGCGGCCGGGATCCTCGCGTCCAACGCGATCCATGCGCTCGTCGCGGGACGGGAGTTCGATGTCGGCTGGCCGGCGGCGGTGATCGCGGCCGTCTCGGTGACCACGAAGGAGTGGCTGTTCCGGTGGACGAAGTCGGCGGCGAGGACGACCCGTTCGCCGGCGCTGCGCGCGAACGCGTACCATCACCGCAGCGACGCGTTCTCCTCGATGACGGTCGTGATCGGCGTCGGCGGCAGCGTGCTCATCCCCGGCGCCACGTTCCTCGATTCGCTCGCCAGCATCGCGGTGAGCGGGTTCATCGTTGCGACCGGCGTGCGCATCGGCCGCCAGGCGATCCACGAGCTCACCGACATGGAACAGAACCCGGAACTGGTCGGTGAGCTCGGGGAACTCGCGCTCACGGTCGGCCCGGTCGAGGACGCGCACCGGATCCGCACCCGCCGCTACGGGTCGCTGCTATACGTGGACATGGACATCGAGGTCGCGCCCGAGCTCACCGTCGAGGAAGGCCACCGGATCACACACGACGTGAAGGATCTGATCCTCGCGCAGTACGACTACATCGCGGACGCGCTCATCCACCTCGAGCCGGAGGGATCCCGCCGCGAGGGCGAGGGCCCGGTCCGCGGCGCCGCTGACGAAGGAGTGCCCCATGAGTCGGAGCGGAGCTCCCGCTGAACCCCGAAACTCCCGCCGAAACAGTCCCGAGCAGCCGTATCAGAACCTACCCGGCGACGTGCTCGGCGACGGCACGATCGGCGGCGAGATGGAGGCGCTCGCGGCGGTGATGCGACGGCTGCGCGCGCGAAACGGCTGCCCGTGGGACCGCGCGCAGACGCACGAATCCTTGCGACCGTACCTGCTCGAGGAAGCGTACGAAGTGCTCGCCGCGATCGACGGCGGCGATTCCGACGCGCTCCGCGGGGAACTCGGAGACCTGCTGCTGCAGATCGTCTTCCACGCGCAGATCGCCGCCGAACACGACCGGTTCGCGCTCGCCGATTCGATCCGCGCGATCCGCGAAAAGCTGCTGCACCGCCACCCGCACGTGTTCGGCGACCGCAAGCTGGAAACGCCCGGGGAAGTGCGCGACGCTTGGGAGAAGCTGAAGCTCGCGGACGAGACGAACGGCGAGCCGCCGCGCAGCGTGCTCGAAGGCGTGCCGAAAAGCCTGCCCGCACTCGTGCGCGCGTTCCGCGTCCAGGAGAAAATGGCCGGCGTCGGCTTCGACTGGCCGAACGCGTCCGGCGCGCTCGAAAAACTCGCGGAAGAGATGAAAGAAGTGTCCGCCGCGGTGCTCTCCGGCGACCGTGACCACGCTGAGGAAGAGCTCGGCGACCTGCTGTTCTCCGCGGTGAACGCCGCCCGTCTCGCCGGGATCGCCGCCGAGGACGCGCTCCGCCGGAGTACGGAGAAGGTGATCCGCCGGTTCCAGGCGATCGAACGACTCGTCCGCGAGGACGGCTGCGAACTCACCGACCTCACCCTCGACCAGCTTGATGCCTATTGGGACCGGGTGAAAGAACTCGAACGCCGGCGGGACGGGTAGCGGCGTGGGTGTCGTCTGGATTTTCCTCGATGGCGTCGGGCTCGGCGCGGACGATCCGGCGGTCAACCCGTGGGCGGCGGTCTCCGACCCGACGTTGATCGCCGTCGATGGACGCGGGCCGACGTGGCCGGGGGCTGTGTGGAAGCCGATCGACGCGTGCCTCGGGATCGACGGCCTGCCGCAATCGGCGACCGGGACGACCGCCCTGTTCACCGGCGTGAACGCGCCCGCCGCAATCGGACGGCACCTGTCCGGATTCCCGCCGCGCGAACTGCAGGCGATCATCCGCGACCAGTCGATTCACCGGCAGGCGCTCGCGCCCGGGCTGAAGTCCACGTTCGCCAACGCGTACAACGAAGCCTATTTCAAGCGCCCGCCGTACATGCAGTCGGTGTCCACGCACGCCGTGCGCGCCGCCGGCATCCCGTTCCGGATGCTCGACGACTACCGCTCCGCGCGGGCTGTGTTCCACGACCTCACGGGCGAGATGATCAGCGCGCAGGGCAACGACGGGCCGCTCCGCTATCCCGGGTCGACGCCGGGCGCATCGGCCCCGGTGCTCTCGTTCCGGAAACGGTTCGAAAAAGTGCACAGACGGGCGTTGAAGAAGGGCGCGCCCGCTCCCCCGCCCGACTCGGGAAACCCGGACGGCGAGTCGTTCACGGACCTGGTGCGCCGCGAGAAGCTGCCGATCATCGGCCCGGCGGAAGCGGCGCGCCGGATCGCCGGGCTCGCGCGCGAGTACGACCTCGTCCTCTTCGAGTACATCAAGACCGACCTCGCCGGGCACGCGCAGGACCGGGTGTGGGCGGCGAAGGTGGTGCGCGAAGTGATGGACTTCCTGCGCGCGCTGCTGGCATCGTTGCGCGCGGACCGTGACACGCTGCTGATCGCCAGCGACCACGGGAACAGCGAGGACCTGACCGTGCGCAGCCACACCCGCGCGCCGGTGCCCGCGGTCGCGGTCGGACCGCTCGCCGGCGAGATCATCCCGCGCTGCGACGCGATCACCGACCTCACGCCCGCGATCCTCGACGCGCTCTCCGCCCGTGACGGCCAGGGCGAGGTTCGGTGAATCGACAGCGGATGGCGCGGATGGGGCGGATGATCCGCGTGTGGGCCGGGTTCCATGTGGCGGGTGGCGGCCGCATGAATGTCGTCCTGGACACGCCGGGCGAGCCGTTTCGGCGCCCCCACCGTGTCATCCTGAACAAGCGCGGCGTCTGTTTACCGCGCGCTTCAGTACCGGCCGTGCGGGCTTGCCCGCGCGGATGATCCAGCCGTGATGAACACCACCGCCTCGAATCCGCGGTTGCGAGCAACCGCGGGCCTGTACGAGTGTCATCCTGAACAAGCGCGGCGTTTGTCTGCCGCGCGCTTCAGTACCGGCCGTGCGGGCTTGCCCGCGCGGATGATCCAGCCGTGATGAACACCACCGCCTCGAATCCGCGGTTG
>JAANWZ010000032.1 GCA_018263585.1 Calditrichota bacterium | reverse complement strand
GTAGCTCTCGCCGGACGGCGGAGAGACGATCGAGCGCTCGACCCGTTTCCCGGACTGCTTCTGTTCCAGCTCGCGGTCGAACCCGGAGATGCTGTCCTGCTCGCCGGTGAGCTCAGCGACACGCTCCTGCTTCCGCTCGCGTTCCTCGTTTTCCAGTTCCGGATCCGGCCGGTCGAACAGGGCGAGGTACGGGTAGTACATCCGCTGGCTGGGCTGGTCCTGGAAAAACGTCGGCTGCAGTGGGTCGATGTCCATCGTTCCCCCGAATGATCCGCGCGCGGAACCGTTCGGCGCGCGTCAGATATACCGGTCGAGAATCCAGCCGAGATGGTTCGCGAACCCGGACGCTTCCGGGATCACCGGCCACTCGCCGTCACGGATCCGCTCGAACTCCTCCTCGCGCTCGAGGCGGCGCAGCTCCATCGCGAGCTGACGCGCTTCGCTGCGCAGGCGCTGCTTCTTCATCGAACGCCGCGTTCGATCCGAACTGAGCTCGCTCAGCCACGCGAGCGGGTCGCTCGTGTACTGCAGCGCGGGCCGTTGTGTCAGGTCGAGCATCGATTCGCCTCGGCCGTTCCGGCCGGTTTCGATCTCTCCACCCGGCTCCGGGAGCGCTCAAGGTTTCGCCGTCCTCCGCCGATACGGAAGAGGGATGTTACAGGCCCGCGGTTGCTCGCAACCGCAGCTCCGACGCCGGCCGATTCATCACTGTCTGATCAGCCGCGCGGGCAAGCCCGCACGGCCGGTACTAAAACGCGCGCGGCCCCAGTGTCATCCTGAACCTGAAGCGCCGGTCAGTTTCGGCGCGCCCCTCCGTGTCATCCTGAACCTCCCGCACGTCTGTTTGTGCGGGGGGTGAAGGATCTACCTGATGCATCATCCGCTGGTTCTCTCGACCAAACCGGGTCCGGTTTCCGCTCGCAGATCCTTCACGGCGCGTGGCAAACAGACGCCGCGCTTGTTCAGGATGACACCGGCGGCGCGCGGCAAACAGACGCCGCGCTTGTTCAGGATGACACCGAGCGCGCCGCCGCAACGAATAGCAATCGCGGCGCGGTTCAGGATCACAGTCAGCACTGCTACGGGATTGCAACCGGGCTACCGTGACTCGATCGCGTCCCGGCCGAATTTGTACCCGGCCGCGTACCAGGTGTCCGCGACCGCCGCCGCCGTCTCCGCGGAAACCCGTTCGCCGGCCGGCTTGCTGCGCTCGGCGCGGCTCGCCTCGCGGCCCTCGTCGCTGATCTGCACCTTGTCCTGCAGCTGAGGCGCGATCCGCTCCGCGACGTTCTCCCGGCGCACGAGATGCGTGTCCTCCTCCTCGCCTTCCCGGCGCACCTGCTTCGGCTTCTGCGGCCGCTTGCCGGGGGGGACCTGCCCGGATTCGTAGAGACGGTCGATGCGGTTGACCATGAATCCCTCGCAAGCTGGAATAGGAGCCGTTGATCGCGGCGCACGCCGGGAGCCGACCGGCCGCCGCCCGGCGACCGATCCGCCGGACTGCGCCGTTGATTCCACGGAACAATCACCGTGCCAACCGGAAGATCGGGACAACGGCCGGCGAAATCAACGGGTTACCTGCGCGCGCCGCTGCCCGGTGCACGATCTACGGCTGGATCGGGTTGCGTCGGTGAGACGTTTTCGTAGCGGTCCGCGGAACAGGCCGCGAAACCCCGGACTCAGCCCGCGCTCAACACCTGCACGAACAGCCGAAAGAGAGATGAAGGCGCGGGGAATGCAACGGGAATCCGACGGGCGGGAGGGATGCTACGAGAACGTACCGGGGCCTTTCCGGGCGAGCGACTGGAGTTTTCCCGCTCACCGGTGCAGAGGTGCCACGTAAAGGTGTCACTCGTCCACGCCGGGCGGAGTGCAGCGCCGGGGCGCGGGTGCGGCGGTGGGCATCGACAACGGCTTGGTTTTGCCTGTGTTACATGCGACCGGGACCGTTCCCGCCGGCCCTGGCACAACGCTTGCCGTTCGCAGCGGCGACTGCCCGCGTGCGAGTGCACACCGCATCATATCCAGTATCGGCAGCGATCGCCGATACTTGAGCGAGTGTTCCGGAGACGCACGGCCGGTGGGGCCGAACACGGCCGCGCCCGTGACACGCAGGGCGGCACACGGGTGGACGTACACGGCGAAGAAACCCGGCAGCGAACACCAACACGACAGCTCGGATCACGAAACGGAGGGAGAGGAAGATGAGAATCAACCGTGAAGCCGCATCGCGAATGGCCCAGCGCAAGCCGCAGGCGCGCCGGGATCCGCGCGAGTTGCGCGCGCGCCAGCCGAAGCGCGCGAAGGCCCGGCACATGCAGCCGCGCGAAACGGAGAAGCGCCCGGAGCGTCAGGTGCAGAAGCGCGAGCCGCGCAGCGAGCCGGTGAGGAACCGGCCCGAACGCAGCCCGCGCGCACGGGAGGCGCAGCTCGCCCGGCGCAGGAGTGCGCCCGAACATGCCGAACGCCAGGCCCCGTCGAAGGCGAACCAGCCGGCGAAACGTGCATCGCGCGGCCCGGACCGTGCCGAGTTCTCGCCGGAGGGGATGAGGATGGCACGGCGGTTCGGCCGTCACGGGAGGACGAGCCAGGGCGCGCAGGCGAAGCAGGACTTCGGTGGAGTGAAAACCAGCTTTTCGGAGCGCAGTGGAGTCGCGTACGGCTCGAAGGGATAACCCGTTCACCTCTTGCCACCCGGGGGAGATTCCCCCGGCACGAAAGGAACCCCTTCGAGAGGCGAATCCGGGCCGAATGCGGCCCGGATTCGCTCGTTTGTGCGCGCCTGCGGGGTACGAACTCACATGCCCGCGGGGATGGGTGCCGGTGGTTGTGTCTCGCGGAACGAGGGGAAGTACTGCGTCATTCTGAACGCAGCCCGGCGTCGGTTTGCCGGGCGAAGTGAAGAAGGTCCAGGTAGAGAAACGGTTGTGTGTACAGTTGATACCGTACTCGAACTCGGACCTCCTTCACCCCGTACGCCGAACCGACCGGCGCACGGGGTTCAGGACGACACGGGCGGACGCCGGATCCGCGGTTGCAAGCAACCGCGGGCCTGTTCTCGTCCCCCGCCGAACCTGCCGGGCTGCCCGGGCGCTACGCAGCGTAGATGTCCATGATCGTGTTCAGCAGCTTGATCGCGTCCTGCTTCGCGCGCTGGAAGGAATTGCGGCCGATGATGCTGCCGAACCCGCCGCCGGCGTGGATGCCCCTGATCTCCTCGAGCACCTTGTCGTCGCCGCCCTTCGCGCCGCCGGAGAAGATCACGAGCCGGCGACCGTTGAACGCGCTGTGCACGACGAGCCGCACCCGGTCGGGCAGCGAGTCGATGTTCGTACCCGTCTGTTCGATCACTTTCTTGTGCGCGTCGAGCGCGATGTGCGCCTTCGGCGGCTTCACCTTGATCAGGTCCGCGCCGAGCTGGGAGGCGATCTGCGCGGCGTAGCAGGCGACATCGACCGCCGTCTCGTCGTCCTTCTCCAGGTGTTCGCCGCGGGGGTATGACCAGACGACCGCGATGAGGCCGGCGTCATGCGCCTCCTGGATGTACTCGCGCACCTGCTCGTACATCTCCTCGCGTTCGAGCGAACCCGGGTAGATTGTGAACCCGACGCCCGCGCAGCCGAGCCGGAGCGCGTCATCGACCGTCGCCGTGCGCGCTGGAATCGGGTCGCTGTCCTTGTGCAGCACATCGTGGTTGTTCGCCTTGAGAATGAGCGGAAGCCGGCCCGGGAACCGGTTCTGCGCCTCCTCGATGAACCCGAGCGGCGCCGCGTACGCGCTGCAGCCGGCATCGAGCGCGAGCTGCGGGTGGTAGTCAGGGTCGAACGACGGCTCGTTCGGGAGGTAGGTACGCAATGGACCGTGCTCGAACCCCTGGTCCACCGGGAGGATCACGAGCTTTCCGGTGCCACCGAGCCGCCCGTGCATCAGGATCCGGTACAGGTTGGCGCGCACGCCCGGGCTGCGGTGAGTGTACCAGCTGAGAATCTCGCGAACTCGGTCGGTCATGATCACACTCTCCTTGGTTTATACCCCCTGCGAAACGTCCTCACTCCTCCTCCGCGAACTTACTCATCGCACGCATTTTGCACAACACGGGTGCCCCGGGGGGCACGCGGCGAGACAGCACCGGTTGTCCCGCGCGGGCTTGTCATCAGATCCGCAATGCTCTATATTCGCATAAGCGAATATCGGAGGGGCGGCATGACCGAGACAGTCGAGCTGTTGCGTGCGATGGGGGAGGAAAGCCGGCTGCGCATACTGCTCCTGCTCGAACAGGCGGGGGAGCTGTCGGTCGCGGACCTGAGCCGGACGCTTGAGCTGCCGCAGCCGAAGGTGTCGCGTCACCTGAGCCGGCTCCGTCTCGCCGGCTGGGTGCGTGACCGCCGCTGGCGCGGGTTTTCCCTGTACCGGATCGTGCTCCCGCCCGGAGATATCCATCGCGAGTATCTGCTCAACCTCACCGGCAGACTGCGCGAGGACGAGCTCGCGGGACGCGACCTGCAGCGTCTGTTCGCGCTGCGCAAATCCGCGGTCCGCACGAAACCGGAACCCGACGAGCCGCCACACGTGTGAACGCCGCCGGCAAACCGAACCACGGGAACACCGGTCGATGAAGATCTACACGAAATCCGGCGACAAGGGAGAGACCAGCCTGCTCACCGGCGGGCGCGTGCCGAAGCACCACCCGCGCGTGGAAGCGTACGGGACGATGGACGAGCTGAACAGCCTCGTCGGGTACGTGCGCGCGATCGCGAACGACCCGGGCGTGCAGCGCAAGCTCGCGAGACTGCAGGAGATGCTGCACATCTTGAGTAGCGACGTCGCCTCCGCGCCCGCCGACTCACCCGGCGAGATCAAGATCCCGCGGATCACGGACGAAAACGTGCGCGAGCTCGAGCTTGGCATCGACCAAATGGCCGGCGAGCTGCCCGCGCTCGAACACTTCATCCTGCCCGGAGGGGCGCCTGAGGGAGCCTCGCTGCACGTCGCGCGCGCAATCTGCCGGCGCGGCGAGCGGCGGTTCACCGAACTGGTCGAACACGGCGCCCCGGTGAGCGAGGCCGCGATCAGGTTCGTCAACCGCCTCTCGGACTACCTGTTCACGCTCGCCCGCTGGACAAACCACCGCGCCGGGCAGCGCGAAATCCCGTGGATCGGCCGCGAGCACACGGGATAGGAGTGTCCGCCCGCTGCGCGAGTGCCATCCTGAACCCACGCTCGTCAGTGTGTGCGGCCACTCGTGCCATCCTGAACCCACGCACGTCTGTTTGTGCGGCCACTCGTGTCATCCTGAACCCCCGCACGTCTGTTTGTGCGGGGGTGAAGGATCTCGAACACAGAAAGGTATGGTCAGCACCGTTTTCTGTCGAGATCCTTCACGGCGCGCGGCACACAGACGCCGCGCTTGTTCAGGATGACACAATCGGGCCGCTCAGTGGATGCAAACGCCGCGCTTGTTCAGGATGACACATTATCGCCGGTCGCGCTTGACGAGCAAGCGCGGGCATGAGCGGGTGCATGAAACCCGGGCGCCCACCTGTACCGGCCGTGCGGGCTTGCCCGCGCGGTCGAGCCGCCGGTGAATGAACCCTGCGACATCGCTGCGCGCTGTCACAGGGGCACAAAGCACAGTCTGAAACCCGGGGCAAGCCCCGGGCCACCCGCCGCGC
>JAANWZ010000031.1 GCA_018263585.1 Calditrichota bacterium | reverse complement strand
TTCATCACCGCCGGATCACCCGCGCGGGCAAGCCCGCACGGCCGGCACTGACGGGTGGCCCGGGGCTCAGTCCGGCTCAGGACCTCGCGTCTTGGCACGGCCCGGTTTTTTTTTACTACATTAGCAGGCTGATGACATCCGCAGTTCGCCCGTGGCACGGGTCGGACGGCAACGCTTTCAGTGGCGGACGGTTTGGCGTGGGCGCGCCGGGCCCCGCGTAAACGAAGGAGGTTAGGGATGCGTATTGGGCAGATCGTTGCAGTGCTCGCACTGCTGATCGTGGTTTGTGCGGGGCAGGCTTCGGCCGACATGCCGTTCATGATGAAAACGGACGGCCACATCGACTTCGAACCGGCCGTGCCCTCCGAGCTCGACGAATTCGTCGATTCGTTGTTCTACCACGACTGGCCGGACGGCGGCCTCTGGTACTACCAGGGCGAGGGCGGATTGTACACCCAGGTCCGGTTCACCGCGACCGTAGAGTTCGAGTTCCGCGGGTTCTCGTTCTTCTGCCGCAACCCGGCGAATGTCAGCAGCACCACGCTGTTCCTCTACGAGGACAACAACGGTTCGCCGGGCCAGAACGTGCTCATCCAGTACGACACGCCGGAAGTGATTGATCTCGGCAACGACGTCGGCTACGCGCTGTTCGAGCTGGACGAGAATCAGTACCACACGTTCGAGGGCGGCAGCGACTTCTGGGTTTCGTTCCAGGTGCCGAACATCAACCAGTGGATGCCGTACTTCGACGACCAGCCGACCGGGGAGCGCAACTGGTACGGCGCGCAGCCGAACAACCCGCAGTTCGCCGTCGATGGTGACTGGTATGTGAACGCCGGCGGCGACATCCTCGGGGAGTTCTACGACATCAAGTCCAACTACATGGCGAACGGCGACGGCCTGTTCCACATGCTCGGCGGCGAGGAGCTCACGTTCATGGGCGAGTTCGAGAACCTCGGCACGCTCGAATCAGAACAGGGCCAGATCGTGTTCGAGGTCGAGGATCCGAACGGGGCGACGATCTGGTCGACGACGGCGACGCTGCCGCCGATTCCGCCCGGCGCAGCGCAGATCATCCCCGCACCCGAATCGTGGACCGCGCCCGACGAGCTCGACCGTTACATCGGTCACGCGTCCGTCGTGCTGCCGAACGACGGCGACGACGAGAACGACGAGGCGATGCTGATGCAGCAGGTCGTCGAGATAGGCACGTCCTGGTTCAGCTACGACGACGGCACGAACGAGGGCAGCGTCGTGTATCCGGTCGCGGACGGGCCCGGGGCCGTGTTCTACCCTCCGACCTACCCGGCCAGCCTCGACACCGTCGCCTGGTACCTGAGCGAGGCGACCGGCTCGATCACGTTCAAGATCTACGAGATCGTGCCCGGAGGCGTGAACGAAGTGTGGAGCCGGACCGACGCCGGCCAGCAGGGCTGGAACGGTTACGCGCCACATCCGACCCCGCAGCTCGCGGACGGGTTCTGGGCGCTGATGTACATCCTCGAGAGCGACGGGCAGTCGATCCCGCAGGACACCGATCCGCCGGTCTCCGCCGCCAACGCCGGCATGCCGTACGCAAGCGCGTACTGGTCGGACAGCCAGGGCGACCTGTTCATCGACAACACCGGCAACTGGCTGATTCGGGGCAAGATGTCCACCCCGCCGCTGCCGGATATCGTGTTCCCGGAGGTGCCGTTCAACATGGGCGACGCGGTCGTTGACGAGCCGCACACGTTCACCGTCCCGTTCTCGAACGAGGGCGACGTGGACGGGATGCTCGAGGCGTTCGACAGCGTGCCGCCGGTGCTCGAGATCCCGGCGATGGACGATCTCCCGATCACGATCGCCCCGGGCGAAGACTACGAGCTCGAGATCATCTGGACACCGCCGGAGGAAGGTGACAACATCACGCTCGGGTTCTTCATCGAACACAACGACATCAACGATGACAGCCCGTTCCTGCTCGGGCTGTACGGGACCGCGACCGACGAAGCGGTCGGCGAACGCACGGCCGAGGTGCCGGACGAGTACTTCCTCGATCAGAACCAGCCGAACCCGTTCAACCCGGAGACGTCGATCCGGTTCGGGCTGAAGGCGCCGGGGAAAGCGGAGCTGGCCGTGTACAACGTGATGGGCCGGCAGGTCGCGACCGTGATCGACCGCGAACTGCGCGCCGGCGAGCACACGGTCACATTCAGCGCAGCCGACCTCCCGAGCGGGGTCTATTTCTACAGCCTGCGCGTCAACGGCTACGAGAGCATGCACAAGATGGTGGTTATGAAGTGACGATCAGCCTTGGTCGATCGTCATCCTGAAGACAGTCCGATGGACTGTCTGAAGGATCTGCGGCTTGTAGCGACAACCGGAGATCATCCTGAGTTGCCGCGCGGCTGTGGAGTGCCGCGCGGCTTTTCTGTGTCAGCCGATCCGCTTGACGCCGAAACACAGTCGCTGAACCGTGCCGCCGTTAGTTTCCGTTGAGGCGGCGCGCTTTCACCGGTGGGCGGCGAACAGCGGCTGGAACGCGGCGTGCAGCTCCGGCGAGCGCGCGGCGAAGATGCCGGTGTTGCGTTCGAGACGGTCACCGCGGGTCCAGTCGAGCGGCTCGCCGAGCAGGTCGGTGACCTTCCCGCCCGCCTCTTCCACGAGCAGTACGCCGGCGGCGTGATCCCAGTTGAGGAACGCGCCGAAACTCCGGCTCGGCTTGCGTGGATACAGCTCCGCCGCCCCGCTCGCGAGCGCGGCGTATTTCGCCTGCGAGTCCATCGACAGCAGTTCCGCCCGCCACCGGGTCTCGTCCACGCCCGGCGGGAGCTCAACGGTGTCGTGCGCGCGCGAGGCGATGATCGCGAGCCGGCCGCCTTCGGTTACGGACGGGGCCGGATCGAGGTGAAACTCCTCTTCGCGGCCGTCAGCGATCACATACCGCCGCACGCCGCGGCCCCGTTGCGCCACGAACAGCCTCCCGGTGATCGCCTCCATCCGCCGCTCGCCGGTCGGCACCGCCATACACGCTTCAGTCACTGCACCGTCAGATACGCGTCCGACCGCTACCGCGTAGAACAGGCCCTTCACATACCCCTTCGTGCCGTCGATCGGATCGACAAACCAGCTCGCGCCGGAACCGGCCGCGCCGCGGTAGCGGATCCGCTCGCGCAACTCGCCGAGCGACACGCCCGCGCCGAGCACCTGCTCGACGACGTCGCGGACGGGCTCCGCGCGCTCAGTCTCGATCACCGATTCCGCTTCCTCCTCGGCGTGCACGCGCTCGGCCGGCCGGATCGCGGCGATTTCGCCGAGCAGGATCGCCTGGCTCGCGAGGTCGGCGATCGTGACCGGCGTCCGGTCCTGCTTTTTCCACGCCGCCTGTTCCACGCCCGCCTGCTGCACGAGCTGCGTCGCCCGCGCCGCGTTCAGCATCGCGCGCGTGATCCGCTCGCATTCGTTGTCCGTGAGTCGCATTTCCGCTTCCTGTTCGTGTCCGGACGACCGGTACCTTAGCCGTTTGCGGGCAGCGGCGCAAGCTCGCGTCTGCGCCCCGCGCGAACCCCGGGGCGCATTTCCCGTCCCCGGCGCGGGAGATCGCGGAGAAGCACCAATTGCCCGCAACCGACTCCCCCGAGTACATTATGCACTGGATTTCACATTGTAACGCCCACCGTTCCAGCAGGATGGGCGGGGGCCGGAAGCTGCGGGCGACGGGCCGGAGACGCTGATGGCGACACTGCGGGCAACAGGAATGCGGGAGGACGGACGGGACGTGCACACGCTGCCGGCGTCGCGGCTCGAACGCGTGTTCGGGAAGGGGTCGGGCGAGTGGACGATTGATGACCTGCTCGCGTTCGTGCGCGAGCACGGGATTCGTCTCGTCACCCTGATGCACGTCGGCGGCGACGGCTGGCTGAAGACGCTCGATTTCGTCCCGCGCGATTACGTCCACCTGCGGAACATCATCACCGCGGGCGAACGCGCGGACGGGTCGAGCCTGTTCGGCAATCTCGGCATCCGCACGGGCAGATCGGACATCGTGCTCCGCCCGCGTGTCGAGACCGCATTTCTCAACCCGTTTTCGCCGGAACCCGCGCTCTCGCTGCTGTGCGGGCACTTCGGCCCGGCCGGCGCGCCGCTGCCGGAATCGCCCGACACGATGCTGGTGAACGCGTACGAACGCGCCCGCCGTGAGACCGGCGCCGACCTGCACGCGCTCGGCGAGGTCGAATTCTTCCTCGGACGCGGCCCGGAAGAGGCCGACATGTACGGCGAGAACGACCGCGGCTACCACGCGACGAGCCCGTTCGTGTTCGGCGAGGATGTGCGCCGCCGCGCGATGGTGCTGCTCGCGGAGATGGGCGTGCCGATCAAGTACGCGCACAGCGAGGTCGGGTACGTCGAACCGACCGGCGACGACCCGGTGATCTGGGAGCAGCACGAGCTCGAGCTCTCGCTGCAGCCGCTGCCGCGGGCCGCCGAATCGGTGCTGCTCACGATGTGGGTGCTGCGCAACCTCGCCCGCCACGCCGGGATGCGCTGCAGCTTCGCGCCGCTGCTGCGCGAAGGGCACGCCGGCTCCGGGATGCACTTCCACCTCTCGCCCGTTGTCGCCGGAGAACATCTCGCCGGGGAAAACGAATCCGGCGAGCTGCACGAGCAGGCGAAATGGCTGATCGCGGGGCTGTCGCGAATCGGCGGCGCGCTGATGGCGTTCGGCAACCGTGACGCGAGCTCGTTCATCCGGCTCACCCAGGGCAAGGAAGCGCCGAGCGCGGTCAGCTGGGGCAAGTTCAACCGGAGGGCGCTGATCCGGCTGCCGATGGTCGCGACCGACGCGGAGGGCCGGCCGGTGAGCCCGCCGACGATCGAGTTCCGCCTCCCCGACGGCTCCGCCCACCCGCACCTGCTGCTCGCCGGCGTCGCGCAGGCGTTCGTCGCGGGCGGGGCGACGGAGGAGCTTGACAGTTTCCTCGCGCGCGCCTCGCTCGACGAGAGCGGCGGCGGGGACGGCGTCGGACGTGTCCCGCGTACGCCGCGCGAAGTGAGCGAGCAGTTGCGCGCACACCTGACCACCTTCTCCGCCGGCGACGTGATGCCGGTCCACGCGCTCGAGAAGATGATCGAACACTTCGCCGCGATGTGATTGCGGAACCAGGCGGTGCCCGCGTGGACGGCACAGCCGTCACCGCGGCTCGCGCAGCCGGGACGCTTGCGAGCAAGCGTCCCCGCAGTTCCAGAACCGAACATGCCCGCGGCGACGTCCGGAACGGCGTCACCGCGGACCCGACACGCTCGATATCCCGGTCAGTTCATCCGCGGTGACGGCCGCGCCGTCCCCGCGGGCATGGTTTGCATCCACATCCTCGTGCCCGTGCGTGCTCCGCGGCGCCGGGGATCGTTGTCCTCTATCGCCCGCTCGCTGTCTCGCCGGCCGGTTGCAGGTGTGGCTGCATCGTTGCAGGCCCGTGCGCGGGATGATAACGTGTTTGTGAGCCCTCCGTGAGGCCGTGGGTTGCGCCGGCCGCGCTCACCCGTCGTCCCGTCTCGTGAGCCGCCGGCCCGGGGGCGCCGATGAACACGTCTCGCATTCGACACGCCGTCGTTTTCTTGATCGCGGTCACCGGGTTCGCGGTGTCCGCGGGCGCGTGGGAACCGGTGGACACGGTCGCCGTGACGCGCGCGACATTCCTGATCGACAGCCACCCGCTCGAGCTCCCGTACTTCAGCAACCGAGACTTCGCCGAGACTCACCCGGACATCACCCGGCTCGTGATTTCGCAGCACGGCGGCAACCGGAACGCGTTCACGTTCTACCTCAACCTGTTGCAGGCAATGGCCGAGCACGAGGGCGAGTCCGCGGACGTGTTCGTGCTCTGCCCGCAGTACCTGTACGAGGAGGATCTGGACGCGTGGCCGGAGCTGCCGGAAACGGTTCTGTTCTGGGCGGGGATGGGCTGGTACCGGGGCGATCTCTCGACCTCCACTCCCGGCCACCCGCGGCCGGCGTCCGTGAGCAGCTACGCGCTCACGGACAGCCTCGTGGAACGTGTGCGCGCGATCTGCCCGAACCTGGAGACTGTCGTGCTCTCCGGCAATTCCGCCGGCGGCAGGTTCGTGCAGGGGTACGCGATCGGCACGCTGATCGACAGCGAACTGCCCGAGCTCGGGTTCCTGTTCATGCACTCGAATCCGGGTATGTACACGTACATCGGCCCGGAGCGGCGCGTCGGCGACAGCTTCAGCGAGTTCGCGATCCCGCCTGATTTCGTGATCGACGCGTGCCCCGGATACAACGACTACAACTGGGGCCTCGAGGACCGGAACGAGTACATGAGCCGGGTGAGCGTGAACGAGCAGCGCGAACGTTACCGCGATCGCCACCTCGTCGTGATGCTCGGCGCGGAGGACATCGGCCCGGACGGCCCGCCGCTGCAGTCGTGCGAGGCGTATCTGCAAGGCGAAAACCGTGTCGAACGCGGGATCATCTTCTACAACCACGTGATGTTCTTCTACGGTGTCGATTCGCTCGCGACGCACGACCGGGAGCTGCTCGCGGGCGTCGGTCATCCGGTCGGCGAGGTTTACGGCCACCCGACGGCGCGCTACTACCTGTTCGAACATCTGCGCCCGCTGACCGGGGAGGAGCCGGTGTTCGTGACGGCCGGCGACGTGGACGAGCCGCTCGTGATCCCGCCTGACGGCGGGCTGTTCGCGGTGCCGGTTGTCGTCGCCAACGCGGCGCCGTACCGGATCTACGGCGAACTGTGGTCGGTGATCAACGGCCCCGGCGGAGAACCGGTCCGCCCCGTGCGCGCGTGGCCGCTCGAGATCGAGGCGAACGACCTGCTTTTCATGACCGATTCCGGCCGCCGGATTCCGGGGGAACTCCCGAACGCGATCTACCGGTACGTCGTCGCCGCCGGCGCGTATCCGGACGCTGTCAACTCGTCGGACACGCTCGCGATCTCCAAGTACGGCGGGGGACTGCCGGGGCCGTATGCCGGTCCGTGCGCGGGCGGGTCCGGCCCGTTCGCCGCCGCGGCCGGTGAGATCGAGGTCGAACCGGCGTACCCGAACCCGTGCAACGAGCGCGCCTCGCTCCGGGTCGTTCTCCCCGAACCGGCGCAGCTCGAACTCACCGTGCACGATGTGCTCGGCCGGCGTGTCACATCGCAGATGCACTCGCCCGCAACCGCCGGCGCCGTCGTGCTCGCGATCGAGCTCGGCGGAGAATCGAGCGGGCTCTATCTGCTGTCTGTGACCGCGAACGGCGTCCCCATCCACCGGGAGAAGCTCGTCCTACTCCGCTGAGTCGGCGGGCGTGTGGCGACCGTGGACGACGCCGGCGAGCTGCTTGACGAAGTGGATGTAGTCAACGTAGGCCGCGACCCATTCGCGCCCGTCCTCCGGGGAACGGTCCTTCGCTGCGGCGAGCGCGGTCACCGTCTCGAACCGTTCGCGCACAGCCCGTGCGGCGTGTTCGGCGATCCTGCCGGCAAGCTCATCGACAGATCCCTCTGCGAGCGTACGGTCCGCCATCAGGATCGCTTCGTTCTCCACCGACCCGGCCGGTTTCAACCCGGTGAACGGGGCGCCCTCGCTCGCGCGGTGCAGGCGCACGAGCGTCTCGAAGAACCAGCGGTCGGCGAGCTCGCGCGCCTGCTCGTTGAGTGCGCGCACGACGAGCGTGTTCTCGAACGCGGCGCGGATCTGTTGCTCATCCTCCGCGGCGACCCACTTCAGCACCGGGGACAAATCCCCGTCCGCGAGTGCGGCGCGGGCGTCCGCGACAACCGGCCCGTCCATCGTGTCGCAGTGTGCAAGCGCCGGGCCGGACACGGCCAGGAGCAACGCCGCCACGAACAGCGACGGCGCGAGTGTTCGTAATGTCGATTGCGTGTACATCGTCTGATCCCCCATTTCGTGAACGTGCTCGGAGCAAGCATACGCCGGCGAGAGTTCGCGCGTTTTGCTCGAAGACGAACTCGCTCGGAGAGAGGAAGGGGCCGCAACCCATGGGGGGACGGACGGCGATCCCCGGTTGCCCCGCCGGAAAGCAGAGGGCGCCGTTGACCGGACGGATCAGCCGGGATGGGGAGCCACTGCCTCCCCTCCCGGATCCGCGGCCTTCGGTTTGCTTCCCAGCCAGGGCGGGAGCAGATAGATCAGGCCGACGAGAATCGCGACCGGGAGCACCATGAAGAAGATCCCGGTGAGCAGGCTCTCCGCGCCGAACAGGTTCATCTTGTACACGGTGAATCCGCGGAAACTCTTCGAGAACAACTGCCCGCCGATCACGATATTCCAGCGCATGAAGAACACGCCGAACAGGATCGAGACGGTCGTGATCCAGTAGAACGCCTGCCGCAACTGCGCGCTCACCTTCGAGATCTGGATGATCCCGAGCAGCACGAGCGGGACGAGCGTGCCGATGATCAGCTGGAACACGATGTGCGTCTCGAACAGGCGGCCGTGCACGAGCGCGTAGAGGATGTCGAACGACTCCTCCGCCGCATACGTCCGGTGCAGCACATCGAGACCCTCGAGCGTGAAG
This sequence comes from Calditrichota bacterium, assembly GCA_018263585.1. Lineage (GTDB taxonomy): Bacteria > Electryoneota > Electryoneia > Electryoneales > Electryoneaceae > JAANWZ01. The sequence continues at coordinate 54,057 of JAANWZ010000031.1, read as the reverse complement.
TCCACGATCAGCGTGTAGAACAGGTAGCGGCTGAGCGTGTCGAGGCTCGGCATGTACTGCTGATTGCGGCGGAGCGCGTTCGCGACCATGTAGATGAGGATCACGAGCGCGATTCCGGAAACGATCGCGGAGAACAGGAAGATCACCGGAATCAGCACGCTCGACCACCACGGGTTCGCCTTGATCGAACCGAAGATGAACCCGACGTAGCCGTGGAGGAGAAACGCGGACGGAATCCCGATCACGGAGATGATCCGGATCGCCTTCTCGTCGAACTGCTTCGCCTCCGGCGAGGTATCCATCACGCCGAGCGTGAGGATCCGGTACACCTTGCTCAACCAGCCGGTCGTCTCACGCGACCAGCGCACCATGTCCGCGCGGTACTCGAACCAGATCTCGAGCAGGAGCACGACGAGCAGGTACCAGATATAGACGAACCCGAACATCGCCATCGCGGAGGAGAAGTGGGGGGTGACGAGCGTCTCCCAGAACCGCAGCGGTTTCGACAGGTGCGCGAGCAGTGGCATCGGAGCGACGATCAGGAACGCGAGCGCGGTAAGCAGCGCGAGCCGGTAGGTCGGCCGTGCCTCCTGCACGTTGAACACACGCTCCAGCGATGCGAGGATGAACGCTCCGGCGACGAGCCCCGTGATGTACGGGTAGATCACGATCAGCAGGCTCCAGTGCGCTTCGAGCTCGTTCGGGTAGATGTAGCCGACCACACCCTGCAGGCTCTCCTGCGCCGACATCAGCACCGCCAGCAGCATCAGCGCACCTCCCTGTCGATCCCGTGGTAGTACACCTTCGGATACGTGTTCAGGTGGGGTTTGAGCACGAACGTTTTGTGGCTGTGCAGGAACTTGCTCACCGGGCTCTCCGGGTCCTTGAGGTCACCGAAGATGCGCGCGTCCGTCGGGCACACATGCACGCACGCCGGATCCAACCCCTTGTGAATGCGGTGGTAGCACATCGAGCACTTGTCGGCCGTGTTCGTGACCGGATTGATGAACCGGCAGCCGTACGGGCACGCCTGGATGCAATAGCGACAGCCGATGCAGTATTCCGGGTCGATCAGCACCGCGCCGTCCGGCGTCTCGAACGTCGCGCCCACCGGGCACACCTGCGAGCACGGCGACTCCTGGCACGCATTGCACAGCTTCGGCACGAAGAACGCGCGGATCGGTTCGCGGCTCTCATCGAGGTGAGAGAACCCTTCGCGGCCGCCGTGCGGCGAATCGACGATCGTCCCGTCCTCGTATTCACGGTATCGTTCGACCCAGGTCCGGTACATCTCCGGCGGCACGTGGTTCTCCTCCGCACACGCCTCGACGCAGCTCCCGCAGCCGATGCAGCGTTCGACGTCGATTCCCATCCCCCAGCGGTGGATGCTCCACTTGTCCTCGACGACGCGCTGCTCCGGGGTGATCGCGAGGCTCTTCGCGGCCGTGCCCGCGAGCGAGCAGCCGAGCGCGGAGGCGCCGAGCCGGGCGAGGAACTTCCGCCGTTGCCAGCGTGCGCCAGTGCGCTCGGAGCGGTTCGTGTCGGCCGGGGTCGTCCCTGTCGCGCGCGCGCCCTCCCGCCCGCGCGTGCGCCCTTCTCCACGGCGGTCGTCGCTCATTGAAACTCCCCCGGGTTGTGCACGAGATGGCACTCGTCGCAGGCCATCCCGCTGCTGTGCGCTCTCGATTTGACCTGCGGGAACCAGTCCGGGCGCGCGTGGTTGCGCTCGTGACAGAGCACGCAGGTTTCGCTCACGACCGGGAGTGCAATGTTCGCGGCGGTGGGTTCATTGACATGGGCTTCGCCCGCGCCGTGGCAGGTCTGGCAGGAGGTGGAACTGTGCGGGCCGGCCCGGTTTTCGGCGGCCTTGTCGCTGTGGCAGTCGGAACAGGCGCCGGGCGGAGAATGCTCGATCTCGAGCCCGGCGATCTCGGCGAGCGCCGCGCCGCGATAATGGCCGTACCAGTAGAATGACTCCGGCTTCGCGACCCAGCGGACGACGACATACAGCGCGATCAGGAGCCCGAAGATATACATCAACCGGGTCATCTGGGGGGGCATCGCGACCTCTCGCAAAGAACGTCGTATTGCGGCGGCGGACGGACTCCGCGGCGAACCGCGGGCAATTCGGCTGCGCGGATATCCGCTCAATAACTTTTTCACAACCGTCTTAGCATACAATCTCACTCCTGCGAAAACAACGTGTTAGGGAGACCTATCGCCACGCGCGACCCGGTCGCGGAGCCTGGATCGGGCGAGGATTGCAGGGGAGAGAACCGCCGCCGGTGGGGGAACCGGCGGCGGGGGAGATGCAGATGGACGGCCACGCTCCCGGCCGGGTGCGATCGGGATGCGCGGCCGCCCGAAACAGCCGCGGCGGATGTCTGACCCGGCAAAGGCGAGGCAGGGCGCCGCCGTTCAAAGACCATGTCGCGACTGCGCCGGCATGTTCGCGCGGGCGATAGACCACACCCGTTACAGCGCCGTAGGCGATGAAAGCGAACAAGCTGACGAACACGGCGGCCAGCGGACCTGCGAACAGCGAGCCGCCCAGCAGCGGGACAAACACGAGCGCACTCAGCAGCCAGGCGCCGGCGCCGAACAGCACGCCCTTCAACCACCCGGAATCCGTGTCACGGCTGCCGGGAAACAGGCCGTAGAAGACCGCCAGCAGCGATCCGATCACGAAGTAGATCGCCCATCCGACCCAGACGCTCACGTGCAGGAACGCGGCAATCACGGCCGGAATCTCCACGCCGGCGACACCGAACATGGACCCGAACGAGATCAGCGCCGTCATCGCGGCCGTGCCGGCGAGTCCCGCGAAAAGCGCCGAGTTTGAATTCGATGCGTAGTGCATGATCTCCTCCCGATCCTGTGCGTACCCGAACCCCGAACTGATACGCCTGACATTGTTGTAGCTGTTCCGCTCGCTATTATCCACTCGCACAAGGGGAAAAGTGGCCCTCGGGGTCACGCGGAGAGACAGGAGAGACAGAGGCGGTATGCGCAAGAACAGTCAGTAATCACAGGGGTTCAGGCCGATTTACGCAATCGTCGCCGCTGGAGAACTGCTCCAATCTGGGTGGGGGGTCGCGGAATTCTCTTACATACCCGGCGAGAGAATTGTCATTATGGCGACGTCCGACTTCCGACCTCCGACAGACAAGCGGGGGTCAGGATGACACTCCCTGCGACGGGCGGCACTGTGTCATCCTGAACAAGCCGGCCGGGCCGTTTTCTGTTTCAGGCCGGCGCCGTGAAGAGCCTGCCCTGAGCGAAGCGAAGGGATCTACGCGGTGTACCACCCGGGGGTTGTTTGACGCGCACCCCGTGCGGTTGTTGCCGGTAGATCCTTCACCCCCCGCACATACAACGTGCGGGGGTTCAGGATGACACGGCTGGCCGCACATACGACGTGCGGGGGTTCAGGATGACACGGTGGGTGTCACACGGTCCCGGGTTCGACGAACCCGGGCTACACTCTTCGGGTTCAGGATGACACTGTTCCAGCGGGATGATCCCATTTCCCTTGCCCTTGACTTCAGTCAAGGTTGGCCGACCCGCACGATCTCGCGGCGACGTCGTGCCCCGACAGATGTCGGGGGCAAGGGCAGGAAGTGCCATCCTGAGCCGGGGAACCAGCCCCGCTTCTTCTCCTCAGCGCACGAGCATCAGCTTCCGCGTCTCGCTGAGCCGGCCGGGCACGGACGCGCGCACGAAATAGACACCGCTCGCGAGCTTCGACCCGTCCAGCGTGAGCCGGTGCTCGCCGGCGGAGTAACGGCCGTCCGCGAGCGTCGCGACCTCACGGCCGGAGACGTTGTACACGGCGACGGTCAACTCCGCGTCCTCGGGGAGGGTGACCGTGAGCGAGGTCGCCGGGTTGAACGGGTTCGGGTACGGTTCTCCGAGCGCAAACTCGGCGGGCGGTGCGCCGGCCGCCGGCAGGTCGCCGCCGGATTCGGTCCAGTCGTCGAGCGTGAGCGCGCCGCCGTTCGCGCCGCCGATGCCCTGCTTGTAGAACTCGAATTCGTCCATGGAAACGACGAATTCCGGGTGCAGGCCGACCTTCGCGACGAACGTGTAGTCGCCGCCGGGTGCGCCGCCGGGCACGTACTGGCTGAGCGTGTTCGGCTGAATCACCTGTCCGGGCGCCATCTGCACGCCGGTGAGCAGGATCGGGCCGAACACGGTCCCCTCTGGGGTGATCGCCTCCGTCCACACCTGCCCGGCGACCGGCGTGTCGAGGTTGTTCGTAAGCGTCGCGTCGTACTGGAACGAGCCGCCTCCGAACGGAATGATGATCGGATCGGCGACCGGCGTGATCTGGATCGTCACCGGCGGTGTGATCTCGTATGGAATCTCGATCATCACGCAATGGATCGCGCCGCCGAGCGGAGCGATATCGTTGCTTTCGATCCCGACAACTTCCCAGTCCGGCCCGAGCGCTTCCTGGTACGCCGCGATCGCCTCGTCATCCCACTGCAGGTTGTAGATCGGGATGATCGCCTTGTGATTGATGAGCACGCTGTTGATGTAGGAGCGGTAATACGGGTACCCGCCCTGGTAGGCGACCGGCGGCATCGGGCAGCGCACGATGTCGAACGTGCCGCCGTCGTACGTCGGCAGATCGTCCATCGTCTCGGCGTGACTTTCGACGAGATCGTAGTTGACGTCGTCCGGCTGCATTTCCGCGACGAGGATCGTCGTCTCGTTCATGATCTTCGCCCACAGGTCGATGTGGCCGGTGCCGTCGAGCGAGATCCGTTCGAAGATGTGGCTTTCGTCCTGGCCGAAGTAGTCCTGGTAGATCTCGTCCACCATCTCTTCATCGTAGCTCGGGTTCGCTTCGAAGACACGGGTGGACATCATCATCGTCCCGTGCCCGTCGTTCATCATGTTCCCGCCTTCATGGTGGATGTTCGGGCCGTAATAGCCGTAATCCCAGTAGTCGGACAGGAACTGCGGGATGTAGTCGTCGAGCGGGCGGGAATTGTAGTAGATGAGGTCGTTGATCGCCCAGTCGTAGCCTTCCTGCACGAACCACGGGCCGTAATCGCGCACCCAGATCGCGTTCGTGTTCGCGTAGATGAACTCGACGTTCTCGAGGCCGACGCCGTAGTTCGCGAGCGTGTTGATACACGACTGTTCCTGCGACTCGTTCGCGACGAGGATGAACGCGATCGCGACATCCTGGATCTCATCGACGAGCGAGGCGAACATGTCAGAGTAATAGAACGGCCAGCGCAGCAGCAGCCCCTGCTTCTCCTCGAATTCGCCGTACAGGGTGACCGGGCCGTCCGGCGGGGGCGTGATCTCATCGAGCTCGAACGGGCCGGGCTGGGCCTGTTCCTCGGGTGTCATCCAGCGTGGCAGCGGCTGTTCGCCCGCTGCGGGATCGGACCTGTCCGCCGCGGGGGCAGCAGCGAGCGCAACGCCGGCGGCCGCGAGCAGTCCCACGCAGATCAGTGCGAGAGTCGTACGGTTCACAATCGCCTCACGGTTGGTGGTGCCAGTTTCGATCCAGTTTGAGTGTTCGTCATTCTGAACGCCGCTCAGCGGCGTGAAGAAGGTCCAATGCCAGCACCGTTCAATCCAGACAGCACCCGGATCGCACTCAGACCATTTTCCGCCCTTCGGGCGTCAGAATGACGCAGCGGAACGAGCATGCTGGATCTGAACCGGCAGTAGTCGGTCGGACAGTGTGCAATGTAGATCCGCCCGCGCGTGCTCGCAACGAATGCTCGCTTTGCGGACCAATCGGCCGCACGACACCCGCGGGCGCACGCCGGGCGGGGCTCCGGAGTCGCCGGGAGGGGGAGGTCAACACGCGCCGGTGTCGCGGCCCTCCGGCTCAATCGCCCCACCGTGACAAACTGCTTTCCTCCGCCCGGTCGGCGAGCGTATGCTTGAGCATTCCGATCTGAACGCCGGCTTCGCCGGCGCCGTTTGTCCGCGCCGGATCGTGTGACACAGAGCACGATGCCCGTCCGCCCGGCGGGCGTATGCTCCGGGATCTTCTACCAGCAGCCGGGAGAGGAAGCAGATGCGGGTGAAGTTCTGGGGCGTGAGGGGGAGTATTCCCACGCCGCTGCGACCGTCGGAGGTCGAGGGGAAGGTGATCGCGATGGCGGAGGACGTCGTGCGCGCGGGCATCACCGACGCGGACGAGGTCGCCGGCTACCTCCGCCGCCGGCACAGCATGCTCCAGCGCGGAACCGCCGGCGGGAACACGACCTGCGTCAGCGTCGAATGGCCCGGCTCGATGCTGATCATCGACGCCGGCAGCGGGATCCGCGTGCTCGGCGAACAGTTGATGGAAGGGCCGTGCGGGCGCGGGGAAGGCGAACTGCACATCGTGCTCTCGCACACCCACTGGGACCACATCCAGGGCCTGCCCTTTTTCGCGCCGCTGTTCCAGCGCAACACCGTGCACATCTACGGCTGCCACGACAACCTCGAACAACGCCTGCGCTACCAGCAGCAGCCCGATCATTTCCCGATCTCGATGGATGCGTTCCTCGCGCGGCTCGAGTTCCACCGGTGCGCGCCCGGCGAGCCTGTCGGACTGCCCGGCGGCGCGCGCTTCATCCCCCATCGGCTCGATCACCCCGGCGACAGCTACGGGTACCGCGTCGAACATGACGGCAGCTCGCTCGTGTTCGCCTCCGACAGCGAGCACAAACCGAACGACCCGGAAAACCACCACGGGATCATCGACTTCTTCCGGGACGCCGACCTCGTCGTTTTCGACAGCCAGTACACGCTCGAGGAGAGCATCATCAAGGAGGACTGGGGGCATTCGTCGGCGATCGTCGGCGTCGATCTCGCCGCCCACGCCGGCGTGAAACGGCTCGCGCTGTTCCACCATGAACCGTCCTACCCCGACTCGTTCATCCACAACCTGCTGATGAAGGCGCAGACATACCGCGACGTGAACCACAACGGGTGCGGGCTCGAACTGTTCGTCGCCGTTGAGGGGATCGACGTGACGTTGTGACTGCGGCGGGTGGAGAGTGGCGCGTGTGTGCGGCCCGGGGCTTGCCCCGGGTTTCGTGTTGTTACGAGTATCGAGAAGCGAGTGGAGCCGATTGACGGGTCATTAGCGTCGCAGCCCCGCAGCTCCCGCTGCGGGGAAGCAGCCGCGCCTGGCAGGCAAGTGCGGGCACGAGGCTGGGGACGGGCCGCACGGACGCCGCTACCCGCTGCTCTCCGACGAAGACGACGACGAGCGGTTGCCGGAGTCGGACTCGCCCGCGGCGGCCGGGGTTTTCTTCTTCGCGGCGCCGTCGGATTTCTTCCCGTTGCCGTGCCCGTTGCCGTTTTGCGGCAGGAGCACGTGTTTCTTCGGCTNGAACACGAGCTTGTCGTCCTTGACGCCGACGATCACGAGGTCGCCGTCCTCGACGTTGCCCTTCAGCATCTCTTCGGCGAGCGGATCCTCGAGGTGGCGTTCGACGGCGCGCCGGAGCACGCGCGCCCCGGTCTGCATGTCGAAGCCCTTGTCCGCGAGGAACCCTTTCGCTTCGTCGCCGAGCGAGATTTCGATGTTCCTGTCGTCGAGCCGCCAGTTGATGTCGCGGATGTAGATGTCCTCGATCTCAAGGATGTGTTCGCGCTGCAGGTAGCGGAACACGATCACCTCGTCGATCCGGTTGAGGAACTCCGGCCGGAACTGGTCGTCGAGCGTCTTCATCATCCGCTCTTTCATCATCTCGTACTCATGCTGCGACTCATCGCCGGCGCCGGCGAACCCGATCGAGCCCTTCTTCGCTTCACGGCTGCCGGAGTTCGAGGTCATGATTATCACGGTGTTGCGGAAATCGACGCGGCGGCGCGACCCATCGGTGAGCTCCCCGTTGTCGAGCACCTGCAGCATCATGTTGAACACATCCGGGTGCGCCTTCTCGACCTCGTCGAAGAGGACGACGCTGTACGGTTTACGCCGGACCTTCTCCGAGAGCTGGCCGCCCTCGTCGTAGCCGACGTAGCCCGGGGGCGCGCCGATCAGCCGGCTCACGTTGAACTTCTCCATGTACTCGCTCATGTCGACGCGGACGAGCGCGTTGCGGTCGCCGAACAGGTGTTCGGCGAGCACGTGCGCGAGCTCGGTCTTGCCGACGCCGGTCGGACCGAGGAAGATGAAGCTGCCGATCGGCCGGTTCGGGTTCTTCAGCCCGGTGCGGCTGCGGCGGATCGCCTTCACGAGCTCGTCAATCGCCTCGTCCTGGCCGACGATCTGGCGCTTGAGCAGCTTCTTCATCTCGAGCAGGCGCTGCGATTCAGTGATCGCGACGCGGCTGACCGGGATCCCGGTCATCATGCTGACGACGCCGGCGATGTCCTCCGGGGTCGCCTCGATCTTGTCCGTCTGCTCCTTTGCCTCCCATTCCCGGCGCGCCTCGGTCAGCTTGTCCTCAAGCTTGCGTTTCTCGTCGCGGAGCTCCGCCGCCTTCTCGTACTCCTGCCTCCTGACGAGCTCGTCCTTCTTCCGGTGGAGCGCCTCGACCTCCGCCTCCATCTCCATGATGTGGTCGGGGACGACGAGGTTCTGGAGGCGGAGCCGGCTGCCGGTCTCGTCGAGTACGTCGATCGCCTTATCCGGCAGGAAGCGGTCGGAGATGTAGCGGTCGGAGAGGATCACCGCCTGGCGCAGGCACTCATCGCTGAACGAAACGCCGTGGTGTTCCTCGTAACGCTCCTTGAGGCCGTGCAGGATCTCGATCGTCTCATCGACGTTCGGCGGATCGACCATCAGCTTCTGGAACCGGCGTTCGAGCGCGCCGTCCTTCTCGATGTTTTCACGGTACTCGTTGAGCGTGGTCGCGCCGACGCACTGCAGCTCGCCGCGCGCGAGCGCGGGTTTGAACATGTTCGACGCGTCGAGGCTGCCGCTCGCCGATCCGGCACCGACGATCGTGTGCAGCTCGTCGATGAAAATGATCACGTCCGGGTTCTTCTCGATCTCCGTGAGCACGGACTTGACGCGCTCCTCGAACTGGCCGCGGTACTTGGTGCCGGCGACCATCGAGCCGATGTCGAGCGCGATCACCCGCTTGTTGAACAGCGCCGGCGACACCTTCTGCTGCACGATGCGGAGCGCGAGGCCCTCGACGATCGCGGTCTTGCCGACGCCCGGCTCGCCGATCAACACCGGGTTGTTCTTCTTCCGCCGGCTGAGGATCTGCGCGACCCGCTCGATCTCGAGCTCCCGGCCGATGATCGGATCGAGCCGCCCGTCACGGGCGAGCTGGGTCAGGTCACGGCCGAAGTGGTCGAGCACCGGCGTCTTCTTCTTCCCGGACGAGGTGCGCTGAGTCGCTCCCGTTTCGCCCGGCTCCGGGGTCTCCTGAGAACTCATGCTGTCAAACTCTGCTTTCAGGGTCTCGTAGGTGACGTTGAAACTCGAGAGGATCTGCGCGGGCAGACTGTCCTCATCCTTCACGAGCGCGAGAAGGAGGTGCTCGGTGCCAATCTGGTCGGACGCGTATTGCTTGCCTTCAATGTACGACACCTTGAGCGCCTTCTCCGCCGACTTGGAAAACGGGACGTTCCCCATCTTCATCGTCGCGCCGGGCGATTCGATCGCCTCCTCGACGCTCTCACGGACCTCGTCGAGATCGACGCCGAGGTTGATCAGGCCCTGAGAGGCGGAGCAGTCCCGCATCTGAATCAGGCCGAGCAGGAGGTGTTCCGTCCCGATCGCGTCGTGACCGAGCCGGATCGCCTCTTCGCGCGAGTGCTGAATCGCCTGCTGCACCTGATACGAGAACTTGTTCATCATCTGCAATCCGTGTCTGTGCTCCGTGCCGGCCGGCGCGGGAAGATGCAGCCGTCCGACCCGCCGCCGGCTGATCACAATATAGCAGCTTGCGGGAGACGTTCACTCCCCGATACGCTACTCCGAAACTGCATCCCGAGATTGGAAGATGCTGTGCTGCAGGTCAACCCCGGGCAGGTCGGAGGGCCCGCATCCAGTTCACCGCGACCGGTCGACAACTGTTCCCGCGCGGGCGTCTCCGCCGGCTCCGCGCCGGTCAGTCCGCGACAATCCTCCCATCGATGAGCCGGACGACGCGGTCGGATTTCTCCGCCCAGTCCTCGTTGTGCGTGACGACGACGATCGAGGCGCCGCGTTCGCGCACGAATTGCACGAGGTCGGCCTCCAGTTTCCGCCCGGTTGCACGGTCGAGGTTGCCCGTCGGCTCATCCGCGAGCATCAGCCGGGGGCGGTTCATCAGCGCGCGCGCGACCGCGACCCGCTGCTGCTCGCCGCCGCTCAACTCCGCCGGCTTGTTCGTAAGCCGCTCTCCGAGCCCGAGCGATTGCAGCAACTCGCGTGCCTGCGGCGCCGCCTCCCGGGCAGCAACAGCGCGCACGCGCGCCGGCATCATCACGTTCTCGAGCGCGGAGAACGCCGGGAGCAGGTGGTGAAACTGGAACACGAACCCGATCGTCGAGCGCCGCAACTGCGCCTGCTCGTCCACCGGGAGCGCCGCGACGTTATTCCCGAGCACGCGCACCTCGCCGGCGCTCGGGCGCTCGAGCGTGCCGAGGATGTGCAACAGCGTGCTCTTGCCCGCGCCGGACGGGCCGACGACCGCGACGAACTCCCCGGCGCGCACGGCGAAATCGACCCCGCGCAGCACCTCGATCGTGCGCCGCCCCTGCACGTACGACTTCTCAACGCCGACAACCTCGAGCACGGGATCGTTCGACCAATCGTCATCCGATCCGCGGGGAACGCGCCCTCTCCTATTCATACCGAATCGCCTCCACCGGGTCAAGCGCCGCAGCCCTGCGAGCCGGATACACCGCCGCGAGCAGGCAGAGCAGCACCCCGACCACTCCGACCGCGGCGAAATCGAGCGGCTGCATCCGCACCGGCAGCGTATTCAACATGTAGATGTCCGAAGGAAGGCTGAAGAACTTCCACTTGAGCTGTGCCGAGAGCAGGCCGTACCCGAGCAGCAGCCCGACGATCGTGCCGGAGACCCCGACCGCGAACCCCTGGTAGAGGAAGATGCGCGAGATCTCGCGGCGGGTCGCGCCCATCGCCATCAGGATCCCGACCTCCTTGCGCTTTTCAAGCGTGACCATCACGAGCGTGGACACGATGTTGAACGCGGCGACGAGAATGATCAGGCTGAGCACGATGAACATCGCCCATTTTTCGAGCTGCATCCACGAAAACAGCGTCTTGCGCATCTCAAACCAGGTGCGCGGGCGGAGCGGGTAGCCGAGCCGCTCGTCGATCCGCTGCTTCACTGTATTCGCGTCCTCGAGCGTGGTCGTGCGCACGTCGAGGCCGGACACGTCCCCGCCGAACTGAAACAGTGACTGCGCGCGGTGGAGCCCGATCAGCGCGAACACCTGGTCGAACTCGGCGAGCCCGGACTCGAACACGCCGGTCACACGGAACCGGCCCATCCGCGGCTGGGAGAACGGCCCGGTCATTCCGGCGGCCGAGAGCAGGAACACGGTGTCGCCCGGCGCGGTCGCGAGCACGTCCGCGAGGTAGCGACCGAGGATGATCCCGGCCGGCTCGTCGCTGCCCGGCGGCGGGTCGAGCCCGGCGAGCGAGCCGGTGACGAGCATCTCCGGGAGGTTGTTCACATCACCGACCGTCTCCGGGTCGATGCCGCGGATCACGGCGCCCTCCGTGTAGTGGCGGTGGCGGATCATCCCCTTCTCGAGGATGTACGGCGTCACCGCCTCGACCCGGTCGAACGCGCGGATCGTGTCCGCGACCGCGCGCCAGTCACGGATCGGCCGGCCGGAGAACGTCTCGACCCGGAGCGGAGCGTCCGCGCCGATGATCCGCGCGCGCACCTCCTCCTCGAACCCGTTCATGATCGAGAGCACGATCACGAGCGCAGCGGCGCCGACCGCGACCCCGGCCGCGGACAGGTACGTGATCAGCGAGATGAACCCGGTGCGCCGCTTCGATCGCAGGTACCGGTTCGCGATTTCCCAGGTGTAGTGCATGGACCCCGGCCGCTTTCACAAGCGCGGTTTCGTTGACGGCAAACGTACGGAAAAAAGCCCGCCTGATCACGCGCGGGCACGAGCTCCGGCTGCTCAACGGATGGGAGCGGCGTAGCCCGGGTTCGCCGAACCCGGGGGGTGTGATGTGCAACCCGACCCTCCCCGGTTTCCACGAAACCGGGCTACGTGCTCCGCTACGGCAGGTAGATGAGCTTTCGCGTGGCGCGGGGACGGCCGTCCACCACAGCGTGGAGGAAGTAGATCCCACCCGCGACGGCCCCGGGGATGTAGGAAACGCGCAGCTCGCCCGCGGGGAAGACACCGGACGCCGGCCGCGCGACGAGCCTGCCGCGGATGTTGTACACCCGGAGGTCAACCCCGGCCCGGTGCGGCAGCTCCAGAGTCACGACCGCAGTCCCGTTGAACGGGTTCGGGTAGGAGTCGAGCAACACCTGCGTCGAAGGGGGAGCTGCCGGGTTCTCTTCCGCGCCGCCCAGCTCCTCATCGACGATCATGTAGTCCGTGAGGAACTCGTCGCCGCGGTCGATCATGCCGACGGCGACGTACGTGGATTCATCGCGCAGCGCAACGTCGTTGAACTGGTCCCAGCCCCCGCCGCCGAACCGCTGCGTCCACAACGTGTCGCCGAGCGCGTCCACGCGCAGCAGCCAGCCCGTCGTCTGCTGCTCGGCCACGTTGTGCCAGCGCCCGCTCACGTAGAAGCCGCCGCCCGGGATCCGGACAATCCCGGTGCCGATGTCGAGGCCCGGTCCGCCGTAATGCCGGATCCACATCATCTGCCCGCTGTCGTTCACGCGCAGCAGGAGCAGATCGGTCTCGTCGCTGTCCTCGTCAGGGAACGTGACGCCGGTGACAAGCACGCCGCCGTCGCCGGTCGCCGCGACCGCGGAGCCGTCCTGTGGGTACGGGAGAACGTAGTAGTCCGACCACACCTCGTTGCCGCCGTCGTCGATGCAGACGAGATACGCGTCGCGGTGGTCATCGTTGCCGGACGTGGTGCTGCCGGCGAGCACGATGCGATTCTCGGCGGCGCGCGCGATCCCGACGGCGGATTCGTGGCGGTTTCCGCCGAACCGGACATCCCACAATTCGCTGCCCTGCGCGTCGATGCGCAGGCAGATCATGTCCGTTCGGTTTGCCTCCGCCTCGAGCGTGAACCCGGCGACATACACCCCGCCCTCGCCGTCCGGGAGCACCGCCTCCGCCCCGTCCTCGTCATCGGTCCCGTACGTTTCCGCCCAGACGACATCGCCGTCCGCGGTGAGTTTGACCACGTAGATGTCGTAGTCTTCGTAACGCGGGTCGCCGGTCGCCCCGACTGCAACGAGAGACCCGTCCGCGAGCTGGACGATGTCGCGGAACTCGGTCCAGTCCTCGGGGCTGAAGGTGAGGTCGATGAGTACGTCGCCGTCTTCATCGAGCAGCGCAAACATCGCGCTCAGATCGTGCTCGATGGAGGAAGAAGTGCGCCCGGCGACGGCGAAGCGCCCGCCCTCGACCGGGGTCACGCACTGGAGAATATCGTTGCCGGGTCCGCTCTGCAGCGGCTGCGCGCCGGCCGCCGGAGCAAGCGCGATCACGAGCGCCGGCAGCAGGGCGACAAGCGGGCGGAAGAAGGGGCCGGTCTGTCGATCACGGTCCGTCATCGGGCATCCATTGCGCGAGTTCTTCCTTGAGATCGTCGTACTGCGGGTCGTCCGCGACGTTCGTCCATTCGTTCGGATCGTTGTCGTGGTCGTAGAGCTCCTCGCTGAGGTCGGCGTAGCGGATGTAGCGCCAGCGGTCGGTGCGGACGGCGTGATTCCCGGGGCCGAACGTGGTCAGCGCCGGCTCCTCACGCGGAGTTTCGGGGTCGATCAGCCACGGCTGCAGGCTCAGCCCCTCGAGGCCGCCGGGATCGGGCACACTGGTGAGTTCGACGAGCGACGGGTAGAGATCGAGCAGGCTCGCCGGCTGGTGGCAGACGCTGCCCGGCTGGGTGATCCCCGGCACGTTCACGATGTACGGGATGTGCGTCGATTCCTCCCACAGCGTCCCCTTCAGCCAGTGTTCCTTTTCGCCGCAATGGGAGCCGTGGTCGCTGACAAGCCAGATGATCGTGTTGCCGTCGAACAGCCTCCCGGCCGCCCCCTCGAGCAGGCGGCCGAGCATCGCGTCTGTGTAGCTCATCCCCGCGAGATAGGCGGCGACCGCTTGCCGGCGCTGCTTGTAGTTCACGATCTGGCTCTCATAGAACTCGGTGATCATGTCGAGCCCCGCCTGCGGGATGTCATCGAGATCGTTCGGGATCCGTTCCGGCAGGCTGATCGCCATCGGGTCGTACATCCGGTAGTACCGCCGGGGAAGCGTGTACGCGATATGGGTGCGAAACAGGTTGATCGCGAGGAAGAACGGCTGATCTTCGGGCGTCGCGTTGATCTCCGCCGCCGACCAGTCCGCGAGCTCGTGGTCGAGCATCAACTGTTCGCGGCTGTCGAGCGGGTACCAGTCGAACGAGCTGTTGTACGACTGCGGGAAACCGTTGTTCGGCCGCCACGGGATGCGCGCGTCCGGATGGTGCCCGTTCTGCTCGTCCCACGCGTCATCCGGGTTGCCGCCGTGGAAGATCTTGCCGGCCTGGATCGTGCGGTACCCGTTCGCGCGCATGTGCGCCGGCAGGCTCGGCAGACCCTCGACCGCGTCCTCCCACTCATCCTGGTTCGTGTACACGCCGAGCGTGGACGGCTTCTTGCCATAAAGGAAGCTCGTCCGCGACGGCAGGCACTGAGGGGCCGAACAGTGGCCGTTGTCAAACAACGCGCCCTGCTCGGCGAGGAAGTCGATATTCGGCGTCTGCGCGTCCGGGTGGCCGCCCATGCAGCCGACCCAGTCGTTGAGATCGTCGAAAACCACGAGCAGGATGCTCGGGCCGGGTTCCGGCTGCGAACGGATCAGGGAAGGAAGGCTGAGGGCTCCGGCCGCGGCTGTGCCGGCCACACGAATGAACCGCCGTCGCTGCAAGGTGCCTCCCCGTGTGGGTTGCCCGAATCTGCGGCAATTTACGGCAGACGGAATCAGGGCGAAAGGGCGGCCTCACGGGAGAATCATGCGGGCCCGCGGCGCGCGGGCGGATGTCGCGCACGCGAAACCCGCGGCGCCGTGGCAAGTTCCAGCAGAAAACACGGGCAACCGCAACCGCTCCCGGAGCGGAACCGGACGGACCATGACCTTACCCTGCCGCGGAAGGCACGGCCAGACAGGGGCGACAGAGGGCTGGGTTCATTTCACGTGCAGCAGCTTGCGCGTCTCATTGAGTCCACTTTCACCCGACAGGTGGAGCAGATAAAGGCCGCTGGGTAAATCGGCGCCGTTCACCTCGATCTGATGAGAGCCGGGGGCGAACTCTCGGTCGGCGAGCACACGTACTTCCCGGCCGGTGATGTCGTGCAGGCTCACGGCGAGCCGGCCGCGGGCGGGCAAATCGAACGCGACCGTGGCCGCCGCGTTGAACGGGTTCGGCCACACGCGCAGGCTCCCGGCGCCGGCGCGCTCGGCACGGACTTCCGCCGCGGGCGCAGCCGGTAAACCCCACCCCGCGGGGCGCAACGACCGGTCCGACTGTTTCACGAATGGGAACGATCCCTGCGCGGCCGTCCAGCAGGGGTAGAAACCGATCCGCGCGAACATCCGGTACTCACCCGCGGGAGCTGTGTCCGGTACAGCGACGGTGAGCACAGGCGTAGTCGTCAAACCCGGGTGCAACGTGAACTCGGTGAGTTGGATCGTGCCGGAGAACGACCCGTTGGGCAACCGCGCGGCGGTCCAAGCGTCCGTCGTGTACGGCTGCTGCAACGGACTCAACAGCGTGCAGTAGAACGAAACCTCGCCGCCGTACGGAGGCACCAGGTCCACCTGCGCCTCGCTGTACAAGGCGAACCCCTCGAACGGCTCGTCCACATGAATCTCGAGGTCGTCGATGCAGACCCCCGGAAACGCGAGGAAGGGATCGGAGACGAAATGGAACCCGAGCCAGACCCGTTCGCCGGCGTACTGCGAGAGATCGAACGTGACCTGCTCCCATTGGCCGCCCCCGCCGGCGTTGTTGAAGCACGGTTGCCAGCCGTTCGCGGGGATCCCGTCCTGGTCGCTGTACCCGGCCTCCGGGACAAGCAGGAGCCAGGTCTCGCCGCCGTCAAGCGTGAGTTTCACGTTGTAGCCGTCCCAGTCCGCCTCGATATCATACCAGTGCCAATACCGAAGAAACGCGCCCTGCTGGAGGAGGAACGGCTTGCGGGTGACGAGCCAGTCACTGGAGTTGTTAGCGTAATTCCCGTTCAGACCGGTGACCCATGCGCGCGGCGGAGTGTGAGCGCCGGGCGGGTTCGACGTCGGCTCGCCGTAGCTCCAGTTCTCGTTCCCGAGGCGGGGAGTGAGCACGCCCCGGTTGACTTCAAACGAACTGAGGTAGGTCCGGTCGAGCGGAGCGTCGAACGGCTTGAGCGCGAGAACGTACTGATTGAGCCCGGGGGAAACGTCCACCTCGGTGTGCAGCACGTGGTACCCTTCGGCCTTCACGACCAGCGGGATCCCGTCGCCGGGATGCCGGGGGGGAAACAGGAAGCGCCCGTTCTCACCGGTGACCGCCTGCGCTGAGCCGACCGCGACCTCGGCGCCCGCGATCACGCTCGCGTTCGTCGTGTCCACGACGAGACCGGTCAACACTGCGTTCGGCGGAGCCCTTTCGAACTCGACCGCGAGCCCGGCCGCCGGCACACCCGCGGGATCGCCGTCGCAGAGGTAGCAGGATCCGTATTCACCGCCCGCGCCCTGGATGCCGATCGTGCCGCCCGCAATGTCGAACCCGTCATCCACGGACGCGTACTGGAACCGAATCCGTCCGTCCTCGAGCAGCAGCACCTGCGCGCTGATCCTGTCCTGGTTCGGACCGCCCGGATACTCATCCTGGTCCAGCAGCGATACGACGAGCGCGCGCACGCCGCCCACGTCGCGTGTCTCATAGTACACCGGTCCGCTGTCCTCGCCGTTGTCGGGGTCGAGGTCGTCCCAGAACCACGCGACCATCGCGCCGTAGTTCTGGTACGGGATCGGGTGGTTGACCGGCAGAACGAACGCGGGGAAGAACGAGATCACACCGTTCGACTGCACCCAGAACTGGTCAACGAGGCCGCCGTAGAAGGGGAAATCGAAACCGATCGGGAACGGCCCGACGACATCCTCGTCGCCAAGCCCGAAGCCCGCCGCGATCTCGGCGCCGGTCCCGCTGATGTCCACCCACGAGTATGCAGGACCGTCCGGTTCGTAGCTGTCGCGGTACGCGTAGCCGAAACCGTCCGGTCCGGCTGCGTGGCGGCCGGGATCGTCGCGAACGGCGCCGCGATCGAGCAGGTCGCCGTGCGCGCGCAACAAACTGATGTCCGGGCGAGAGAGGGACTGCCCGGAGTCCCAGCGTTTGTACGCGTCGATGACCGAATCTCCGGCAAGCCCCGGGGCGGAGCGCTGCGCGGAGATTCCCGCGGCCGTGATCCCGGCGAGCAGGATCACAAGTACGGCGGAAAGGCACCGGCTCATCTTCTCAAGCTCCACGAGCAACGAGGTTGACTCGCACCGACCACCCGCCGTCCGCAGCCCATATTCCCGTCCCAAGTGTTGCGTTCCGGAAAACGCCGGAAACCCGCGTGACAAGCTGGCAATCGCCTGCGGACGAATGCGCGGGATGACGGTGTATGCTACAACACCGGGAATCACGAAACAAGCGCGACAAGCGAGACGGCCGACGTTTTCGCCCGCACGTGGAGACAGCCGGGACGGCCGTCCTCTGCCGTGGAGCCCTCCCCGGGGTCGGCGACCCCGGGCTACACCGTCTGCCGTGTACCGGCCGTGCGAGCCTGCCCGCGCGGCTGATCGGAGAGGGGATGTGCGCTGCGGCCGCACGGATGGGAAACCCGGGGTCACTCCCGGGTTTCCCTGCGCCTGACGTCCGTGTGGCCCGGGGCGTTCAGCCCCGGGTTTCGTGTACCGGAGGGCGCCGCGCTTGACAAGCAAGCGCGGGCACGAGAGAAGGGCGCAAGCGCGGGCACGAGGAAACGGGAGGGGGACGCTTGCCAGCAAGCGTCCCCCTCTCGCCGTAGCGCCGGTTTGTTTCGGCGCATCCGGCCGTGTCATCCTGAACCGCGCCGCCATCTGTATCTGTTGAGGCGGCGCGAGTCAAGGATCTGCGCGGTACACTACCCGCGGGTTATTTGACGCGCACCCTGCGCGGTACCTGCCGGTAGATCCTTCACGCCCGAACACATTGACGTGCGGGGGTTCAGGATCACACAATCCCGGTCTGTGCTCGAGATGCCTCACCCCCCACACAAAAGGAGTGCGGGGGGTGAAGGATGACAGATCGGCCAGACTATTTGAGCAGAGTCACCTTCTGCACCTGGTCGAGTTCACCCGGCACGTTCGTGTGCATGAAGTACACGCCGCTCGCGAGCGAGGACCCGTCGAATGTGAATGTGTGACGGCCCGCCTCGACACGCCCGTTCACCAATTCCGCGACCTCCTGGCCGGACACGTTGAACACGCGCACGGTGAGCTCCGACGTCTCCGGCAGTTCAACGGTCACGTTCGCCGCCGGGTTGAACGGGTTCGGGTACGCCGGTTCCACCGCGTACTCTTCCGGCAATTCGACGGTCGCGGTCGCCTCGCCGGCGAGATCCCACGGTGTGCCCTGCCAATCGTTCACCCCGCCGGCCGCTGCACCGAGTTTCCAGAAGTAGAACATGTCAGTGCTGGCGACGAGGCCCGGGTAGAAGCCGAGCGAACCGTGGAACGCGTACAGACCCTCGGGCGCGAACCCGGGCACCGCTTGCTGCAGCCCGAGCACGGTCGTCACCCCCGGCGAAATCGTCACCGGGACGACGAACATCGGCCCGTAGGAACCGCCGGTCGGGAGATCGACCATCGTCCACGCCTGTGCGTTCACCGGGTTCGGAAGCTCGGATTCGATCATCGCGTCGTAGATGAACGTGCCACCGTTCGCAGGGATCGTTGTCCCTTCCACCGGGGTCAGCGTCAGCTCAACCGGATCGAGGTCGCCGAGGTACACCTCGAAGTCGTCGATCGTCACGCCCGGATATGTGACCGATCCGTCCGTCCCGTGACGGAACGCGAACCAGAGCACCTGGCCGGCGTAGTCTCCGAGCGGATAGGTGATCTGCACCCACGACTGGCTCTGGCCGTTGTTGTTGAATCCGGGCTCGCCGTCAAGACCGACGACATCGGCGTCGGGATAACCGCCCTCCGGCGTGAGCAGGAACCACGTGTCGCCGCCGTCGGTGGACGCCTTGAAGTTGTAGCCGTCCCAGAACGGTTCGTAGTCGACCCAGTGGTAGTAACTGAGGTAGGCCGTCTCGTCGTCGATCTCCCACGAGGTGAGCGTGACGAGCCAGTCGTCCTGGTTGTTGCCGTAGTTGCCGTTCAACGCTGTGCCCCAGGCGTACTCACCGGAATAGGCGCTGGGAGGGTTGGAGGTCGGAATCCCGTATTGCCAGACGCCGTCACCCTCGAAGAAACCGGGGCCGTCCTCGAAATCGGTGAAGTAGTGGTCGTCCTGCGGCGGAGGCAGCGCTTCGATCCAGAAGTCGTACGTGTTGTCGCCCGGATCGAGCATCACCGTGGTCTGGTACGTGACATAACCGTCCGCGGTGATCACCACGTTGTTGTTGCCGGAGTAGATGCCCTGGATCGAGTAGAACCCGTCAGCGTCCGTCGTCGCCGTGCCCATGCCGAAGCTGACCTCGGCGCCCGCCACCGGCGCTTCCGTCGCCTCGTCATAGACATACCCGCTCACGTTCGCGTCCGGTTCCGGCAGGTAGTAGAGGATCGCGAGCTCGTTGAACGGGTAATTCGGCACGTTTCCGTTGTACAGCGTGCTCAGGCCGATCGTGCCGCTGTCGTCCTGGATCCCGATCGTGCCGCCGCCGATGTCCCAGCCGGCATCGACGTTCATGTACTGCAGCTTGACCGTACCGTCGGCGAACAGGATCATCTCCGCGGTCATCGTCGGCACGTCAGGTCCATCCGGGTACTCATCCATCTCGAAGAACTCGATCACGAGCGCGTCCTGCCCGTCGATCGTCATGTTCTCCATGAGGATGTCGGCTCCGCTCATTCCCTGCGCCGGGTCGAGGTCGTCCCAGAACCAGCCGATCATCGCGCCGTAGCCCGCGGCAGGCATGTCTTGATTCCCGAGAGAAACATAGCCGCTGAAGAACGAGATCACGCCGTTCGACTGCACCCAGAACTCGCTGCGGTTCGTCCCGTAGTAGGGGAAGTTGAACCCGATGTCGAACGGTCCGACCGTGTCATCGTCGCTCAGGTCGGCGATGACGCTCATTCCCGTGTCTGTGATGTCGATCCACTCGTAGGTCGGCCCGTCCGGCTCCTGGCTGTCCTTGTACATGTACCCGAACGCGTCCGGGCCGCCAACCTCGTCGATCTCGTAAGCCGGATCGTCGCTGCTGTAGCCTTCCATCTTGAGCAGCGCGTACTGATCCGCGGTGAGCGGGAGGCCGGCCTCGTACGCTTCAATCGCTTCGAGAAGCGCTTCCTTGTCCGCCACCGGCTGCGCCGCGGTTCCGATTCCGGCAAACGCAAGCACGAACACCACCGCAAGCGCGAAACAGAGCAACGTGTGTTTCATAGCCACTCCCCTTCCTTTTTTGACCTTCCCCATCTCAGTCCAGTCAATGGACGATCCTGCACTCGAAACAACAATCCGATCCGCCCTGAGGCGTGAAAACCGGATACGTTCGGCGCGGGTCTGACCGCAGGCGCCGTTGATCGAGCTCGCTGTCTGAGTTGACCGGTCTGAGGAGAGCGTGCTGACAGCCGATTTTCGAGCTCCTCTCTTGGCAGCCGTCTTCGCGAAAGGACCCGGTTCTACCCGGCGTGGGCGAAACCCGGGACCGATTCGGCAAGGTCGATATTACCTAACTTGCGAACGCCTGCACAAGCGTCACTCACAATCCCGGACAATTGACCCGGCTCGCTGTCTCCACCGGAGGCCGAACGAACCGCTATACGCCGTGTTACCGTCATGGAGAGGCACGCGCGGCGCCGTCCGTGACAGACTCGCCGCCGCCGTGACATGGCCGCGTGGGCTGACTCCGCAGCACGGGCATGATTACCTTCCCGGCCCGCACCGGCCGCCCGCGACAAGCCGTTCCACACTCTGACACGAGAGGATCCGTTGACTCCGATCTTCGACGAACAAGAAGAGGTGGTTCTGTTCACCGGCAACTACGGCTCCGGCAAGACCGAGGTCGCGGTGAACGTTGCGGAGGCGCTGGCGCGTGACGGCCGGCGCGTGACAATCGCCGACCTCGATCTCGTCAACCCGTACTTCCGCTGCCGGGAGGCCCGCGAGCCGATGGAGGAGCTCGGGATCCGCGTGATCGCCCCCGAAGCGGAGCTGCACAGCGCCGACCTCCCGATCCTGCTCCCGCATGTGCGCGGTGCGGTCGAGCACACGGACGGGATCACGCTGCTCGACGTCGGCGGCGACAATGTCGGCGCGACCGTGCTCGCCTCGCTCGCGCCCGTGTTCCGCCGGAGACGGTTTGCGATGCACTTCGTGCTCAACCGCAACCGCCCGTTCACCGGCACAGTCGCCGGCGCAATGACGCTGATGGACGAAATCGAGGCGGCGTCGAAGCTTGCGATCACCCACGTCACCGGCAACACTCACCTGATGGAGGAGACGACGCTGGAGATGGCGCGCGAGGGAGCCGCATTCTGCCGGGACGCGGCGCGGGCGCGGGCGCGGAATGTCAAGACCGGGTTCGTCACCTGCCCGGTGAGCGAACTGGCAGGGGCGGGACTGGTCGAGAATGAAGGTGCCGCGGTGAGCGGACTGCTCGAGCTGGACGGGTTCCACGGGATCCCCGTTCTCCCGCTGCGCCGGATCATGCTGCCCCCGTGGCTCGGCGGGCCGCCGCCCGGCACGATCGCGACCCACTCGCGCGACCGGCTCGGCCGCCTCACCGGATCCAAACGGCGGCGCGGTTCAGGATGACACCCTTCAAGTCGGAATTCGCCCGCTCGAACATGCCCGTGCTTGCTTGTCAAGCGCGGCTGATCGACCGGTGCATGACGACTATCCAACTGTATGATTATCCTTGACTAAAGTCAAGGGCAAGGGTATGTGATCCGACGGTCCATGATACCCGGGGCAAGCCCCGGGCCACCCGTCCCCGGGCCACCCGCCAGTGCTCAGGTCTCAGGACTGACATCAGTCCCGGGACCTACACATCCAGGTTCCGCACGTACTTCGCGTTCTGCTCGATGAACTCGCGGCGCGGGGCGACCGCATCGCCCATCAGCGTCGAGAACAGGTGGTCGGCTTCCGCCGCCTCCTCGATCGTCACCTTGAGCACGGTGCGCCGTTCCGGGTCCATCGTCGTCGCCCACAACTGGTCCGGGTTCATCTCGCCGAGGCCCTTGTAGCGCTGGATCGAAAGCTTCGCCCCGTCGCCGAGCTCCTTGATCTTCCGGATCCGCTCGTCCTCGTCGTACGCGTAATGCTCCTGCTTGCCCTTGCGGATCTGGTAGAGCGGCGGCTGCGCGATGTACACGATCCCGCGCTTGATCAGCTCCGGCATGTAGCGGTAGAAAAAGGTGAGCAGCAGGGTTCGGATGTGCGCTCCGTCCACGTCGGCGTCGGTCATGATGATGATCTTGCCGTAACGGAGGCGCTCGAAATTGAACTCACCGCCGTTGCCGTTCGCCCCGTTTCCATTCGTTTCGCCGTTGCCGGCGGCGCCGTCGGCGGAAAACAGGTCATGGTCACCGTTGCTGTGGTTCGGGTCGCCGATGCCGGTGCCGATCGCGGTGATCAGGGTACGGATTTCCTCGTTGGAGAGGATCTTGTCCATCCGCGCCTTTTCCACGTTGAGGATCTTTCCGCGCAGCGGTAGGATCGCCTGGAACCGGCGGTCGCGGCCCTGCTTCGCGGAGCCGCCGGCGGAGTCGCCCTCGACGATGTAGATCTCGGTGCCTTCGCACCCGCGCCGACTGCAGTCGGCGAGCTTGCCGGGAAGCGTGCCGGACTCGAGCGCGCCCTTGCGGCGGATCAGGTCCTTCGCCTTGCGCGCCGCCTCACGCGCCCGCGCAGCCTGCACCGCGTTATCAACGATCCGCTTGCCGACCGACGGATTCTCCTCGAGGTAATCGCCGAGCATCTCGCCGACGATCGTCTCGACAATGCTCTGCACCTCGCTGTTGCCGAGTTTCGTCTTCGTCTGCCCCTCGAACTGCGGTTCGGCGACCTTGGCGCTGATCACCGCGGTCAGGCCCTCGCGGCAGTCGTCCCCGCTGAGTCGGAACCCCTCCTTCTTGAACAGCTTCATCCGCGTCGCGTAATTGTTCAGCGTCCGCGTGAGCGCGGTCTTGAACCCGCTCACATGCGTCCCACCCTCGATCGTGTTGATGTTATTCACGTAGGAGTGGATGTTCTCCTGGTACGAATCGTTGTACTGGAACGCGATCTCGATCGGGACCGCCTCCCGCTCCTTCTCGAAGTAGATCGGCTTCGCGAGGATCGGGGTGCGGGACTCGTCGAGATACTTGACGAACGCCGCGAGCCCGCCCTTGAACCGAAACACCTCTTCGTACGGCTCATCTTCCCGTTCGTCGCGGAGCGTGATCGTCAGCCCCTTGTTGAGGAAAGCGAGTTCACGGATCCGGCCGGCGACGAGCGAGCGGCGGAACGTCATCTCGGAGAAGATCTCGGGGTCCGGCTTGAACCGGGTGTAGGTGCCGTTCGCCGCGCCCTGTTTCCGTTTCGTTCCGCGCTGGACCTCGCCGTCCGGCACGCCGCGCGTGTAGCGCTGGGTGTACGGAATCCGCTCGCGGATTGACGTAACCTCGCACCACCCGGCGAGCGCGTTCACGACGCTGACGCCGACCCCGTGCAGCCCGCCGGACACCTTGTACGTGTCTTTCGAAAACTTTCCGCCGGCGTGGAGCACGGTCATCACCACTTCCAGCGCCGTCTTCGGCGGTTTCGTGTACTCCGGGTGGATGTCCACCGGGATCCCGCGGCCGTTGTCCTCGACTGACACCGAGCCGTCATCATGCAGCACGACCCTGATCTCGCTGCAGTAGCCGGCGAGCGCCTCGTCGATCGAGTTGTCCACGACCTCGCTGACGAGGTGATGCAGCCCGCGCGTGCTCGTATCGCCGATGTACATCGCCGGCCGCTTGCGCACCGCCTCCAGACCCTTCAGCACCTGGATGTGTTGCGCCGAGTATTCGCTGTGCTTTTCGTTTCCCATCAATCACAACTCTTTCGTATTAGTGATTCACGGCCGGTCGGCTACGCCGTAAACTTGATCTCGCGCACCGTTTTTTCGCCGAGGGCGCCGTTGATCCGGCCGATCAGCTCGCGCCGCATGTAAAGGAGCTGGTGCCGCCACGCGCTGTCCTCCACCTGCAACGTGAGCCGGCCGTGTTCGATACGTACCGGCTCCGCGTGCTCCGCGACCGGCGCGCCGGCGATCTCCGACCAGCGAGAAAACAGGTCCGCCTCGCGAAGCGAAATGCGAACTTCGTCACGTTCCCGCCACGCGCCGATCAGCGCGGAGAGCGCATGCACCTTTCCGTCCCCGGATTCGCCCCGTCCACGGGGTTTCCGGCGGCGTTCACGCTCCCACAGACGCCACGGTTTCTCTCGCTCTTCCCCAGCTCGCATCATTGCTTCGCAGTTGAGATCGGGTTCATCCCGCACACAGATGCGCCGGCGCTCGCGCACAACTCGCCAACCAGGCACGGAACCAGTTGGTATTCCGAAACCTCGCCGGCCTGTTCGGAATCAACTCAAGATACGAAATCGAGGTGGGAAATGCCAGTTCAGGAAAGCGTTTTCCACCATATCAAGAAGCGACGGCGGTTCCATGGAGAATCGGCTGTCCCGCCAGCCGAGATGCGGAACACAGCGTGCGGCCATTTACGGCGAGGCGCGTCCTGATTTCCCATTGCCGCAGATTCTCCACGAGCTCGGCGTGTTCGAAACGACTACGACAACCGCACCGGCATGATCAGCATCAGGAAGTCCTCGCCCTCGTTGGGGACCGTCGGGCGCACAATCCCCGCCTGCTTCGGTCCGCCGAGGTCGAAACGGACATCATCCGTGACCACGTGCTTGAGCAGGTCGAGCAGATAGCTGGCGTTGTAGCCGATCCCCTGCTCTTCGCCGTCGTACTTCGCCTCCACCTTCTCATGGCCCTTGCCGCCGAGTTCGACATCTTCAGCGAGCACTTCAAGCGAGTCCGGGGCGAGATTGAACACGACCTGGCGGTTGATCGGATTCGCAAAGATCTGCGCCCGTTTCAGCGCCCGTACGAGCACGTCCGTGGAGACAATCAGCCGGTTGTTGTTTTCGGACGGGATCACGCTCTCGTAGTGAGGGTAACGTCCTTCGATGAGACGGCTGTACAGGGTCGCTTCCGGGAGCTTCGCCCGGATCTGGCTCTCGCCGATCGCGAGCTCGACGGTTCCCTCTTCCGGAAGGTTGCGCCGGACGAGGTCGAGCGCCTTCACCGGCACAATCAGCTCGTGCTCGCTCTCGCTTTCGAACTCCTGGTCGATGATGCGCACGAGCCGGTGCCCGTCGGTCGCGATCGCACGCAGCTCGTGCGAACGCAGCTGCAAGAGGACGCCCGTGAGCGCCGGACGCAGCTCATCACGCGAGACCGCGAAGATCGTGCGCTGGATCATCGAATCGAGCTTTTCCGCCTCGATCTCGATTGTGGTCGCCCCATCGAATTCCGGCAGCGAGGGAAACTCCTCGGCGCGCGTGCCAAGCAACTCGTACTCGCCGATCTCCGTCTCGAGCTTCAGGTGATGGTTTTCGTCCACATCACAGGTGAGCACGAGCCCTTCCAGCTCGCGCACGATATCCCCGATCTTCTTCGCGGGCACCGACACACTCCCGTCCCGCTCCCCGTCCACCGCGAGCTCGGTAACCACGGACACCTCGAGATCGGTCGCGGCGATGTGCAGCGTTTTCTCCTCGAGTCGGAGGAGGACGTTAGACAGAATCGGAAGGGTGGATTTCGTCGGCACAGTCGGTGCAACCCGGCCGATGGCTTCCAGGAACTGATCCTGAGCGACACGAAAGCGCATGGTTCTCCTCATGCTACCGGGGTCGGGACATCCCCATCTGTTCCGTTACAAGAACGAGGTTGATACTCTACTCGTATTCGTGATCGGGCTGTGGACGATGGGGATAACCGCGCCCGTGCTGGCGAATGCGGCCGGCGCTGCCGCTGTCCGGCGCAGGCCTGGCGGTGGACAGTGCTGTTGAGAAACAGCCGGTTGTCCACGTGCGTCCACCGTGTTGCGAGTGACGGCGAGGTTCTCCCGGCGGTTCCACTCTCCGTCCACAGTTCTCACCCACCGAGGTGGATAACTCCGGTGGATAGGAAGCGCGCGCACCCCCTGCCATTCCGACGCTGAAGTATAAGGAAAGGGGTATCCGCGATCAACAAACTATCGCGCCGGCCGACGGCATGAATAGCCCGTGATCGACAGACCCGGTCAGCCCGTTTCGGTGGTGATTCTACGCACGAGTGCGGCGATCTCGGCGGCGAAACGCTCGCTTTCCTCCCGCCATCGTTCGACGCGTTCGCGCGCGTGCAGCACGGTTGTATGATCCCGCCCGCCGAACCTCGCGCCGACCTGTTTCAGCGACAGATGGCAGAGCCGGAGCGAGAGTGCCATCGCGATCATGCGCGCGTGTGCAATCGGCTGCGTGCGCAGCTTCGCGATCAACATGTCCGGCGCGATGTTATAGTGATCCGCGACAATCCGCTGGACCGTCTCGACATCGACACGCTGCTCGCGGACGGAGACGAGATCGCGGAGCGCGTTTTTCGCCAGTTCGAGCGTGATGTCGCTGCCGTTGAGACTGGCGTGGGCGACAAGACGGATCAGCGCGCCCTGCATCTCGCGCACGTTGTTCGTGAACCGCTCTGCGATGTACTCGATCACATCGCCGTACAGCGAAACCGCCTCCTGCTCGCAGAGCATCTCCACGATCGCGACGCGTGTGTCGAAATCCGGTGGACCGATGTCGCAGACCAGGCCCCAGCCGAACCGGCTCACGAGCCGCTCATCGAGGCCGTTCAGCTCGCGCGGCGGTTTGTCGCTGCTGAGTACGATCTGCCTGCCTGCCTGGTAGAGCGCGTTGAAGATGTGAAAGAACTCCATCAGCGTGCGGTCGCGGCCGACGAGCAGCTGCACGTCATCCATCAGCAGCAGATCGACGCTCCGGTAGCGTGCGGAGAACCGGTCTCCGCGGTTTGCTTTCACCGCCTCGACGAACTCGTTGAGAAACTGTTCGCTGGAGATGTAGCGCACGCGGAGATCGGGGTCGCGGCGGCTGACCTCGTTCCCGATCGCCTGCAGCAGGTGTGTTTTCCCGAGCCCGACGCCGCCGTAGATCAGGAGCGGGTTGTAGGACGTTTTCCCGGGCGCGTCGGAAACGGCGAGTGACGCAGCGCGCGCGAACCGGTTCGGCGGACCCTCGATGAACGAGGTGAACGTATAACGCTCGTTGAGCCCATCTTCGGCGAGTGAGCGCGGCGCGCGCGCGATCGGTTTCCTGTCGGTGACGGTAACCGGGGGCGGCTCCGCTTCAGGGCGCGATCCGTTCGCGAGCGCGTATTGCAGGTTGCACGCCTCCCCGAGCTGGTCGCTGACCACTGAGTCGAGCAGGTTCGCGTAATGTCCCTCGATCCACTCGTAGTAGAAGCGGCTCGGCACTTCCACCGTGAGCACGTTGTCGTCGAGCGAGAGCGGCCTGAGCGTCTCGAACCAGGTGTGGAATGCCTGTTCGGGCAGGGATTGCCGGAGCGCGGAGAGTACCGGCTCCCAGGCTGCGACGGCGTCGTCATCGGCTTCGGCGGGCACGGATTTGGTCAGTATCCGTCGGGCCGGAAGGGTCATGGTCGGTATCCCGTGGGTGTGGATGATTCGTGCTGTGGACACTGTGGATAGCGGTGTCCCGGCGGCAATTATCTCCCTGAGAACACACGCGATCGGAGGCGGCGCCCCTGTGGATAAGTGAGTGGAAAACGGCTGATGACAAGGGGTTACGCCGCTACCCTGGCGCGGCGAGGGTGCAAATTAGACCCCGTTTGCGAACGAGTCAAGCGCGGATTCGTCTCCACTCGAAGAACCCGCCGCGAGCGCTCTCGAGAGAGTCGCGGGTGAAAAGGTGGTCGGTTCCGGCGACGGTCAATCTACGGAACGGCGGGGAGTGCTCCGGGAGGGAGAGGCAACGGAGAAAAAGCTCGATTCGTGGTGGCATACGGTGATTTATTTTCACATATTCGCAGCGTGGGGTAGGTGGAAGCGCGAGCGTTCGTTCTCTCGACAAAATGTGAGGTTGAGACGGCATCCCCCTTTAGTAACAGCTCGGCGGGAGATGCTCCCCTATGCCGTCATCACCTGCATTCGCCGACTGTGCCGACCGGGGAACAACGGACTCGCCGCTCCCGATATCGCCGGATCCCCTGTGTTGCAACATCGATAATTGCTGACTGCGTGTCAGCGGTTACGTGAAGCGTGCGCGATTGTGCGGCGCTCCGCGAACTGACCGCACGCGAAGGATTGGCCTGGACAACTGGATCCGCGTTTCTCTGCGCGGCAGGGACAGCGCAGGATGCCGCTCGCGAGCGCGGGAATCTGTGGCGAACACGAGGGAAAGGAACGTCGGTAAACAACGAGGTTGATCGTGGAAGAACAACTCGAGAGAGCGCTGCAGCAGGTCGGGAGCCGCCAGGAAATGGCGCAGGCGCTGCTGGAGTACGCGCAGAGCGTTTACGGTGGTGATCACGGCCTGTTGCTGGAAATGGAGGAGACCACGGGCAGTCTGCGTGAGCTCGCCTCCACCGGTGACGTCCCGGAGATGTTGAATCAGGACATGCGGATCTTCGCGCAGTTCGCGGCGGACCACCCGACCGACCCGAATGGCGTGCTGATTGCGTCGAAAGTGAAGGATGTGAAGAAGCTCGCGGCACGCAAGAGCGTACGCCGGGAGATGACGGACAGCGTGATCATCTTCCCGCTCGCGGCGGGAACGACGTCAATGGGCGCCGTCTATCTCGGCAGCCGCGGCGACAAGGGGCTCAAATTCAAGGGGAACAAGGCGAAGACGTTCCTCCAGACCGGGCGCGTGCTCGGGCACCTGATCAACGTGGACCGCACGCTGAACCGGCTCTCCGTGCAGGTGAGCAACTGGCGGGAGAAGAAGGAGCAGGACGTGGCCTTCGGTGAACTTCCCGGGGACGGTGCGGAAATCAAGCGCGTGCGGCGCTCGCTCGAACTCGTAGTGGATATGGACATCCCGGTCACGTTGATCGGCGAGAAGGGGACAGGCAGGTGGATCGCCGCGGAAGCGCTGCACAGGAACGGGCCGCGACGCAAGAACCCGATCGTGCGGTTGCCGCTCGCGGACATTCCGAAGGATCTGCACGGTGGGAACATCTTCGGCAAGGCTCCGGGTGCGAAGGACGCCCCGGTGCGCGGCCGGCGCGGCGCGATGCGTGATGCGAGGAACGGCACCCTCATCCTCGAGGACGCTCACCTGCTTCACAAAGACTTGCAGCGTCGGATTGCGCGCACGCTCGAAAGCGGGCTCGCCACCCTCGACGGCGAGCGCGAGGAATACCCGGTCAACGTCCGGATCGTGATGATCTCCACCCGCAACCCGGGCGAAATGCGGGACAAAGGCGAGCTGATCAACGACTTCTACCTGAAGATGATGCAGTTCCCGATCGTGTTCCCGCCGCTGCGCAAGCGGATCGATGATCTGCCCGCACTCGTCGAACACTTCGCGAACGAAGCATCGGTGACCTTCGGCAAGGTGATCTCCGGGGTGAACAACCAGATCTACGATTTCCTCGGCACCTACGACTGGCCGGGCAACCTGGATGAATTCGAGCATGAAATCCGGCAGGCGGTGCTGCGCACGCCGGACCAGGGCGAGATCGGGCCGAACCAGCTCAGCGTCCACCTGATCAGCCGCCGTGATCCATCAATGCTCGACACCAGCGAGGGCACGCTCAAGCAGCGCGTCGCGCGCATCGAGAAGCGGATGCTCATGGAACAGCTGGAGAAGAACCGGCACAACCAGTCGATGACCGCTGACCAGCTCGGCCTCAGCCGGCAGGCGCTGATCAACAAGCTGCACCGGTACGGGATCGAAACCGGGCGCAAGTACAAGCGGAGGTTGCGCGAAATCGAGGCGCAGGCGCAGAAGAAGAACTGACGCCGGCCCGTTCCCGCCGTTCGACACGCGGGAGTCGTTTGCAACGATCAACGGCCGCGGGGAATCAGTCCCCACGGCCGTTTTTTCGTGTCGCCGCCCGCCCGCCGCCGCAAGTGTCATCCTGAACCCGAAGCGCCGGTTTGTTTCGGCGCATGTCCCGTGTCATCCTGAACCCGAAGCGCCGTCAGTGTGGCGCGAAGGGTGAAGGATCTACGCGATAATCCGCCCACGGGTCATGTCGAAAACCAGACCATGATGGTTCCTGCTGGTAGATCCTTCACTCGTGCCGCCTGAAGGAATACAAACGGCGGCGCGGTTCAGGATGACACCGGGGGCGCCGCCTTGTTCAGGACGACAATCTCTCGGCCGCCAGCCGCCGGCCGGATCATTTCAGATACGTAACCTTGTGTGTCGCGACGCCGTTCGGGCCGTTGACCTGCAGCAGGTACAGCCCGCTCGGCAGATTGTCCGGGGTCCAGCTGAAGCTGTGTTCGCCGGCGGAGAGCCGGCCGAAGTCGCGTTGGTCCACGAGGCGACCGTCCACTGAGTACCAGTTCGCTTCGACGTCTCCGGGAGCCGGCAGAGCCAGCGTAATATCGACCGTCGGGTTGAACGGGTTCGGACAGGCCGAGACAACGCGAAACTCGGACGGCCGGCTCGCCGGCGTCCGCTCGTCCACCGCTGACTCCATGTAGTGAATCGGCCCCTCGGAGTACGTGTACACCGGGTCATGGTAGCCGTCGTCGAGCTTCGCGTAGAGCCAGTAATCGCCGTACTGGAACGGGTCGATGTAGAAGCCGAGCGTATCCTGCGCGTTCGGCACGGTCAGGTTAAACCCGTTCTCGATCAGCTGCCCGTCGTTGCCCTCGTTGTCCACGTCCACGAAGAACGTCATCAGCGCCTCTTCCTGCACCGGGCTGTTGTACGCTTCGTAAACGATGTCGAACCACTCGCCTGTTGTCGTGTCGCTGTCCGCGTCCGGGTGGATGAACTCGATCCACGGCGGCGTGTTCTCGGCGAAGATCGTGTACGTGCGCGTGGAGTCGTTGTTCGTTTCGTCTGCTTCCGGCTGCTCCATTTGTGCATCGAGGAAGACGGTTATATCGACCTCTCCGGGCTGCTGCGGGGTGAGGATGTCATCGAAGAGCACGGAGTACGACTGGCCATAGACACTGCCTTCCCAGGAATCGGTGATCACCGACACGGGGTTGTTGTTCGCGTAGAGCACATGATCGACGACGTTGCTGACGAAGTTCCCGTGCGCCTTGAAATCGATCTTCGCCTGCACCGGCTGGTCAGCGAACAGGAACTCGAACTCCTGGCTCGGATCATCCGGGTTGACGAGCTCCAGGCCTGTCAGCTCGAAGTCGAACATCCCGTTGTCGAACCCCATCGAGATGTCATCGACGAACACGCCGAGGCCGTTGATATCGTCATAGTCGGACGAGAAAATCAGCGAGATGAGCAGGTTGTCCATCCCGAGATAAGAGACCGTGTCCTCGCCGGAGATCACTTCATCGAAATCGAACAGGACCATATCCCAGTCGGAGTCCGTGCCGCCGACGTCGTTCTTGTACAGGAAGTCCCACTGGCTGAGGCTGCTGCTGAACCCCCCCTGCCTGATTCCCAGGTAGAAGAAATCGCCGGTTCCGTTCGCATTCTCCTCCATGTCCGCCCACAGCCAGAGACTGCCGTTGGCTTCCGCGGCATCCTCAAGACTGAAGGGTCCCCAGTAGAGGTGAGTGTAGACGTTGCCGGGGTATGGGTCGACCCCGGGCTGCAGGCCCTGGTGGGAGCCGACGCACCAGACCGATGAGATCGCGTCGGGCGCTCCGGGATGGTAGATCGCGCCCCGCTCGACGTCCCAGCGTATCATGCCGGGGCCGGGGTACAGCAGCCACGGGTGGCCCGATGTTGACCACGGGAACGGGGTGCCGACCGGGCGCTCCCAGTTCTCCCAGAGAAGCGGTTCCCATACTGCACGGGCGGGCTGTGCGGGAAGTAGAAAGGCAAGAACGATCACGAGCACAGTCAGGCCGGCGATCGTGCGCTGCATCATCTTGGCTGACCCGTTCATGCCTGTCCTCCTCTGTCGTCTATGCAGGTATACCCTCGTCCTCGACCGGACCCGCCGGGGTTCATTCGCGGCCCGGCAGGGCCGCCCCGCGTGCAGCCGGCCGGAAGACACAGGCATGCCGCTCGCGCGGCGCATCATGCAAAATAGTCTCCGGAGCCGGCGAAAAACAGGGAGAACCCGATTCCAAGCGAAGAAGGAGTCGAAGAGGACGAAGACCAGGGGCTCGCAACCCCGTTTCACACGATCACCGACATCTCGTTCGCGGTGAGCAGGGAGAACGTCCACCAGCTCCGCCAGCGTTCGTAGGGCTGTGAGAGACGGAGCAGCGTTTTGTCGTCGGGCAGGTCCGGCAGGTGATAGAACCGCTTCACCGCGCGCCGGAGCAGCGAGCTGTCGAGCAGCAGGTCCGGGTGGCCGTACGCGAACTGGAGCAGGTGCAGCGCGATCGAGCGGTTGATTCCGGGGAGCCGCTGGAGCGCGCGGCGCGAGAGCGCGATGTCCGAGATACCCTCGAGCCGTTCGAGCAGGTCCGGTTCGCCGACAAGGTGCGCGGCAATCCGTTTCAGCGCGAGCACCTTGCCGCGCGGCAGCCCGGCCATTTCCAGCAACTTCGCCGGGGTTGCGAGGAACGTGAACTTGCCCGGCAGCGCGGGCTGGGCGTGCGGCCTGCCCGCGGGCGCGATCCCGCACACCTCCCGCAGGTTGCCGAGAAACGCGCTCGTCTCGCGCGCGCTCTGCCGGTACGAGAGCACCGCGGTGAGCACTCCCTCGAACGGCGTCGGATACAGCACCGGGCGCAGGTCGGGGCAGATCGTGAGCACCCGCCGCAGGTGGACATCCTCCCGCGCCCGGGAGAAGAAACCGTCTCCGTTCACCGTGAGCGAAAACATGTGGAGCACGCGCTGCGCGACGAGATCGGTGACCGTCCCGTCGGCGGCGTCGCCGAGCACACGGAGCTGGAGGTCGGCGCCCGGGCCGCGCTGGCTCACATCGAGCTCGACCGCACCGCCCGGCGCCTCCATCGAAAACTGGAAGTTCGCGGGCTCGTGCGTGAGCAGCGGCGCCGTCTCCGCCCGGCGCAGCACGTTCACCGCCGTCGCCAGCCGGAACGGCCCGCGCACGAGCAGTCTCCGCTCAACAGCCACATTCTCTCCGCGCTACTCGACACTGATCACGCCCATAAGGTACACGCGGCGCGCGGGCCGTGCCAGTGCGCCCGGTCACCCGAAGGTGCGTAGCCCGGGGCGGGCGACTCCAGGGACGCCTGCTCGCAAGCGTCCCGCAGACTGTTGAAAAAGGCGTGATCGTCCGTCATGCTGAACGAAGTGAAGCAGGTCCAGGTTTGTAAAGGGTCGATCTCATGAGCCAACCTGTTGATAACTCGGACCTTTCCTTCACTGCGTTCAGGACATGCTTCCGCCGCCTGCGGTGGCGTCAGAATGACACTTCACCGGCGGTCCGCGGTTCATCAAGCCTGAAATACTTTGTCAGCAGTCTGGGGGAAGCTTGCGAGCAAGCGTCCCGCTCGTGATCACGGTCCGCGCCTGTGCCTGAACCGCGGTGACCTTCGGTCCCCGCGGATATAGCTGGGCGGGTGCAAAGCTCTCGTCGCGTCTTTGTACGTTCCCTGCGATGAGCCGGAAGCGGAGGAGAAGGAAGCGCGTGACCTGTGAGCGATCCATCACACGGAGCCGCACGGTCGGGTTTGCGGCGATTGCCGCCATGTTCATGGCAATCGTGTCGCCCGGGGCAATTGCCGCGGGGGCGGGCGCGGACACGGTGCGGATCGCGGTCAACCCTGCGCTCGCCGGCGAAATGCGTCCGGGACCGAAGGCACACGAAATGCGCGACCTGCGGGCCGCGTTTGCCGCGCTCAGGGACTCGGCGCGCGGCAGCACGCAGCCCGCGCGTTTCGAGCTGCTCCTGAACGCCGGCCTCTACCGTCTCCGCGAGCCGCTGGTCTGGGTGCCGCCGGAGGACACACGGCCGGTCACCGTTGTTGTTCGGGCGCGCGACCGGGGCCGGGTCGTGATCTGCGGCGCGGAAACCGGCCGGCGCGGGGATCCGGCGCAGCCGTGGAGCGACTGGCGGGCGTGGACCGCGATCGACAGCGCGCGCCGCATTTACGCGACCGAGTGGCCGTACGCGTGGGGGCTCGCGCCGATCGAAGATTACTCCCGCAACTACCGCGACTGGATGCGCGGGGTCGATCGCCCGGAGTTTCTGCGCCGGCGGGAGATGGTGCTCGTGAACGGAACCCACCTGCGGCAGGTGCTCGCGCGCGATGAGCTCACGCCGGGCTCATTCTGCGTCGAACCCGGCGGCGAAGCCGGCCCCGGCAGGCTGTTCGTCCGACTTTCCTCACCGCCCGGCCCCGCGGATTCGGTCGAAATTCCTGTCGCTCGCGCGTTGCTCATCCTGCGCAGGTTCGACCGTGTCGAGCTCGAAGGAATCGTGTTCCGCCACGCGAACCCGTTCCATCCAGGCTCGGCGGTCGAGATCAGCGGCACCGAGAGCGTGCGCATTGAGCGGTGCGATTTCCTCGAGAACAACTGGCGCGGGCTCTCGCTCGGACACTGCCCACCGCTGCCCGTCGACCGCAGCAGGCCAGATTCGCTGGAGGTGATCGACTGCCGCGCAAACGGCAACGGCGCGGTCGGGATGGGGTTCGGGCGCGTCGCCCGGCTCCGGCTGGAGAACTGCGAGACGTCGTTCAACAATTGGCGTGGGGACGCGGCGGGCACGCGGCGCTGGGCGGTCACCGCGGTGAAGCTGATCCACGCGCACGATGTGACCGTGACCGGCCATGTCTCCCGCGACAACCTCGCGCCCGGGTTCTGGGTGGACACCGACGGCGCGCGCGTGCGAATCGAAGGGGCCGTGCTCACCGGCAACGCGACCCGCGGGCTGTTTGTGGAAGCGAGCCAGGGGCCGGTGGATGTGGTCGCGTGCACGATCCGCGACAACGGCGGCGCCGGGGTCCAGCTCAACGGCTCCGACAACGTGACCGTGCGCGACTGTCGGATCGAGGACAACGGCGGCGGGCAGGTGCTGCTCGCCGGGATTCGCAGGAGCTTCCGGGACTTCGAGCGGCCCGGCGGCGGGACGGTCCGCAGCTCATGCGCGAACACGGTGTTCGCCGGCAACATGCTGATCGGCAAGCCGCTGTTCGCAACCTCGCGCTGGGTGTCGGCGCGGGAACGCGACCGCTGGCTTGAGCGCACCGTGTTCCGCGGCAACCGCTGCGACCCGCCCGATCCGTCGTCCCCGTTCTGCCGGTGACGATGCCCCACGGTACACAGGCCCGCGGTTGCTCGCAACCGCGGCTCATTCGACGTTGCAAACATGCCCGCGGGGACCGAAGGTCACCGCGGCTGATCCACCGGTGCGTGAGACCCGGAGCAAGCCCCGGGCCACCCGTCTGTTCTCGAGATCCTTCACGGCGCCGGCCTGAAACTGCGAAACCGCCCGGCCGGCTTGTTCAGGATGACACCATCACAGGCCCGCGGTTGCTCGCAACCGCGGGTACAGCGGCGGTGGTGTTCATTCCGCTCTCGTCACCCGCGCGGGCAAGCCCGCACGGCCGGTACACGGTTGCGGCAAGAACAGGCGACCTCTCAGCGCACGAGCACGGCTTTGCGCACCTGATGGCCGTGCCCGTCCGCGACCGCCTCGACGAAATAGACGCCCGCTGCGAGCGCGGACGCATCGAGCGCGAACCGGTGTTCGCCGAGCGCGAATGAGCCGTCGGCAAGTGTCGCCGCCGTCCGGCCGAGCGTGTCGAACACGCGCACCGTCAGGTCCGCGCTCTCCGGGAGTGTGACCGTCACCGTCGCGGACGCGTTGAACGGGTTCGGATAGACTTCGCCGAGCGCGAACGACTCGGGCGTCGCAACGGACCGGCCCGGTTCAGCGGCGACCGTGCCGGGCAGTCCGCGGCTCGCCCACCCGCCGGCGCCCGCCGCGCCTGCGCCGAGCTCCTTGAAGAACTCGAACGAGTCCTGCGCGAGCGGGAGCGCGGGGTAGATGCCGGCGCGCACCGTGTACGTGTACGTCCCCGCCGGCGCAGCCCCGGGCACGTCCTGCTGCACGCCGGGGTAGTCGATGTCGGCGTTCGCGGGGAGCGTGACCGGGACGACGTCGAGCGTGAGTTCCGCGCCGCCGGGCGTTGTCACCGAGGTCCACACATCTCCGTTCACCGGGTTCGGCACGGCTGTCGCAAGCGCGAGGTCCCAGGAGAACGTGCCGCCGCCGGGGGGAATCACGATCGGTTCGTTCTGCGGCGTCGCCGTGAGCGTGACCAGCGCCTCGCTCTCGAGCGTGCGCCGCCGCACGAGCGACGCTTCGGTGAAGTTCGGATCCTGCTCGCCGGGCAAGGAGGCGATGTACGCGATTTCGCCGAGCCCGGGCGCGTACCACGCGTACGCGTGCGTCGCGTCCAGCGAGAACACTTCGCCGAGCGGGATCACGATCCGGATGCCGAAGATGTAGATGACGCCGAACGCTTCGACGACACCGCCGAGGTTGCTGTGCACGCGGAGCACCGGCGCGGCGCCGCCGGGGACCGCAGCCGTGCCCCACGCATCGACCTCGTTGAACCCGCCGATGCTGATCTCGAACAGCACGCTGTCGAACGGGACCGGCGCCGGCAGCTCATCCGCCGCAAACCCGACCGTCGTCGAGATCGCCTCCTCCCAGTCGTCGCCGTAGTCGAGCGGCAACTCCATCAACTGGAGCCCGTTGCCAAGCGGGACCGGGAGTTCGATCCCTTCGACCTCGACCGCGACGCCGAGCAGTTTCCAGCTCGCGGCGGTGATCCGGTCATAGCGCCACGCGCCGCCCTCGATGAATCCGAACGGAAGCGCACCGAGCGTGACACGGTTCGCGGCCGGGAACACGTCGATGAACGGACTCTCGCCCGGTTCGACGATCTCCTCCTCCTGCATGATCTCGGTCGAGCCGGATGTGAAGTCCCAGAACCGGTTTCCGCCCTCGCTGCCGACATCGACCGGGACGCCGTTCTCCAGGTCGCCGGTTTCGAGGTAATACTCGGCCGTGGTGCCCGGTGTCGCGGGAATGTCATAGGGTCCGATGCTCACCTGCGCCGCGGCCGGTGCGGCGAGCACGAGCAGGATCACGAACCCGAAGCCGTAGCGAAGCATGCTCTCTCTCCCTGTTTGTGGGGGCGTTACAAGTATATTCCATCAGTCAGGCTGTCCAGTTCGCTCAGCAACGTGCGCGGACCGGAATCACCGCCGCATTTGCGCGGTCGAGGCGTCATTCTGAACCCGGCTTCACGCGTCTGTGTGCGTGAAGGCGGGTGAAGAAGGTCCAGCTTATCCGAGAGTTATCCCTTGGGCTCCGGGGACGCTTGCCAGCAAGCGTCCCCATCCTGATCCTCAACCGAGCTCGAACGACGTGACGCCGAACCAGTTGTTGAGCGGAGCCTCGAGCGTGCCGTTCCGGTACATCCGCACCGTCTCGAACACCGGCTTCATCCGGTGACGGTCGGCGAGCCGGAACGCGGCCGGATTCGGCTCCGGAATGTCGAGAAACACCGGTTCATCAGGATGAACCCGTGTGACCAGCGCCCGGTACAGCATCTCCGCGACCGGTTCGCTGTCCGCGAACAGCGGACCGATCTTGAACCCTTCCCGGCACGGGCGGACAACGCCGTACCCGCACACGTCTCCGTCCTTGAAACAGGTGAGCGCGTGCGTGCCCGGGCGGCTGATCCACCCGCGCAGGAACCGCGTGCGCCGCGCGCCGAACCGCCTCCGGTCGTACATGTCAAGCCGGTCGAACGGGATATGCGTCACGTTCACGATGTGCGGGTCGAGGTCGGAGAAGTGTTCGCTCACGCCCTCGTGGCGGATGTTGCGGTGCGAGGGGCGGTACCCGGCGCGCTTGTAGAACGCCTGCTGCGCCGGCGCCCCGTCGAGCCCGAGCACATCTGTCTCCATCTGCTCGTGCACCGTCTCCCAGAGACGGCTGCCGTACCCGCGGCCGCGGTAGTCGGGATGCGTGATGAAAAAGCCGAGGAAGCCGTAGCCGGGGTCGTAGCGGACGCCGGACATCGTGGAGATGATCTCGCCGTCGATCGTGCCCGCCCAGAACCCGCTCGGGTCGGTCTGATAGAACACGCCCGCATCGTACAGGCCCGGGTTCCAGCCCTCCTCGTACGCCCACTCCACCGCGACCTCGACGTCTTCGCGTCTCATTCGGCGGATTCTATAGTGAACGGCCATGATTTCCCCTCCTCCAGTGACGCCGCTGCCGGAGCTCGCAACGCCGGGGACCGCGTTCGCGAAGGCGGGTAAGGCGCGCGTGTCAAGCCGGGGTGAGGGCGTGCCTCTCGAAGCGGGGGGATCAGGTCACAACCCGGCTGCGACAGCCACCGCTGCACGGCACGATCGGCGGTCGAAACGACTTACTCCCTTCCCGCCAATATAAGCACGCGCCGGGTGCCGGAGGAGGATCCGGTCGGATTATCTTGCCGCGCACGCAGGAATGCGAACACTCAGCTTGCCTGGCGACGTGCATGGACCGGAACTCTGAGCACATCCGGGCGGGAGTGGCTGCAACGATGGGTCGGATCGATGAACCGAAAAGTCCCCGGAGAGGGCCGCACGCTGGCCTACCGGCTCCTCGACCCCGGCCGCAACCGGCGGCTGCCGGGCGAGGACATCTCCGCCCCGGACAACGCGGGCGTGCAGCGGGCTGACATCAAGTGGTGCACGATGGCGTGCGAACACGCCGCGTGGCCGCGGGAGAACGTGGACGGCGCGAACTCGTGCCGCACGTTCAACGCGATCTGGTGCCGCGAGCTCGGCGAGCATGTGACCCGCAATACGCCGTGCGCGCTCGAGCACGGCGCCCGCCGCCCGAAACCGAACTGGTAGTCGGCTCGGAGAGCCGGGCGCTACATCGGCGCGGACTCGGGCACCTTCAATTCGCGCGGGAGCAGCGACCCGTCGAGGCGCCGGATCTGGTTCAGCGCCGCGCTGATCGTCTTGTCCATGTCGTAATACTTGTAGTCGGCGAGCCGCCCGCCGAAGATGTATTTCGACGAGATCCTCTCCGCGAGCGCCTTGTACTTCGCCCCGATCCGGTTGTTTTCGTCGGTGTTCACCGGGTAGAACGGCGTCTTCTCCGGCGTCCAGTTCTGCGGATACTCGGTCGTGACAACCGTCTTGTCCGACCTCGCCTTCGTCAAGTGCTTGTGCTCGATCTTGCGGGTGAACTCGTATTTCAGCTCCGGGTAATTGATGATCGAGGCGCCCTGATAATCCTCGATGTCGTGTGTGACGACCTCGAACCGGAGCGAACGGTATTCGAGCGGCCCGTAGCGGTAGTCGAAGAAGCGGTCGAGCCGGCCGGTGTAGAAGATCTTGTCGAACCGGCGCTCGTACTCCTCGCGGCGGTCGAAGAAGTCGGTCTCGAGCTCGACCGGCGCCGCTTCGAGCATCGCATCGATCCAGGCGGTGTAGCCGTGCTCCGGGATCCCGGTCCACTTGTCGTCGAAGTAGCTGTCGTTGAACGAGAACCGGACCGGGAGCCGCTTGAGGATGAACGGCGGCAGCTCGCGCGGGTGCTTGTTCCACTGCTTGATCGTGTACGGCTTCACGAACAGCTCGTAGAGCTGCTCGCCGATCTTCGAGAGCGCCCACTCCTCCATGTTCGCGGGCTCGGGGATGTGCACCCGCGCCTCGTTCAGCTTCGCCTTCGCTTCATCCGGCGTGGTTATACCCCACAGGTCCTTCATCGTGTTCAGGTTGATCGGGATGCTGTAGAGCCGGTCCCCGAGCTTCGACTTCACCGAGTGATGGTAGCCGAGGAAGCTCGCGTACCGGTTGGCGAACCGCCACACCTGGTCGATCGAGGTGTGGAAGATGTGCGGCCCGTAGCGGTGGACCTCGATCCCGTGCAGGTTGTAGGAGTAACAGTTTCCGGCGGTGTGGTCGCGCCGCTCGATTACGAGTACGTCGTGGCCGGCGTCAGACAGCAGTCGGGCCACAGTCGCCCCGTACAGCCCTGCCCCCACGATCAGGATCTTCATGGCGGGTGTCCTCGTTGAATCAGTGCCGCCGGCGTTCGCTGCTCCTCACCGGCGGGCGTGAACCGTTCTTCCGTGGTTGTCCGGCGCGCGGCGGAACGAGATGCCGCCCGCGACCCGCGCCGCACGCATCCATGTGGATTTACAATGATCCGGTTATCCCTTTGCCTCAGCCGGGAGCAATATCGCGGGTGGCAAGGGCGTCATTCTGAACGTAGCCCGATGTCAGTTTATCGGGCGTAGTGAAGAAGGTCGAGGTTCGACGGGGGTTGAGAATACCATGAAACGCGCAAAAGAACCCTTGGATAAGCTGGACCTTCTTCACCCGCCTTCACGCGGACAGACGCGCGAAGCCGGGTTCAGAATGACGGCTCGGCCGCCCGGATGCGATCTGAGTTCCCGCCATGCACGTGGCTGAGTGAACGGCATAACCGAATACAATGATAAGCATTCGGCGGCGCCGGGAGTGTGACCGGTATCTCTCGGGGAGTACCCTGAGCGCAGGCGAACGGGAGCGCCCCCCTGCCACTACGGCAGGGAAAGGGCGGCCAAACCGGCGCGTCGAGCGCCCGTCGCTCTCCAACGCACCCGGACAGAGCGCCGCCCGCGGCTGATTCCCCCCGCTGGCACGGAGTTTGTCCCCTTCTCCCGCGAGAATTACGTTCCGATCGTAACGAACGGACTGACGATAGAAATGGATCTGAACAGGTTCACACAGAAGTCGCAGCAGGCGGTCGCCGCCGCGCAGACGCTCGCGGTCAAACACGGCCACGTCGAGGTCGACCTCGACCACCTGCTGCTCGCGCTGCTCGAACAGGAGCATGGGCTCGCCGGGCGTCTGTTCGAGCGGATGGACGTGCCGGCGGACGCGTTCCACCGCGCGCTCGTCCAGCAGATGGAGAAGAAACCGCGTCAGAGCGGCCCCGGCGCCGGCGCCGCGCAGGTGCTGGTCACGCGGCGGCTGCACGAGGTGCTCGCGAACGCGCTCGACGAGGCGAAGGCGCTCAAGGACGAGTACGTGAGCGTCGAACACCTGCTGCTCGCGTTGATCGAGGGCAGCGACGGTACGCCGCTCGCCGAGCTGTTCGCCAGCTTCAACGTGACCCGCGACCGGCTGCTGAAGGCGATGACCGGGGTGCGCGGGCGCCAGCGTGTCGAGTCGGACAACCCGGAGGAGACCTACGAGGCGCTCGTCCGTTACGGCCGTGATCTCGTCGATGAGGCGCGCGCGGGCAAGCTCGACCCGGTGATCGGCCGGGACGGCGAGATCCGGCGCGTGATCCGCATCCTCTCGCGCAAGACGAAGAACAACCCGGTGCTGATCGGCGACCCGGGCGTCGGGAAAACTGCGATCGTGGAAGGGCTCGCGCAGCGGATCGTGCGCGGCGACGTGCCCGAGTCGTTGAAGGAGAAGACGATCTTCGCGCTCGATCTCGGCGCACTCGTCGCCGGCGCGAAGTTCCGCGGCGAGTTCGAGGAACGGCTGAAGGCGGTGCTCAAGGAGATCAAGGAGAGCGAAGGGCGCGTGCTCCTGTTCATCGACGAGCTGCACACGATCGTCGGCGCGGGCAGGGCCGAGGGCTCGATGGACGCCGGCAACATGTTGAAGCCGATGCTCGCGCGCGGCGAGCTGCACTGCATCGGCGCGACCACGCTCGACGAGTACCGC
This sequence comes from Calditrichota bacterium, assembly GCA_018263585.1. GTDB lineage: Bacteria > Electryoneota > Electryoneia > Electryoneales > Electryoneaceae > JAANWZ01. Next base: position 11,921 of record JAANWZ010000031.1, on the reverse strand, counting down.
AAGCACGTGGAAAAGGACAAGGCGCTCGAACGCCGGTTCCAGCCGGTGCAGATCGACGCGCCGAGCGTTGAGGACACGATCTCGATCCTGCGCGGGCTGCGCGAACGGTTCGAGGTGCATCACGGGATCCGGATCCAGGACAACGCGCTCGTCGCCGCCGCGACCCTCTCCGACCGTTACATCACTGAGCGGTTCCTCCCGGACAAGGCGATCGACCTCGTCGATGAGGCGTGCGCGATGATCCGCACCGAGATCGACTCGATGCCCGCCGAACTCGACGACCTCACCCGCCGTGAAATGCAGCTCGAGATCGAGGAGCGCGCGCTCGCGAAGGAGAAAGACGAGGCGAGCAAACAGCGGCTCGAGGATCTGCGCAAACAGCTCGCGGACACACGGGAGAAGATCCGCGCGATGCGCGGGCAGTGGGAGGCGGAGAAGTCAACGATCGAGCGGGCGAAGAAGCTGCGCGAGGAAATCGACCGCACCCGGCTCGCGATCGAACGCGCGCAGCGTGAGTACGACCTGAACAAAGCCGCCGAACTCCAGCACGGCGTGCTCCCGTCGTTGCAGAAACAGCTCGCGGAGCAGGAGCGGACGCGCGCGAATCGCGAAGAGAGCTCCCGCCTGCTGCGCGAAGAGGTCACCGAGGAAGAGATCGCGGAGATCATCAGCCGGTGGACGGGGATCCCGGTCACGCGCCTGATGGAGGGCGAGCGCGAGAAGCTGCTGAAGCTCGATCAGGTGTTGCACCGTCGGGTCGTCGGCCAGGACGAGGCGGTGAACCTCGTCGCGGACGCCGTGATCCGCGCGCGCGCCGGGATCAAGGATCCGCGCCGACCGATCGGCTCATTCCTGTTCCTCGGTCCGACCGGCGTCGGGAAAACCGAGCTCGCGAAAACGCTCGCCGAGGCGCTGTTCGACACGGAGGAGAATTTAATTCGGATAGACATGTCCGAATATATGGAGCGGCACGCGGTGAGCCGTCTCGTCGGCGCACCCCCGGGCTACGTCGGCTACGAGGAAGGCGGCCAGCTTACCGAGGCCGTGCGCCGGAAACCTTACTCCGTCGTCCTCTTCGACGAGGTCGAGAAGGCGCACCATGACGCGTTCAATATCCTGCTCCAGATCCTCGACGACGGCCGGATCACCGACAGCCACGGGCGCACGGTGGACTTCAAGAACACCGTGCTCATCCTCACGTCGAACATCGGCTCGACACATCTGCTCGAGGGCCTCGATGAGAGCGGTCAGATCCGCGACGACGCCCGCGACGCTGTGATGCGCGAGCTGCGCGCGTCCCTCAGGCCCGAGTTCCTCAACCGGCTCGACGATATCGTACTGTTCAAGACGCTCACGCTCGCGGAAATCGAGCAGATCGTCGAGCTGCTCGTCGATGATCTGCGCCGCCGGCTCGCGTCACGGCGGATGACGATCGCGCTCACCGGTGAAGCGCGCGAGTTTATCGCGCGCAAGGGGTACGACCCGGTGTACGGTGCGCGCCCGCTGAAACGATACGTCCAGCACGAGCTGGAGACGCAGCTCGGCCGCGCGATCATCGCGGGAGACGTCCGCGACGGCGCCGAGTTGCTCATCGACGTCGCCGACGGCAAGCTCGCCGTTCGCTGGGAAAGCCCCGCCCCGGCGGAACCGGGCGAACAGTCGGAGCAACGTTCCGGCGACGAGGAGGAGACCATCACCGTGGACGCGGATGTGGTGGACGATGACGAGTGAACAGGTGTTATGTCGGTGTCATGCGGCCCCGTGTCCTTGATTGAATTCAAGAGCAAGGCAAGGATGTGATCCTCAATCCGAAGCGCCGGTCAGTTTCGGCGCGACATTCCGTGTCATCCTGAACCCCCGCACGTCAGTGTGTGCGCCCCTGTGTGTCATCCTGAACCCCCCGCACGCCTGTTTGTGCGGGGGGTGAAGGATCTCGAGAAACGAGCGTTCGGTCGCTCCATTCCCGTCCGGAGGTCGAGATCCTCGTATACGTATGTCGTCCGTGCGGAGGCATGAGACGAGCGACGCGAGCGGTGGGAAATGGTCAGGTTTCCGCCGATCCGGGCTCGCCCCGGGCTCCGGCGCACGCATCGGCCGGGCGCGCAGCGGGCGGCGTTGCAGCGATCGCCCTCTCCCGGTTATGTTCGTGCTCACCGCCGTGACTGCCGGCAATCGAGAGGGGGATCACGTTGATGACCGAGCGCGCATGGATGCGGCGGGCGCTGCGGGCGGTGTTCGCCCCGCTCGCGGTTGCCGTCGCGCTCGCCGGCTGCCTCAACCCGTTCGCGCCGGAGGAAGGGGGGGTGTCCGCCGGGCTCTGGGAGCCGCAGGTGACGATCGGCGGGATGCTGCGCAACTTCCAGACTGCGTACACGCTGCGCGACAGCTTCCGCTACGCCGACGTGATCGCCGAGGAGTTCGTGTTCCAGTTCTTCGACGCGAGCCAGAATCGGTACGACCAGTGGTACAGTGACACCGAACTACGCACGACCGGCGCGCTGCTCCGTTCGTTCGAACGGCTCGACCTGCGCTGGGGGCCGATCCCGGCTGCGATCGACACGTTCTCGCAGCCCGACACGACCGTCGAGTTCACGGTCAATTTCACGCTCACCGCCGGCGACTTCTCCCCGATCGACGGGTTCGCCCGGTTCCAGACACGCGCCGGGGAGGACGGCCGCTTCCGGATCGTGCAGTGGCGGGACGACTATTGAACGAGCGCGAACGACAGCTCCGCCGCAGGATCCGCGCACTGGCGGCGCTCGCATTTGCCGGCGCCGGCCTGCTCGCGGTGCTGTTGCTCGCGCGGATCACGGGCACGGTTGCAACCCGCGGCTCGCGCGCGCCTGCGGCGGACACGTTCGCCGTGGAAGACCGCGCGAACACGCGCCGCTCAGCGGCTGACACCGCCGGCGCGGTCCGCGCGCGCGACACCGTTCACCCCGGCGCTCGCGCCGTCACAGAGAAGCCTGCGCGGGCACGGATCGCACTCGTGATCGACGACTTCGGCAACTCGTTGAATACGCCCGTCGTCCGCGACCTGCTCTCGCTGCCGGCGCCGGTCACGTTCAGCGTGATTCCCCGGCACCGGGCGAGCGAACAGATCGCGGACTCGGCGGCGGCGCACGGGCACGAGCTGATCGTGCACCTGCCGATGGAGGCGGTTCCCGGCCGGCCGCACGCCGAGCCCGATTGCCTGCACACGGCGATGACCGCGGTGCAGGCCGATTCGTTCCTCACCGCAGCCTGCGCGGTTCCGCACGCTTCCGGCCTCAGCAACCACCAGGGGTCGGCGGCGACGCAGGACACGGCGTTGATGGATGCGCTCGCGGCGTGGTGCTCGCGGAACGGGTGGTTCGTGCTCGATAGCATCACCCATCCGGGCAGCGTACTTTACGAGCGCGCGCGGGCGGCCGGTGTCCCGGCGCTGCAGCGCGACCTGTTCCTCGATCACGAGGATGATCCGGCCGCGATCCGGGCCGCGTTCGAGACTGCGATCGCGCGTGCGAACAACCTGGACCGGCCGGTGATTGCGATCGGCCACCCGCGCGCGAACACCGCCGCGGTGCTGATGGAGATGATTCCCGGGCTCGCGCGGCGCGGGGTGCGGCTCGTACCGCTCAGTGAGTGCGTCGGATCTGCGAGTCGGATACATCCGGGAGGGTGAGGATGCGACTGGCGTTGAGACTCGACCCGATCCTGCAGTTGCACGGCGGACCGATGGACACGGGCCCGGTCGCGCGCGCGGCGGCGATCGCCTCGCTTGCGGGCGCGGACAGCCTTGTCGTTCCGATCCCGGCGACGGACAGCGCGCCGTGGAAACGCCCGCTGCGCGCGGTGAAGGAGGTGTTTGACGGGCCGGTCGCGGTCACCTGTCCGCTGCGCGATGATCCGCTCAGGCTCGCGCTCGAGCTCCGACCCGACATGGTGATCCTCACCGCGCGCCAGGGCGGGGTGCGCGCGGTGGACGGGGACGACCTCACGTCGCAGGCGATGAAGGAGGCCGCGAGCTCGCTGAGCGGCTCGCATATTCGCTTCGGTGTCTATGCACATAACCAACTCGCGCATGTGAAGACGGTTCGCCACCACGGCGCGGACACGGTCGTGCTCGACGGCTCCCGGCTCGCCGCCGGCGACGACCCCGGCCAGGCGCTCTCCGCGCTGGAGACGCTGGAAACGCTCTCGCTCGGCGCAGAAAAGCTCGAGCTCGGCGTGTTCATCGAGGGCGACTTCGACCGGTTCACCTGCGAGCCGCTGATGGAACTGGCCGGGCTCGAGGGCGTGATCCTCGGAAACAGGCTCGTGATGCGGGCGGTCGCGCTCGGGCTCGCCGGAGCGCTCGCGGAGTTCCGCGAGTTCGGAGGATCGGACGGACGGGTCACGTGATCGGCAACTCCACATATGGGAGGATGAGCCTCTGCGCCCTCGCCGCGCTGGTTCTCGCCGGCTGCAAAGGCGCCACCGGTCCGCCCGGCGACGATGCGCCGTTCGTCGACCGCGTCGCCCCGGACATCGAGCTCGTCGAGCCGGAACCGTTCGCTGAACTCACCGGGCCGGCGATGCGGCTGAGCGCGCGGCCGCGCGGCGATACCCCGGACCTGGCGCAGGTGCTGTTCTACGTCAACGGTTCGAGCCGGATCGGCGAGGACAGCGCGGTGGTTTCCGGGCCGCCGTGGGAGTACCTGTGGGACTTCGAGCTCGCGGGCACACCGTACGGCCCGCTCACCGTGACCGCGGTCGCGCGCGACACCGCCGGCAACCGGCGCCAGACCCCGCTGCGGCTCGTGACCCGGCGCGCGCTCACCGGCCGCGACACGCTCGCCGACCTCGATGTCCCGGGTGCGCACGAGTTTCTCACGCTGCCGCTGCAGTACGTGCGGATGAACGAGGACAGCACGCTCGACACGGTGTCGGTGGACCGGCTGTCAACACGGTTCCGGCCGCGGGCCGCATGCCGCCTGCTCGGAGCGCAGGTCTATCTGCTGCACCGGCCTGACCAGGGGTATCCGCTGCTCGCGGATTTCCACGTGATCGCGTACGCGTCCGCGGACAGCGTGCGCCCCGGCGAGCCGCTCGATTCCGCGTTCGTGCAGCCCGGCGAGTTCGCCACCGAACGCTGGCTCACGGTCGATCTGCACGCGCTCCGCGGCGGGGAGGGCCTCTTGTTTGCCGCCGGTGAGTCGTTTTTCCTCGGGCTGCGCGCGGAGGTCGCCCCGGACGATTTCGAGCGCGGGCTCGTGCTCCGCACCACGTATGAGCAGGCGCCGACCGACTCCGCCGCGCTCGAGCGCGCGTACTGGTATGAGCAGCCGCCACAGGGGTCCGGGTGGGCGCCGATCTCCGAGTCGGACGTGAACGGATACGTCGATCACCTGCACATCCGCGCGTTGATCGAGTATTCGGAGGGGGGCTGAACTCTGGGGACGTGAGATGCCGCCCGGGCATGTGCCCCTGTGACAGCCGCGCCGAAGAGTGGTACGGATGGGTGGCCCCGGGCTTCAGCCTCGAGTCTCGCCCACGTCCTCGTGCCCGCGCTTGCTCGTCAAGCGCGGAACGAGACCGCATGTATACTGATACTCGAATGGAATGTCCCGATCCAACATGCTGAGTTCGTTTATCCGCGCGGGCAAGCCCGCACGGGCGAACATCCACGCGGGACAGGAGACTCAAGCATCGCCATACAAGCCCCTACCGTCCGTTCAGCCGCGGTGACGGCCTTCGGCCCGTCCCCGCGGGCATGCGGTGGAGGGAGGCCCGGGGCTTGGGATTCTGCGGGTGATGTTCTAAGCGTTTGAGAAACGGAGCCCTATTCGAAATGGCGAATATTCGCAGATGCGGGCACGGAGACACACGGATTGGTTCCGCTGGCCGTCCAGCCGCAGCCCTCGCGGCTCTCATTCCACTCACGCTCGTGATCTTTGCCTGCGAAGGCCCGCAGGGACCGCCCGGCGCGCCCGGCGAAGGAGTCGGGGACCTCGATACGCAACCGCCAACCGTCCGCTTCACCTCCCCGACCCGTTCGGACACGGTGTATGCGGACACGTTCTCCGTCGCGGCGACGGCCACCGACAACCGCGGGATCGCGTTCGTCGAGTTCTTCCTCGACGGCTCGAACGTGATGGGCGAGGTGAGCGCGGTCGATTCGACCGCCCCGTACACGTGGACCTGGAGCTTCGCCGAGACGGGCCGCACGTTCGGCATCTACCCGTTGATCGCGCGCGCGGTGGACACCGGCAACAACGCCGCTGACACTCCGCCGCTTCTCATCCACTACCAGGAGATCCCGGCAACCGAGCTGCTCACCTATTTCGGGAACGGCAGTCTCTCGTACATGACGATGCCGGACGAGTTCCGCGACCGCTTCTTCAACGTCCGCTTCACCCCGGTCACCGAGTGCACGCTGCTCGAAGTGCAGTTCGAGTTTCTCGAGCCGACGAGCGCGCAGTTTCTGCTCAGCGGCGATCCGGTTACCGCCGGCGCGGACATGATGGTGTTCAGCTGGGCGTCGAACGCGAACGACGCGCTCCCCGCGGAGCCGCCGCTCGACAGCCTGCTCCTGCCGGAGGCCGAGATCGTTTACGACGAGTGGACGGATCTCGACGTGAGCGATTGGGAGCGGTCGTTCGCCGGGGATTTCCACGTCGGCTACTCGGTGCCGCCGGACGCGAACTACGACCAGCTCCTCGATCAGCGCCGCGCGGTCCCGATCATCACGCATTACATGGAAGAAGGCCTCGGCAACCCGGCCCTCGACCGTTCCAGCGAGTACGACCCAGATCTCGGCTGGGGCACGATGCAGGAACACTGGGACAGCGAGATCCAGTTCCACATCCGCGTGCTCGTCGAATACAGCACGGGGGAGCGGGCGATGCTCACCCCGGCGGCCGGGTCGCAGGGGGCTTCTGAGATCCCGACGCGCGACATGAGGTGAACGGTGGTCGATGCACGAACGGAAACCCTGCGAACGACACTCCGGGGACACGGTCTTCCGCGACGGGCGCTCTCTCTCATGTTCCTGTCCGTCGCGGCGACGGTGGCGGTTCTGTTCGCCGCGTGCAGCGGGAAGGAGGGTCCGCCCGGGCCGTCCGGGGTGAACCCGGACAACGTCCCGCCCTCGATTTCACTGCTCAGCCCGGAGCCCGGCGACACGCTGCGCGACACGCTGCGCGTCGTCGCGAACGCCGTGGACAACATCGCGGTGGACCGAGTCATCTTCTACCTCGACGGATCCGACCGGATCGACGACACGACATTCGCCGAGGTCAGCGAGCAACCATACGCGTTCACCTTCGACCTGATCGATCTGAACGTGCCGGACGGGCCGCACACGGTGACGGCGCGGGCGTTCGACGTGGACGAGAACCACACGGACACGCCGCCGGTGATCGTGTTCAGCGAACGGGTGGTTCCGGGCGGGCCGGCGGTGCTGCGCGCCTGGTCGCCTGACAGCCTCGGCTTCTTTCTGTTTCCGTCACGCGGCGCCGGCGACCCCGCCCCGACCACCGACAGCCTGTACAACGTCCGCTTCTCGCCGGAACGGAACTGCGTGATCGATTCCGTCCGGCTCTACCTGAGCGGAAACGCGAGCCCGGGGCTCGCATACGACACCACGCTCCGGGTCGCGGTCCACGAATCCGACGGCGTCTATCCCACGGACACGCTTGCGACGACTCTGCTCGACGTCACCGGCCTCGACAGCACCGGCTGGTTCAAGGCCGCGTTCTTCGGGCTCCCGGAATTTGCCGCCGGCGAACGGTTCCACGTGTCAGTCAGCGTGGAACAGCCGAGCGACACAACGCTGATCGCGCTCGGCGTGTCGATCCGGGACAGGTACCCGTTCCCCACCGACAGCCGTTCCTCCCGGTTCCGCACGGATGACCCGTACCCGCGCTGGGAGCCGCTGCAGGAGACGTACGCGACCGAAGAGATGACGCGCGAGTTCATGATTGAAGCGTGGGTGACCTACCTGGAATGACGCGCGGCGATCATTGCGTCTCTTGAATAGAAGTTCCATTCACGTACCGGCCGTGCGGGCTTGCCCGCGCGGTTGATGCAACGGAAAATACACGGCTTTCGCGTCCCTGCGACATCGCTGTGCGCCGCACAGGGGCAGATTGGAAAGGGGACGCTTGCTCGCATTCGGTTGTGCCGTTCGCTCAGCCACGTGCACGGAGGGAACTCAGATCGAATCAGGGCGGCCGAGCCGTCATTCTGAACCACGCTTCGCGCATCTGTGTGCGTGAAGGCGGGTGAAGAAGGTCCAGCTTATCCAAGGGTTATTTCTCGATTTTCATGGTATTCTCCACCCTTCTCGAACTTGGACCTTCCCTTCACTGCGTTCAGGATAAACTTCCCTTGGCCCGACAAACGGACGTCGGGCTTCGGTCAGAATGACGCCCTTGCCATCTCCGATGTTGTTCCCAGCCGACCCAGGGGGATAACCGAATTTGCGCATGCAACATTTCTTTCGAGAATCGGTCCGCCCGCAACCGCAATAAAACCAGGCCACTTAACCGATGCGTGAATAATTTCCAGCACGACCGGGACCATCCGCTTCCCCCGAGTGGGGTCTCACTGCTCCGAATTCGCGGTCTCGGCGGCTTTCCGTTCGAGCACGAGCACGAACCGGTGGGAGAGCACGGGCAGCGCGTACTGCAGCTCCCATGAGTCCCTGTCCAGCGCCTTCGCTTCGCGCCCCCCTTCCGGGCCTTTCCACGCGAGCAATGTGCCGCCCGTTCTCAGCAGCGGCCGGCACCAGCGGCACACTTCGGGAAGCGTGCCGACAGCCCGCACGAATACTGCGTCGTAGGGTGTTTCCACGTGTTCGGTGTGCGTTTCCGCGCGGTCGTGAGTCACGGCGATGTTTTCCGCCCGCAGTTCGCCGATGATCCGTTGCAGGGACAGGGTCTTCGCGCGGCGGGAGTCGAGCAGGGTGACGTGCAGATCCGGCAGCGCGAGCGCGAGAGTGAGTCCGGGAAATCCGCCGCCGGTGCCGAGGTCGAGCGCGCGCGGCCCCCGGCGCCACTCCGTGTCGCGAATCGGGATCAGGCTCTCCCACAGCGATTGCAGCAACACCGCGTCAACGTTGGCCCGGCTGACAAGGTTAACCTCCTCGTTAATTGTGCGCACGAGCTCGAGGTGATGGAAAAACGGGGCGGGGTCGAGGGAGCCGTCGAGCAGGGCGAGCAGTTCGGCAACACGATCACGGGTGACTTCGAACGGGTGGTCGAGCCGTCCGACCCAGGCGGGGGCCTGCGGCCGTCTTCCGCGCACCGGGAGGTCGATCCGCTTGCGCCGCCGGGGGTGCGGGCGTGGTCGCGCGGCGCCCTTCGATTCGGGTTTGCCGCCCGATTCGGCGCCGCCGGCTCCGCGTTGACGATCCGATTCGCGGGCGAACGGGTGTCGTGCCCACTTCGGTGCGGGTTTGCCCGGTCGCGGGCGGTACGAGGGTCTCGGCCGATCTTCTTTCATGCGCCTGAGATTGTGCTTGTCAACGTGCCGGCGGTGCATCGCTGCCGCGCCCTGAAACTACGCCGCGCTGACAGTCGAGACAAACGAAATCAGGCGTTCAAAAAGTTACTCGATCATGCCGTTCGCTCAGCCGCGTGCACGGAGGGAACTCAGATCGCTTCCGGGCGGCCGAGCCGTCATTCTGAACCCGGCTTCGCGCGTCTGTCTGTGTGAAGGCGCGTGAAGAAGGTCCAGCTTATCCAAGGGTTATTTCACGAGTTTCACGGTATAATCCACCACTGCCGAACTTGGACCTTCCCTTCACTGCATTCAGGATAAACTTCCCTTTGCCCGACAAACAGACGTCGGGCTTCGGTCAGAATGACACACTTGCCATCCGCGATATTGCTCCCAGCTGAACCAAAGGGATAACCGGCAAGAGATATCCGCCGGTTCTGTCACCGGGCGCCGTTGCGCAGGTGCACGAGCAGGAGCGCGAGGTCGGAGGGGGTGACACCGGCGATTCGCGACGCCTGGCCGAGGGTCGCCGGCCGGTGCAGCGCGAGCTTCTCGCGCCCTTCCGCCGAGAGCGCGCGCACGCGGTCGTATTCGAACGAGTCCGGGATCCGGTGTTCCTCGTGCGCGCGCATTTTCTCCACGATCCGCCGTTCGCGCTCGAGGTAGCCGGCGTAGCGGAGTTCGATCGCGGCGGCGTCGAGGATGTTGCGCGCGGGCAGCGGGCTGAGCGCGCCGTTCAGCCTGTCGATGACAGCGGGCAGGGTGACGTCCGGACGTCTCAGCAGACGTGCGAGCGGCTCGACGCGTTCCGGCTTGTGGTCGCCCGGGATGATCTCCCCGCGGCGAACGGAGATCGCGCCGAGCCGGCGGAGAAACGCGCGCTTCTCCTCCGCGCGCGCGCGGATTGAATCATACCGTTCCCGCGAGATCAGGCCCGCGCGGAGCGCCTTCTCATGCAGTCGCTCTTCGGCGTTGTCCTGGCGCAGCAGCAGACGGTGCTCGGCGCGGCTCGTGAACATCCGGTACGGTTCCTGCGGGTGGGTGGTGACGAGATCATCGACGAGCACGCCGCCGTACGCCTCGTCGCGCCGGAACAGGAGCGGCTCGCGGCGCATCGTCGCGAGCGCGGCGTTCGCCCCCGCGAGCACGCCCTGGATCGCCGCTTCCTCGTATCCGGAAGTACCGTTGATCTGCCCGGCGAGGAACAGACCGGGGACGCGTTTCGTCTCGAGCGTCGCGCGCAGTTCGTGCGGCGGAACGACGTCGTACTCGACCGCGTAGCCGGCCCGTGCGAACTCCACATTCTCACAACCCGGCACCCGTTTAAGCGCTGCCAGTTGTACCTCTTCGGGCAAGCTGCTCGAAAAGCCGTTCACGTACAGCAGCGGGTTGTCAAGCCCTTCCGGTTCGAAAATGAGCGGGTGGTGGGCGCGGTCGGGGAAGCGCATCACCTTGTCTTCGATCGACGGGCAGTAGCGCGGACCGATTGAAGTGATCGTCCCGTTGTACATCGGCGCCTCGTCGATCCGCGCGCGGATGTGGTCGTGGGTTTCCGGGACGGTGCGCGCGCGGTGGCACGGGAGCTGCGGGTTGTGCCGGCGCGTCGTTTCGTGGCTGAAGAACCAAGTGTCACCGTCGCTGTCCTGGCGCTCCATCGCGCTCAGGTCCACGCTTTCGCGCCGGACACGCGGCGGCGTGCCGGTCTTGAACCGGACGAGCGGGAACGCGAGCCGCTCGAGGTCGGCGGAGATGTGGTTCGCGGGCGCTTCGCCGTAACGGCCGGAACGCCGCCGGTTCGTCCCGCAATGGGTGAGCCCGCGCATGAACGTGCCGGCGCACAGGATCGCCGCTCGGCAGCGCAAACGCGGCCCTCCGGCGAGCTCAACGCCTGAGATTCGCCCGGCCCCGACGATGAACCCGACAGCCTCGTCTTCGATAATCTCGATTTCCGGGTATCGGGCGAGGAAGAGGTCGTCGATCGCTCGCGTGTAGAGCGCGCGGTCTGTCTGCGCGCGCGGAGACCAGACCGCCGGCCCCTTCGACCGGTTCAGCATCCGGTACTGGATCGCGGCGCGGTCGGTGGCGACGGCCATCAGTCCGCCGAGCGCGTCAACCTCCTTCACGAGCTGGCCCTTCGCGGCGCCGCCGATCGCCGGGTTGCAGGAGAGACGGGCGAGCGCGGCGCGTTCGCGGGTGATGAGCGCGACGTCGGCTCCGACACGCGCGGCTGCGGTCGCGGCCTCCACGCCCGCGTGGCCGCCCCCGATCACGATCACATCGTAGTTCACTCGCGCGCGTCCTCTGCGTTGCTCATTCCCCTATCGACAGGATCCGGTTGTCCCTTTGGCTCAGCCGGGAGCGATATCTCGGGTGGCAAGTGTGTCATTCTGACCGAAGCCCGACGTCCGTTTGTCGGGCGAAGGGAAGTTTATCCTGAACGCAGTGAAGGGAAGGTC
>JAANWZ010000030.1 GCA_018263585.1 Calditrichota bacterium | reverse complement strand
GTATCGGGCGAAGTGAAGTTTGTCCTGAACGTAGTGAAGGGAAGCTCCAGGCAGACAAGCGCTTGCTTTTGCGAGGCTTACCCTGATCAAACTTCGACCTTCTTCACCCGCGGGCGGCAAACAGACGCCGGCCGCGGGTTCAGAATGACGCCTCGTGGAACATGCATCGTAACCCCTCGTGGCGGGTTGTCTCCCGACAACATATTCGCCGCAGTCTGTTGCTCTCGAGTGCTCTCCGTGCCCCGGCAGAAAATGCCCGAGACGCGGAGGATCTCGCCCCGTCCTTCGCCGGTTGGCGGCGCGGAAACGCGGCCGTCGCCCGGGGCGCCCGTGGCACATCGTTTGCCGGACACTTGGCGGGCGCGGTGCGCGCTCTCGCACGTTCAACCGCTCCGCGCGCGTCCACGCGGCACGCCCGTGTTCGCGGACGTCGATCCGGACACGCTCCTGATCGACCCGGAGAGCGTCGCCCGGCGAATCGGCGGGCGCACCCGGGCCGTGGTCGCGGTCGATTACGCCGGCCAGCCGTGCGAATACGACAGCCTCCGCAGATTGTGCGAAACTCACGGCCCGGCCCTGCTCGCGGACGCCTGCCATTCGCTCGGGGCGTCGTACTACGGGCGGCAGGTCGGGTCGCTCGCGGAAATGAGCGCGTTCAGCTTCCACCCGGTCAAGCCGATCACGACCGGCGAGGGCGGGATTGTCACCACTGACGACCCGGAGCTGGAAGCCGTGCTCCGCCGCTGGCGCAACCACGGGATCGACCGCGACGCGCGCGAACGCGGCGAGCGGGGCACGTGGATGTACGACATGATCGAGTTCGGGATCAACGCCCGGCTCAGCGATCTGCACGCCGCGCTCGGGCGCTCTCAGCTTCGCCGGCTCGATACGTTCACCGCGCGCACCAATGTCATCCGGAAGTGGGGACGCTTGCGAGCAAGCGTCCCCAAGCCACCGGTGTCATCCTGAACGATTGCGGGTGTCGTTAGCAGCGGGCCGTCGGTGTCATCCTGAACAACCGCGGCGTCAGTTTGCCGCGGGCCACCGGTGTCATCCTGAACGACCGCGGCGTCAGTTTGCCGCGGGAAGTGAAGGATCTCGAGAAAAGAGCGCGACCACGTGAGAGTTGCGAACGCAAACCGTCGGCTGCGCTTTTTCGGCGTCCGGGATCAAACGTCGTTCCCCGCAGGCGGAGCTGCGGGGCTACGTGGGTATCGCGGAGAAGACCGGCGATCACCGAACCGACACGGATCCCCTCGTGATGAACGAAAACCGAGTCCTCGTCTGTTCGCCCTGCTCGAGCTGGCAACTGCACGCGGTGCAGGAGATGACGATCGTGCACGGGCTCCGGCTGCGGGGAGCGGATGTGCGCCAGGTGTTCTGCGACGGGCTCTACTCCGAGTGCGACATCCACTGGCACAGCGCGAACCCGCGCCACCCGCTCGCGTGCACCGCGTGCATCGCGCGGCAGGCGAATCTCGCGAAGGAGATGCGGATCCTGTACGAGTGGCTCGGCCGCTACCTGCTCCCGGCCGACTTCCGCCGCGCGCGCCGCTGGCCGAGCACGAGCTGCGCACGATCGCCCGCTTCTTCCACGACCGGCGTGAAGGGAACGGGCAGTCGCGCCACCAGCAGACTCCGGCGCGGCAGGATTCGGACCAGTTGCGCCGCGTGCTCGATCTGCCTCCGGGCGCGCCGGTGTGGTCGCTGTTTTGTTCGTCCGATGACGAATCCACCGCGGACGACAGGATGAACCAGCCGTTCGGCGTGCAGGACCGCTGGATCGAGCGCACGATCGCGGCGATCCGCGGCGCGACGGGTGTGCCGGTCGGCTGGTCCGACCACACCGTGCAGCCGGCGGTGATCGAACGCGCGGCGCATCGCTGGAACGCGGCCGCCGTTGAGTTCCACCTCGACCTCGAAGGGGCGGGCGTGGAATACGAGGCCGGCCACTGCTGGCTCCCACACGAGATCGAGCCGGTGATCGAACGCGTGCGGCTCGGCGCGCTCGCCGACGGGGACGGGGTGAAGCGCGCATCCGCCGCCGAGCAGCATGACCGCGCGTGGCGCGCCGATCCGAAAGACGGCCTCCGCCCGCTGAAGGCGACCCGCGCAAACGTTGTCGCGCAGGCGCGGAAAAATCGGACATCCGTGTCCGATTTACAGCAGGGTTCTTGAAGGTCATGTACCGACCGTGCGTGGTCATGTGCCGGCCGTGCGGGCTTGCCCGCGCGGATAGTAGGCGCCGGCAGGCTTGCAGATGCCGGCCGAAAATCGGACACGCGTGTCCGAATTACCGGGAACGATGTCGAAACCGGTTGAAACCAATGTCGCCGCGGTGATCCAGGCGCGGATGGGCTCGTCCCGCCGGCCGGGAAAGATGATCGAGCCGGTCGCCGGCAAGCCGGTGCTCGCGCACATTATCGAACGCGCGCGGCTAATCCGTCACGCGAACGAAATCGTGCTCGCGACCAGCGATCATCCGCGCGACGATGTGCTCGCGGAGCTCGCCGGTGAGATGGGCGCGCGGGTTCGCGGTGCATCGATCCCGTGCGAGCGAGACCGGTTGCTGCGACGGGCGCCGGCTCGGGTCGCTGCTCGCACGGACCGGCGCGGGCGCACTCGTGCTCGACGTGCGCGACGGATTGTCGCTGGAACAGGTGCGCGAACTGCGGAAGGCCGGCGCGCTGATTGTCGCGCTCGATGACCCCTCGCGGCGCGCGCGGGTCGCGATCGTCGCGTACGGCGTGACGGCGTACGAGCTCGCCGCGCTCGCGGTGCCGGCGGTGTTGCTCGCGCTCGACGACGGCACGGCGGAGACCGCCGCCGCGCTCGCGGACAACGGCCCGTGGCTCAGCCTCGGCCGCCATGACGAGGTGTCGCAGCGGGAGATCACGAACGCGGTGTCAACTCTGCTCGGCTACCAGCTCGACCCGCTCGCGGAGCCGGAACTCGTCCGTTACTACCGCAAGACGAGCGTGTATCAGGAGAGTGGCGCGAGCAGCCGGCAGCAGTCGTTGATCCGCGCCCGCTACGCGTTCCTCGACGGCCTGCTCGACCGGATCGCCGACGAGCGGGAACAACCGGTCGCGCTCGATGTCGGTTGCGGGTTCGGCGCGTTCCTCGGCACGCTCGACGATCGCTGGCAGCGTACCGGCGTCGAGTTGAACAAGGAGCGCGCGGCGTACGCGCGCGACAACTTCCGGGCGGGAGTCAGCGAGACCACGCTCGAACAGGCCGCGGTCCCGGCGGGAAGTGTCGATTTCCTCTCCGGGTTCGGGCTGCTCGAGCACCTGCTCGACCCGAACTCGTTTCTCCGCGAAGTGCGGCGTGTGCTCCGGCCGGGCGGGTACGCGATGGTCAACGTTCCCGACACCGCCGAACCGATCGTCGCGATCAGCCGCTTCTTCACCGTGGAGCACACGCTTTACTTCACGCGGAGGACGCTGCGCGCGCTGCTCAAGTCGCACGGGTTCCGTGTCGTGAGCATGGCGCGGATGACGCCGGACTACCCGGACATCGCCTGCCTGTTCGCGACCGTGATCCGGCTCGCGCTCGCGGAGAACGGGGCCGATTGGTCATACAAGCGCGCGTCCGGGCTCGCGGAGCTGATCGACGGCGTCGCCGGCGGGTTCAAGCTGCACCCGGAGATCAGCACGATCGACACGTTCAGCATAAAGGACGACACGCTTGTCCTTTATTTCCCGCACCCGGACTGCCGTACGCTGCACCCGGACCCGGAGCTGGTTGTCGCGAACTCCTCTCATCTGTGGACGCACGACCCGGCCGGGATCATCGAACACCGGTTCCTGCGCCCGGTGACGCACGCATTCTACCTGCTCCGCGACGGCCGTGACGCGGTCAACTCGCTGGCTCATCACACGGCGCGGCCGGAAGTGCACCGCGTGATCCGGAACTACCGGCTCGACACGGTGGAGAAGGTGTACGCCGACGCCGACGTGCTCGCGACCTACATCAAGCGCTGGGCGGAGCACGCGCGCAGCTACCTCGAGCACCGGGAGCGATACCATCTCGTGCGATTCGAGCAGTTCGTCGCGGATCCGGCGGCGGTCTTCCGGGAAGCGGGGCTGCCGTTCGGCCTCTATCACTGCGTCTCGATCTACCCGCACGAGGCGTCGCGCGCGAACCTGCGCCTGATCCGGCGGCTCGAGGAGCGCTACCGTGTGCCGGTCGGGTATTCCTGCCATGAGTTCGCTAACACGTCTTCGCTGCTCGCGGTTCCCGCCGGCGCGGTCACCCTCGAACGGCATGTCACGTTCGACCGCAACGCCGAGGGCTTCGACCACAGGTTCGCGCTCGACATGCCCGCGCTCGCCGAGTTCGTGCAGCAGGTGCGCGAGGCGGAGGCGTCGATGGGCGACGGCGCAAAGACGGTGATGGACGAGGAATGGGTGACGCGGCGCAAGTATCACGCGAGCGTGGTCAGCGCGCGGCCGATCGCGAAAGGCGAGACGATCCGCCGCGAGATGCTCGCTGTCAAGAACCCGGGCACCGGGATTCCGGCGCGCGGGATCGACAGCGTCGCCGGCCGCACCGCCGCGACCGACATCCCGGCGGACGTGCTCATCGAGCGCGGAATGCTCGCGGACAACTGAACAGACCCGACCTTTCTTTGCGGCCGCACCTGCAAGCAAGTGCGGGCGCGAGGGGGATGGGGCTGCGGGCTACGGACTGCGGACTGCGGCGGGTGGCCCGGGGCTTGCCTCGGGTTTCATGCACCGTCCCTCAGCCTGAACAAACGCGGCGTCTGTTTGCCGCGCGCCCCGGTGTCATCCTGAACAAACGCGGCGTCTGTTCGCCGCGCGCCCCGGTGTCATCCTGAACAAGCGCGGCGTCTGTTTGCCGCGCGCCGTGAAGGATCTACGTGGTACACCATGCGCCGGTCACTCGACACGCACGCTGTGCGGTACTTGCTGGTAGATCCTTCACCCCCGCACACACTGACGTGCGGGGGGTTCAGGATGACACGAGGGGGCGCACGTACAGACGTGCGGGGGGTTCAGGATGACACGAGGGGGCGCACGTACAGACGTGCGGGGGGGTTCATGATGACACGGGAGCCGCGCTATACAAACGGCGCTTCGGGTTCAAGATGACACGGGAACCGCGTTGGACAGGAGGCAAATCATGCGGAATACAGCACGCGTACTTGCCTGGTACGATCAGCTCGCGGACGACAGCGACTTCATCCGCCGCGCCTGCCCGCTCTGCGGAGGAGATGAATTCGCCGCGCTCGAGATCGGCGAACCGGTCGGGCGTGTCGGGCACAACGTGCTCTGCGCGAACTGCGGCCTGATCTACCAAAACCCGGTGATGACACTCGAGGCGATGGCGCGCTTCTACGAGAGCGAATATGTCACGAACTACCGTGACAGCGAACAGATGGCGCGTTCGCTCGCCGCCGGCCGTGTCAGGTTGTTGAAACAGCACGTGGACATGTCCGCGATCAGCCCGGAGCTCGAGATCGGGAGCGCGTACGGCGCCTATCTCGTTGCGCTGCGTGATGAAGGGGTCGAGGTGGCGGGCGTGGAGCCGTCGCGCGAAATGGCCGACAGCGCACGGCGCGAGCACGGGCTCGCAGTCACCGCCTCCACGTAGAGGCGACGCCGGAATCCCGCGGCCGTTACGGGTCAGTGCACCTGTTCCACGTGCTCGAGCACGTGCTCGACCGGCTCGCGATCACGGGCGTGTACGACGCCGACCCCGGCAAGCAGGGCGGGCGGCTGCTCGGGCATGTGATCGAGCCGCCGGAGGCGCTGCGGGAGTTTCACGGGGACGCGGTGATCGTGTCCAGCTACGCGTTCCAGGAGGAGATCGTGGAGCAGCTCTCGTACCTGCGCGGGCGGGGCGTGGACCTTGTCACCCTGTACGACAAGGGATAAGGGCCGAAGCGCACCAACCAGGCCGCTCGTATTGAACCCCCCGCAGTTCTGTTTATGCGGCCCCCGTGTCATCCTGAACCCCCCGCATGTCTGTTTATGCGGCCCCCGTGTCATCCTGAACTCCCCGCATGTCTGTTTATGCGGGGGGTGAAGGATCTACCGGCAAGAACCACCAAGTGTGTGATGCGCAACAAGCTGCGGGTGGTGTACCGGGTAGATCTTTCACGTCGCCGGCCTGAAACAGAAAACGGCCCGGCCGGCTTGTTCAGGATGACACTCCTACAGGCCCGCGGTTGCTCGCAACCGCGGCTTCGAGGCGGTCGTGTTCATCACCGCTGGATCACCCGCGCGGGCAAGCCCGCACGGCCGGTACTGAAACGCGCGCGACGCTCAGTGTCATCCTGAACCCCCCGCACGTCAGTCTTCGCCGATCTACATTTCCGGCGGCGGGATCGAGTCGGCGGTGACTCCTTCCCAGCGCACGCGGATCCCGTCCGCGCCGACCGCATCGAGTGTGAACGAAGACCCATCTCCGGACACGAACAGCGTGAACCGGCCGGTGTCGCTGAGCAGTGTGCGCGCGTCCACGGAGAGCCGGTCGAAGTAGCCGATCCGGTCGAAGCGGAGGCCGGTGAACGGGCCGGTCGTATCGGTTTCCGCGGTGCGGAACCGATCTGGGTACGTTTGCGCGGCCTCGATGATCCCGCGGCCTTTCTCCGTGAGTGCGGCGACGACCGCATCCCGGTCGGACGGGGCGAACATGATCGCGGCGACGGCGACCGCGGCGGCGACGACGATCACCGCGAGTACGACCGCGAGCGAGCTCTGTGCGCGGGCGGAGCGGGAGTGGTTCATCGACCACCCCCCGGTCCGGCGCCCGCCTGTCCGGCTTGCTCCAGGTAACCGCGGATCTGTGCGAGCAGCGAACCGAGCGCCGGTTCCAGCTCACGGGCGGCCCGGCCGCCGTCGAGATCCCGCTCGACTGACGCGCCGGCGCGTGCGAGCACATGCCGCAGCAACAGCCGGTTCGCCTCGTGATCGTCCACCGCGAGCACACGCAGCCCCGCGAGCACCGGCTCACCCGAAGCCTGATTCACCGCCCCGTGGCTGGTCCGTTTCTCCTCGGGCAGGTGGATTGTCGGCAGGGTGACGTGAAACGTGAGCCCGCGGCCGGGGTTGCGTTCGACGAGGATCTCGCCGTTCATCGTCCATGCGAGCGCGCGCGCGTCCGTTGGGGTCGGCCCGCCGCCCGGGGCACGTTCACCCGGGGTCGCCGCCGGCTGCGCGAACACGGATTCCGGGTCGTCGCCGCCCATTTCCCGGCCGCGCTCCTCGACGTCCACGCAAAGCAGGTTGCCGTCGTCGCAGAGCTGAACGTGAACCGTCGTCCGCTCCCCGACGGAGGCCCGGATTGCGTGCGAAACGAGCGCTGCAATGATCCTGCGCGTGAGCGCCGGGTCGAGCATCACACGCGGCGGCAGCGAGTCCGACACTTCGAGCACGAGCTCGACACCCGCCGCCCGCGCATCCTCCTGCAGGGCGGCGATTGTCTCACGCGCGAGCTCGGAGATGTCAAACGGTTCCGACTCGGCGGAGGCGGGTGTGCCGTTGTCAGCGGTCATCGTCGTCACCGTGATCAGCCGCGATCAGTTCCGGCGAACAGGTTATCCATTCGGCTCAGCCGGGGCAATATCGGAGCTGGCAACTGTGTCATTCTGACCGAAGCGCGACGTCCGGTTGTCGGGTGAAGGGAAGAAGGTCCGGATTCGACCAGGGGTGCGGGACACCCGGAAGCTCGAGGAATAACCCTTGGATAAGCTGGACCTTCTTCACCCGCCTTCACGCACACAGACGTGTGAAGGCGGGTTCAGAATGACGCCTCGACCGCGCGCATGCGATCAGAGCTCCGGCTCGTGTACGTGGCTGAACCAACGGCATAACCGGATGCAGCAAAGTAGCGAGCGTGAGCGGCCGGAGTGAACCGCCGGGAGCCCGGCGAGTCGGCTCGCGGCGGACTGTGCCCCGGGAGACCCGTCTTTTCCCGGGCGGAAGCGGACCAATACCTTACCAATCCCCCGAGCGACACGGACCGGAACCGGGTTCGTCGGCACGGATCGACGGGAGCGACAATGGCCGCGAAGCAATACAACGCCCGCGAGATCGAGCAGATGCTGAAGCAGGTGAACTACCCGGGGTTCAGCCGGGATATCGTCAGCTTCGGCATCGTGCGCAGCATCGACGCGGAGGGCCCGCAGGTCACGATCGACCTCGAGTTTTCCACGAAGGACGAGGACATTTCGAAGCAGGTGTCGGACGAGGTCGGGCGCGTGCTGCAGCTGGCGGGTGTCGATGCGGTCGATGTGAATGTGCATCACCTGGACCCGCAGGCGCAGGCCGCAGGCGCCGGCGCACAGGGCCAGCCACAGGTGGAGGATCTGCTCCCGACGGTGAAGCACGTGATCGCGGTCGCCTCCGGCAAGGGAGGCGTCGGCAAATCGACCGTCGCCGCCAACCTCGCGATCGCGCTCGCGAAGCTCGGGCTCACGGTCGGGCTGATGGACGCGGACATCTACGGCCCGTCGGTGCAGATGCTGCTCGGGCTGCGCGACGACCCGCAGCCCGCCGAGGGGATGAACAAGCTGATGCCGATGCAGGCGTACGGCGTGAAGACGATGTCGATGGGGGTGCTCGTCGATGGGGACACGCCGCTCGTGTGGCGCGGGCCGATGGTTTCGAGCGCGGTCGAACAGTTGATGCGGGATGTCGTCTGGGGCGAACTCGACGTGCTCGTGCTCGACATGCCCCCGGGCACCGGCGACATTCAACTCACCGTCGCGCAGAAGGTGAGACTCTCCGGCGCGATCATCGTGACCACTCCGCAAGAGCTCGCGATGATCGACGCGCGCAAAGGGATCGCGATGTTCCAGAAGGTCGAGGTGCCCGTGCTCGGACTCGTGGAGAACATGTCGTACTTTCTCGCTCCCGACACGGGGAAGCGGTACGAGATTTTCACCAGCGGCGGCGCGCGCCGCGAGGCGCTCAAGCAACGGGTGCCGTTTCTCGGCGAAATCCCGCTGCAGCCGGAGATCCGCGAGGGCTCCGACGCCGGCAAGCCCGCCGCCGCGCAGGAAGGTCCGCTCGGCGACGTGTTCCGCACGATCGCCGACCGCGTGTGGAAAGGGATCGACCAGAACGTCAACGTGTAACGGAAGGACATAGGATCATGCCTGGCAGCAACGGATTGACCCCGGATAAGATCTATGACGCGCTGGCGTCCGTGATCGACCCGGAATTGAACATCAACATCGTCGATCTCGGCCTCATCTACGACATCAAGATCGACGAGAACGACGAAGTACACCTGATCATGACGCTGACCACGATGGGCTGTCCGATCGGGCCGCAGCTCGCGAAAGATGTCGAACAGACCGTGCTCGGAGTGGAAGGAGTGAAAGACGTGCTCGTCGAGGTCACCTTCGAGCCGCCGTGGAATATGAACATGATGAGCGACTTCGCGAAGGACGCGCTCGGGATCGGGTGAGCCGGGGTCCGGGAGTGTGACAGCGGATGACACGGATCCTGCCGAGGGACGGCGGGTTTGTGACAGGGTGAGAGTGTCGCCCGTGCGGCCCTGCCCGCGCGGTTGATTCCCTTCTCGCTGTTGCGTGGCATGCCCGCGGGGACGCGCCGAAGGCCGTCACCGCGGCTGATCGACCAGTAGATTTCCCGTTTTCACATCCCTGCGACATCGCTGCGCGCTGTCACAGGGGCACGTTCCAGGGGGGTGCTCGCAACCGCGCTGATCCCCCGCAGGCGGAGCTGCGGAGCTACATCCGGTATCTGACATCTGACATCTGACATCTGACATCTGACATCTGACATCTGACGTCTGACATCTGACATCTGACGTCTGACATCTGACATCTGACATCTGACATCTGACATCTGACATCTGACATCTGAGATGAACGATCCACTCTCCGACCGGATCGGTTCCGAACACGATCCGTATGGGATCTCGCGCACGCGCACCGCGCTCTCGCGTCTGGTCCGCACCGGCCACCCGGACGCCGTCGCCGCTGCGATCGAGTCCTTCCTCAAACGTCTCGCGCTGCTCGAAATGGTGCTCGAGGAGATGGAGGTCGAGCTCGCCGAGGATCGCCTGATCTCGTTTCTCGAACGAAACCACAACGAAGTGGACGCGGAGACGTACAAGCTCGCGCAGCTCCTGTTCGGCCGCGTCGCGACACGCGAGGGTGGTTAGCGACGCTGTGCGGCCCGGCGTGCGAGCCGCCCATTGTCCCGCGCCCGGGGAGCGTGTGCGATTGAACGTGCCGGCCGCATGCGCTTATCTTCACATTCAGGCCAGAACCCCGGGGGACGTGTGATGCTGGAAACGAAACTGATCGAGCCCGCCGCGCGCACCGAGCACATTCGCTACGCGGTGCGCGACATCGTCGTCGTCGCCGAAGAGACGCGCCGGACCGGCAAGCAGATGCTGTACCTGAACATCGGCGACCCGAACCAGTTCGATTTCGAAACACCACGGCCGCTGATCGACGCCGCGCACCGGGCGATGCTCGAGAACAAATGCGGCTACTCGCCGTCCTCGGGCGTCTCACCAGCGCTCGAGAGCGTCGAACGCTACGCGGAGAAGAAAGGGCTGCGCAACATCCGCGACATCTTCATCACGACCGGCGGTTCGGAGGCGATCGAGATCGTGCTCACCAGTCTCGTCAACCGCGGCGAGAACGTGCTCACCCCCTCGCCCGGCTACCCGCTCTACACCGCCGTGATCGCGAAGCTGGAGGCGGTCGAGAACCCGTACTTCCTCGACGAGCGCAACGGCTGGCAGCCGGACCCGGACGACATCCGCGCGAAGATCAACGAGAACACACGCGCGCTCGTGCTGATCAACCCGAACAACCCGACCGGTTCGAACTGTGACAGTGACCTGCTGCGCGAGCTCGTACGGATCGCGAAAGAGCACGACCTCGTCATCCTCTCCGACGAGATCTACGACAAGTTGCTGTTCGACGGCGGCGAGCACGTCTCGATCGCGTCGCTCGACCCGGACGTGCCGGTGATCACGTTCAACGGGCTCGCGAAGAACTACGCCGGCCCCGGGTGGCGGATCGGCTGGGGGATCGTGACCGGCCCGGACGAACCGCTGCGGCCGTTCGTGGAAGCGATCAACAGGATTCTGCGCGCGCGGCTCTGCGCGAATCACCCGCTCCAGTACGCGATCCCGGCGGCGCTCGACGGCGACGATTCCCACCTGCCGGAGATGCTCGAGAAGCTGCACCGCCGCCGTGACCTCACCTTCCGCCGGATGAACGAGATCGCGGGGATCTCCTGCGTGAAACCGGGAGGCGCGTTCTACGCGTTCCCCCGGCTCGAGATCGAGGGCGACGACGAGCGCTGGGTGAAGGAGCTGATCCGCGCGACCGGCGTCGTCGTCGTCCCCGGGAGCGGGTTCGGCCAGGTGCCCGGGACAAAGCACTTCCGGATCGTGTTCCTCCCGCCGGAGCACGTGCTCGAGAAGGCGTACGACCAGATCGGGGAATTCATGGAGACGTGGGACGGCTGAGTTTCGCGATCGCGAGAGTCCGCCGGGACCGCCCGGGTTTTTTGCTCAGGAGACGGGAATGACGAAGCGCGAGCTCACGATTCCGATCATGCGTCTCGATGAGGAGGCGACGGCGGATGTGCCGCTGCCGGCCGCGATGAGCCCGGGCTCGGCGGGGCTCGATGTGCACGCCGCCGTCGAGCGCGAGCTCGTGATCGAACCGCGTGAGACCGTCAACGTCCCGACCGGGTTCGCGATCGCGGTGCCGGACGGGTACGAGGCGCAGGTGCGACCGCGCTCCGGGCTCGCGATGCGACACTCGATCACGATGCCGAACGCTCCCGGCACGATCGACAGCGACTATCGCGGCGAAGTGAAAGTGCTGCTCACCAACCTCGGCACGGAGCCGTTCGCGGTCCGCCGCGGCGACCGGATCGCGCAGCTCGTCGTCGCGCCGGTCGTGCGCGTCGACTGGAAGCTGCTCGACCGCCTCCCCGAGAGCCGCCGCGGCGCGGGCGGGTTCGGGAGTACCGGGAGGTGACGGACGCGGCGGCGCCGGCCGCGCCGAGTGTCAGCCTGAACGCGCAGCGGCGGTCAGTCTCGGCGCGCCCTCCGTGTCATCCTGAACCCCGCACGTCTGTTTGT
>JAANWZ010000003.1 GCA_018263585.1 Calditrichota bacterium | reverse complement strand
CGCCACTGTCTGTCGAACTGGGATCAGATCTCGTGGCAGTTGCGCGAACCCCCGCGCGAGCGCACCATACAGCTCAGTCTATTCGAGTCTGCGGCGCCAAGCTTATCTTAGCGCTTATGGGGCTTGCCCCGGGTTTCATACACCGATGGATGTGTCTGGCAGCAGGTGGATAAGCCGCGGTTGCAAGCAACCGCGGGCCTGTTCCAATCCCACTCGTGCCCGCGCTTGCTTGTCAAGCGCGGAACGAAACCGGCGCCGCCGGCACGAACCGTACGTTCAACCGCGTTGACGGCTGCACCGTCCGCGCGGGCATTGCTTGCGCGTCGCGTACCGGCCGTGCGGGCTCGCCCGCGCGGTTGCTGATGAGCGGACGCTTGCCAGCAAGCGTCCCCGCGAACAGTTTCAGGTTGGGTAAATGCGTCATCCTGAACAAGCGCGGCGCAAATGTGTCATCCTGAACCCCCGCACGTCAGTTTGTGGGGGGTGAAGGATCTCGAGGTCAGACGGTCTTGTACTCACTCTACCTCCTGTGCTCGAGATCCTTCACGTCGCCGGCCTGAAACAGAAAACAGCCCGGCCGGCTTGTTCAGGATGACACGCCTGCCACGTCTGAAACCGAAGATATCCCGCCCCTCTTGCCCGAAGCGGCAGGATTTGCCCGGAGCGGGGCCGGCGTTGCCTCCGCGCTCGTCGCGGAAACACTGATCCGCGAGAACCCCGGGCGCGCGATCAAGCTGATCGAACGCGCCAATTCCGGCGAGCCGGCGATCGCGCGCAACAGCGGGCTCATCTACGCGCGTGGCGAGTATCTGCTCCCGCTCGACGCCGACGACTGCCTGCTGCCGGACACGCTGGTCCGGCTGCTCGCAGCCGCTGAACCGTTCGCCGCGGAGCGGGTCGTCGCGTACGGGTTCATCCAGTGCTTCGGCGCACACCGTAAGTTATGGAAAAACACGTTGTTCCACCCAAACGCGCTGCTGCGCAAGAACAAGCTCCCGAACACGTCTCTGCTCAGCCGCTCGCTTGCGGACGCTGTCGGCGGCTACCCGGAGCGTGTGCCGGGCTACGAGGACTGGGCGTTCTGGATCGGCTGCGCGAACGCGGGCGCGCGGTTTGTCCAACTCCCGGAGCCGGTTTACATGTACCGCGCGTCGGCGAACGAGGGGATGGGCAAGGCAGCGGAACGGATGCACGAGTGGGTGGTCGCGAACCTGTTTCGCCGCTACCCGGACCTGTACGAGGACGAGGAACTCGCGTGGGCCGAGGATTACCTGCGCCGCCACCCGGATCCGCCGGACGTGCGCGAGCGGCACGGGCCCGCCGACAGGTTCCCGTGGGCGGCGGCGATGCTGATCGCGGCGACCCCGAAGCTGTATGCGCCGGATGAAATCCGCTGGGCGGCGTCGTATCTCGAGCGTAACCCGCGCCCGATCCGTCGCGGGCTGCCGATGAAGAAGCCGCCGGTGCAGGTCGCGGGCAACGGCCGGCGTGCGGCGGCAACCGGACCGGGCGTGTCCGCCGGCGGAACACGCGCGGAGTGATGATGGCGAATCACGGACCTGTCGCGGGCGCGCACGCGACGAACGGAAGCATCGAGCTCGCAATCAGTCCGGGCGATACCCGCCTGCGGGCGCCGGCAACCGAACCGCGGTCAGTTCACCGAATCGCCGCACATCTGGCGGTCGAAGCGCCCGAACACGTGCTCATCGAAGCGACCGGGGAGGCGAACGTCCAGCTCGCGCTCGCACTCGCTGTGCACGAGCTGCCCGTCCTGCTCGCCGAACCGGCGGCGGTGTGGCGTGCGTTCGAACGCGCCGCGGTCTCGTGCAAAGAGAACGGCCGCGCCGAACAACTGGCCGCCGCGGCGCGGACAATCGAGCCGGACGGCGGCGTGTTCAACGCGGACGCGTTGCGGCGGTGGGCCGCACGCTGGAAACCCGGCGTCGTCATGCGCCCGGACAACAAGTGCACGAACATCATCTCCCACGCCTACCGGTTCATCTGGGCGGGGATTCCGAAGGTCGCCACGCGCAGCTTCCGCTCGCTGCTGATCACAGACCCGCCGCTCGAGTTCCGTGCCGAGGAGACGACCCGGCCGATCGCTGAATTGAAAACGGTCACCGGGCTGCGTGACTACGTCTGCTTCGCGTTCGTCCGCAATCCGTGGGCGCGGGTTGTCTCCTGCTACCGGAGCAAGATCGAAAACCCCGGCCCGGCGGAGATCAAAGGGGTTGTGAACAAGGCTCCCGGGCTGCGTCCGGGGATGCCGTTCGACGAGTTCGCGCGCTTCCTTTCAGAGTCGCCGTCCGGCCGTGACACCGGCGCAAACCGTCACTGGATGAGCCAGCACCGGTTCATCACGGACGATCACGGCAACCTGCTCGCCGACTGGCTCGGGAAGCTGGAAACGATTACGCGCGACTTCCGTGAACTCTGCCGTCTGCTCGACCTGCCGGAGCTGGAGCTTCCGGAGAAGAACCCGTCCGCGGCGAGAGGGGGCAAGCTCGGTGGAGATGGTCCGTCCGCCCGCTACCGCGAAATCTACTCCGCGGAAACCAGCGAGCTTATCCGCGACCGGTACAGGCGGGACATCGAGCTGTTCGGATACGAGTACTGACGGAAAATCGGACACGCGTGTCCTTTATTCGCGGCTGTGCGGGCTACACCGAACGCGCGCGGTTCACGGCGTCCCGGATCGCGGCGAGGTTGCCCGCGACATCGCCGCGGTAGACCGCGGAGCCGGCGACGAGCTCGTCGGCGCCGTGGCGGACGAGATCGCCCGCGTTCTCTGCGGTTACTCCCCCGTCCACCTGCAGCCGCGCCCGTGAATCCGCCGCGCGCAGGATCCGCGCGACCTTGTGCACCTTGTCGAGCCCCTCCGGGATGAACGTCTGCCCGCCCCAGCCGGGGTTGACGGTCATGATCAGCACGCGATCGACGAGCGGGAGCACGTAGCGCACCGCTTCGGTGACCGGCGTCGCCGGGTTGAGCGCGACCCCCGCCTCGCAGCCGGCGTCACGGATCTGCGCGAGCAGGCGGTGCAGGTGAGCGGTCGCCTCCGCGTGCACGGTGATCGCCTTCGCTCCGGCCGCCGCGAACGCGTCGATCTGACGCTCCGGCTGCTCGACCATCAGGTGCGCGTCGATCCACGCGCCGGTTTCCCGCACGACCGCGCCGACAACATCCGCGCCGAACGTGATCGGGGGCACGAACCGGCCGTCCATCACGTCCGCGTGCAAACCGTCCGCGCCCGCATCGAGCGCGCGTCTCGCTTCCTCCCCGAGCCGCGCGAAGTCCACCGCGAGCAGGGAAGGGAGGATGCGGATTTCGTTGGGGGAAAAGGGTTTCATCGCGATCATGTCAGATATCAGAAGTCAGATATCAGAAGTCAGATATCAGATGTCAGAAGTCAGCCGATAAGAAAAAGACAACCGAAACAAATGTCAACTTCTGATCAGGACTTGACAAGAATGTCGGATGTCAGAAGTTGAACTGTAGCCCGGCAGCTCCGCCTGCGGGGGACCGGCCGCGCTTGACGAGCAAGCGCTGACACGAGACAGAGTGCGGCCGTCAATCTCCGCCCGCCTGATCCTGCGAACCACTGTCGTGTTCCGGTGCGGGCCTGCGGTTGATCACGAGATCGACCCTGTCGCCCGGTTCGGCGGCGGTGCGCGGCGGCGGACTCTGCACCATCACCGCCCCCGGCCGGCGGCCGACGAAATGGTCTTCACGAACGTCTCCCACCTGCAACCCGGCCTTGAGAATCAGGTAGCGTGCCTGTTCGTAGGGCAGGTCAAGCACCTGCGGCACACGATACTCGCGCGGCCGGCGCCCGAGGCTGATCGTGAGCTCCATCCCGGAGCGCCGTTCGACAACCTCGCCGGAGTCGGGTCGCTGGTCGATCACGAGGCCCTCGAACCGGGTATCGCTGAACCGGTAGCGGATCGTGTCCACGACGAGTCCGGCCGACTCGATTCTGAACAGCGCGTCGTCGCGGTTGCTGCTGACGACGTGCGGGACCTCGACAGTCGGCACGCCTGATGAGACGATCACATGGATCCGCCGGCCCGGTTTCGTCTCGTTCCCGGGCATGGGAAACTGCTCGAGGATCACACCCTGCGGCGTGTCGGCGACAAACCGCTCGTCCTCGATCGAGATGCGAAAGTCCTGCACCCCCGCGAGGTTGCGTGCCTGTGTCACCGGCCGCCCGCGCAGATCCGGCACGTTGATTTCGCTGCCGCGGCGCGTGTACAGCGGCATCACGACGTAGTTGATCACGAGCACGACCAGGACCCAGATCCCGATCACCGCCGCCACGCGCGGCAGCAACCGCCTTGCGAGCATTCGCGATCTCATTCGAACCGCCTCCAGCGGGCGACGAACGCGCCGTCCACCCCGTCCCGCGGCGGCCACGTCCCGGCGATGCCGTCACCGAGCCGGAGCGCCTCCGGCGCCGTGCCGGAGAGCGGATCGCGGGCGAACCGGTCCCCGTGCCGCTTGTCAAATTCGGACACGCGTGTCTCGTTTTCCGCGGGCTCGAGGCTGCACGTGCTGTACACGAGCACGCCGCCGGGCTTGACAAGCTCCGCGGCCGCGTTGAGCAAGTGACGCTGTACCTTCGCGAGCTGGTCGATCTGCAGTGGCGCGCGGCGGATGAGCAGGTCGGCGCGGCGGTGGGCGACGCCGGTCCCGCTGCACGGCACATCGATCAGCACGCGGTCGAACGGCCCGCCCTGGAATTGAAGCAGGTCCTCGGTGAGTACGCGAACACCGGTGTGACCGAGGCGTTGCAGCGTGCGCCGGGTGAGCTGGTTGCGTTTCAGGCTCTTGTCCACGGCGACGAGCTCGCCGCGCCCGCCCATCCGCTCCCAGATCAGCGCCGTCTTGCCGCCGGGCGCGCAGCAGAGGTCGAGGATCGTTTCCCCCGGCCGCGGGTCGAGCGCGGTGACCGCGAGCGAGGTTGATGGGTCCTGCACCGTGGTCAGCCCGCGCCGGAACGAGGGGAGGTCGTCCGGCCTGATTTCGCGCGCGTACAGATACCCGGGCCAGCCGACGACTGCCTCGAACTCGACCGCCTCCTCACGCAGGATCCCGTGCCACTGCTCGTCCGACTCGGTTTTCAACAGGTTGCGCCGGAGGCCGGTCGGGGGCACACGGCTGAAAAATCGGACAAGCGTGTCCGATTTTTCTTCACCCCACTGCGCCGCCCAGTGATCCCGCCAGCGGTTGAGCGGGTTTCCGGGGTGTGAGAACGCGTCCACCGGCCGCTCGACCGGTGTTTTCGCGCTCGCGCGCAGCACGGCGTTGACGAGCCCGGCCGGTTTGTCGCCGGCGAGTTCGCGCGCGTGATTCACCGCCTCGTTGACGGCGGCGTGCGCGGGCACGCGGTCGAGGTGGCGGAGCTGGTAGAGCCCGACCTCGAGGATCGGGAGCAGCCCGGCCTGGAGCCGTTTCAGCGGCGCATGTACCCGGTTTCCGAGCTCGTCGCGGAGCGCGTTGCGGTGGCGGACGACGCCGTACACGATTTCGGTGACGAGCGCGCGGTCGCGGTCGTCCCAGCCGTCGCCCGCGAGCAGCTCGTCGCGGACCTGATCGATCTTGTCGCGGCCTGTCTCCCAGCTGGCGAGGATGTCGGCGGCGACACGTCTCGGATTCGGCCGCTCACCCATCTCCGCCCCCGTCGAAACACGCCCCGGGCTCGATCGGGAATCCGCGGAGAAAATCGGACACGGACATCCGCTTTTTCCCCTGGAGCTGGATTTCGCCCACTTCCAGCGCCCCCTCGCCGCACGCGATCACGAGCCGGCCGGCTTTTCCTCCGGCCTCGAGTACGGCGCCGGGCGCGCCCTCGCGATCCGCGAGCGGACGCGTATTGAACAGCTTCACCTGCCTGCCGCGGATCGTGGACAACGCGCCCGGCCACGGGGTCACCCCTCGCGCCCGGTTGTGAACTTCGCGCGCGGGACGAGACCAGTCGAGGCGACCGTCCCGCTTACCCAGCTTCGGCGCCTTCGTCGCGGCGGATTCATCCTGCGGGATCGGGCGCCGCTCACCGCGCGGGAGCGCGTCGAGCACATCGAGCACCATCCCGGCCCCGACCGGCGCGAGCCGGGCCGCGAGTTCGCCGGCAGTTTCGAGCGGATCGACGGGCACGCGTTTCTGCATGAGCACACCGCCGGCATCGACACGGCTGGTAATCCGGATCACGCTCACACCGGTCTCCGTCTCGCCCTCGATCAACGTCCAGTTGATCGGCGCGGGGCCGCGGAATCTCGGGAGCAAACTCGGGTGCACGTTGAGTGTGCCGTAGCGGGGCGCGTCGAACACCTCCGGCGGGAGAATGCGAAACGCGACGACGACCGCGACATCCGCCCGCAGCGCGCGGAACCGCTCGTGAAACGCAGGGTCCTTCAACCGCATCGGGGTGAGCACGGGCAGGTCGATCCCGCGCGCGAGCAGATGGGCGCGCACGGGCGTCGGGGTCAGCCTGCGCCCGCGGCCGGCTGGTTTGTCCGGACCGGTGACCACGCCCGCGAGCTCGTGCCGCGGGCTCTCGATCAACCGGTCGAGGGTGGAAATCGCGAAGCGGTCTGTGCCGAGGAATGCAGCACGCATCAGCCCCCCGTTCCGGTTCTGGAGGCTTCCCTGTGCTGCTCGCTGAGCCGTTTCAGCCGGCCCTGCATCATCGTCTTCTTCAACGGGGGTAGGTAGTCGGTGATCAGGATGCCGTCGAGGTGGTCGATCTCGTGCTGGATCACTTTCGCGAGCACACCCTCCGCCTCGATCACGACCTGCTCGCCCTGCAGGTTCTGGTAGCGGAGCTTGACCGAAACCGGCCGGTCCACGTGCACCGTGATCTCGGGCAGCGAGAGGCAGCCTTCTTCGAGCACGTCGGTCTCCGCGCTCTCCTCGATCACCTCCGGGTTCGCCATCAGGAGCACGCGCAGCTTCGGCTCGTCCCCGCCCTCGGCCTCCTCCGGCATTCCGATCACGACGAACCGTCTGCTCACTCCGACCTGTGGCGCGGCGAGGCCGATCCCGTCGTTCGCCTGCATCGTCTCGAGCATGTCGGCGGCGAACGCTTCCAACTCCGGACCGAACTGGTGGATTTCATCCGCCTCGCGTCGGAGCACGGGGTCGCCGTAAATGCGTATGTCAAGCCGGGCCATCCCCTGCACCCTCCGGCCGCGTCACGCCCGTCACCCCGCCTGCACCTTGCGGTTGACGGCGCTGCGGTCGACGATCACCTTGTTGCCTTCGTTCAGTTTCACGATCAGCGTGTTGTCCTGATCGCGGATGCCCGCGATCGTGCCGTGCAGACCGCCGATCGTGACGATCTCATCCCCCTGTTTCAACTCCTGGATCATCTTCCGTTGTTCCTTCTGGCGCTTGGCCTGGGGCCGGATCATCAGGAAGTAGATGATCACGAAGATGAGGATGAACGGGAGAAACGACATCAGGCCGCCGCTTCCCTGCTCGCCTTCTCCGCCTCCGCCGCCGCCCATCAGCAGCACCAGAGTGAACAGCATGTGCATCAGCATGGATCCCACCTTGTCAGTTCCGCGGACGTGCCAATATAACAGGTTGAATACCGTCTCGCTTCCCGCCATACGCTCGGCTCGCCGCTCCGTTCCCCCGAGGCCCGAGACGCGGAACTCAGCGGGGAGTGTAGCGGCTCCGCACGGCTGGCAATGGCACGGCGTCCGCTCGTACACTTTCCGCGGGCGGCTGCCAGTGCGCCGAACGTGTCCATCCGCGCAACAGACATCGGAGCCGATGCGAACGTTTGCACGCAGGAAGACCCGCGAGGGCTGGGGAGACGGGCTCGTCGATCTCGGCGAAACGCGAGACAATGTGGTCGTGCTCGTCGGCGACAACACGAAATCGACGAGCGTGGACCGGTTCGCCGAGCGCTGGCCGGAGCGGTTCTACCAGATGGGGATCGCCGAGCAGAACATGGTGAACGTCGCGGCGGGTCTTTCCCTGTTCGGGAAGGCGCCATACTATGTGACGTACAGTGCGTTCGGCGTCGGGCGCGTGTACGACATGCTGCGGGTGACGGTCGGTTACACGCCGTGCAACGTGAAGATCGGCGGCGCGCATTCCGGGCTCAGCGTCGGCCCGGACGGCGCGACGCACCAGATGATGGAGGACATCGCGTGCATGCGCGCGCTGCCGAACTTCACCCTGCTCGCGCCGGCGGATTACTGGGAAACGCGCAAGGCGGTCGCGGCGGCCTGCGAGATCGACGGGCCGGTCTACATCCGGTTCGGGCGGGAACCGGTGCCGGTTGTCACGGGCGAACACGACCCGTATGTTCCCGGCCGCGCGACGATACTCGCGGAGGGCGGCGACGCGACGTGCATCGCGTGCGGCGCGATGGTCGCGGAAGCCCTGCTCGCGCACGATCAGCTCGCGGAGCGCGGGATCGAATTGCGTGTGATCAACATGCACACGATCAAGCCGCTGGATGAGCGCGCGATCGTCGCGGCTGCGCGTGAAACCGGCGCGATCGTGACCGCCGAGGAGCACCAGCTCTACGGCGGACTCGGCTCGGCGGTCGCGCAGCTGGTCGCGCAGCATGCACCGGTCAAGATGGACTACGTCGCGGTGATGGACGCCTACGGTCGCTCCGGCGACCCCGACGCGCTGCTCGATATGTACGGCCTGCGCGCCGCCAACATCGTCGAGAAGGTGAAGGGGTTGTTGCAGCGGTGAGCTGTGAGCGATGAGCCGGGAACAGCGAGCGGTGAGCTTTGCGCGCGGCAAGGCAAAGGAGCTGGTGGGTGCGCAGGCAGTCGCGCGAGCGATGGACCAACCGGAGCACCCGTGGTTTCTCTGCCATGGCTCAGTGCTCACAGCTCGCGGCTCAGCATCGCCACAAGGGAGGCCCGTATGGAGGGCAGGAAGACAGCGTTGTACGAGAGGCACGTGGCCGCCGGCGCGAAAATCGTCCCGTTCGCCGGCTACCTGATGCCGATCCAGTACCATTCGATCAACGCCGAGCACCGGAAGGTGCGCGAATCGGCCGGCGTGTTCGACGTCTCCCACATGGGCGAGATCTGGATCAAGGGTGAAGGCGCGCTCGATTTCGTGAACCGGATCACGGTGAACAACGCGTCCAAGCTGCAGACAAACCAGGCGCAGTATTCGGGGATGCTCCACGAGAACGGCGGGTTTGTCGATGACCTGATCGTCTATCGCTACCCGGACCGGTTCCTGCTCGTGGTCAATGCCGCGAACCGTGAAAAGGACTTCGCGTGGATCAAGCAGCACGCGCCGTCCGGCGTCGAGGTGAAGAACGCATCGAACCGGATCACGCTGCTCGCGGTGCAGGGCCGGAACGCGCCCGCAATCGTGCAGAAGCTGACCGACACGAAGCTGGACGAGATCAAGTTCTACTGGTTCCGCGAAGGCGAAATCGCCGGCCGCCGCGCGATCATCAGCGCGACAGGCTACACCGGCGAGGCGGGCTTCGAGTTGTACGTGGACAACGAGGACGCTGAACACGTGTGGGACGCCGTGCTCGAAGCCGGGAAGGAGTTCGAGATCGAGCCGGTCGGGCTCGGCGCGCGCGACACGCTCCGGCTCGAAATGAGGTTCGCGCTCTACGGGAACGACATCGACGAGACGACGAACCCGCTCGAGGCCGGGCTCGGCTGGATCACGAAGGTGAACAAGGGCGAGTTCATCGGGCGCGACGCGGTGATGCAGGTGAAGGAGAAGGGGATCACGCGCAAGCTCGTCGGGTTCGAGGTCGAGGACAAGGCGATCCCGCGCAAAAACTACCAGTGCTACCAGAGCGACACGAAGATCGGGAAGGTGACGAGCGGCGCGTGGTCGCCGAGCCTCGACAAGGGGATCGGGCTCGCGTACCTCGACAAGGAGTTCACCGCGGTCGGCACGAAATTCGAGCTCGACGTGCGCGGGAAACGGAAACCGGCGCGGGTTGTCGAGACGCCGTTCTACAAGCGGCCGTATTGAAAAACGACGCGGCGCCCATGTACTTCGACGTCGAGTTCTATCGCGATGAACACCGCAGCGAGTGGGAGCGGTTTACCCGGCGCGCGCTGCAGGGCACGGTTTTCCACCAGCAACGGTTCTTCGACTACCATCCGGCGGACCGGTTCCAGCATCGGCACCTGATCTTCCGCCGCAGGGGGCACATCGTCGCGGTGTGGCCCGGGGCGCTGCGTGACGAGGACGGCCGCCGCGCGTGGACGAGCCACCCCGGCGCGAGTTTCGGCGGGCTGCTGATCCGCGAGGATGTCAGCCTCGTGCACGTGCACCGTCTCGTTCACGACCTGATCGAGGTGGCGAAAAAGGAGGGCGCCGAGCGCCTGCGCTGCACACCTCCGCCCGTGTTCTACCATCGCCGGATGACCGATATCGTCGAGTTCACGATGCGCCGGGCGGGGTTTCAGTACCTGAAGCAGGACTACACCCAGGCGATCGATCTGCGCGACCTGCCACTGACCGAACGCCAGTTGATCGGCAAGTACGACAACAAGACGCGGACCGCGATCCGCAAGGCGTTCCGCGAGGGAGTCGAGATCCGTCACGACCTCCCGCTGCGCGCGCGCACGCTCGACACGTTCTATCAGATCCTGCACGTGAATCGAAAGAAGCTGGGCGTGACGCCGACCCACACCCGCAACGAGCTCGCGCGGCTCGCGAAACTCGCTCCGAAGCAGCTCGAAGCGTCGATGGCGTACTACGACGGGAAAGCGATCGCCTGCATCCTCAACTTCATCTGCAACGAACGGGTGATGCTCGAGTTCTACATCGCCCACCGTGAGGAGGCCCAGCACCTGCGGCCGGCGCCACTGCTCGTGCATGACAGCATTCTGCACGCGCACGAACGGCGCTTCCACTGGTACGATTTCGGGATCAGCACCGAGGCGGAGGGCCGGGTTACATGGGGGCTGGCGGCGTTCAAGGAGAACTTCTCGATGACCGGCTTCTTCCGCGACACGCTCGTGCTCGACGGCGTGCAGCAGTGGCGGGCGCCCGCGGACTACCTCCCCGACACGCCGAAGGTCGCGATCGACGTGCGCTGAGCCCGCATCGTCATCCCTCCGCCCCGTCAACCGGCTCCGTCATCGCGAGCACCCAGAACCGCTCGTTCAGCAGCGGGAGGTGGACCCAGCCGACGTGACGCTCGCCGTTTCCGCCCGGCGCGCCGGTGAGGTCGAGGCGCGCGCTGCCGTCGCCGACGGCCGGGTTGATCATCGCGGTTGCCATCTGCACGACAGGATCGCTGAACTGGAGCGTGTCGCCCAGGTTCTCGCCGAAGAACTCCGTTTCGCTGTCGTACGCGACGCGCCCGTCGTCTTCGATTACGAAGAACTCGGTGTCGCCGTCCGGCTCGAACTGGGCAAAGTCCAGCGACCGTTCCAGCAGCGTATCAAGCGGGATCGCTGCGAACACGACCCCTTCCGGGCCGAATGTGCCCGGGATGCCGCGCGCGTAGATGAGCGTGCGCACGTCGCTCAGCTCGAGCACGTCGCTCGCGGCGAGCCCTCCCTTGCTCAGCGAGCGGTCGATCTCCCGGCGGTCCGACCAGTCGTTGCCGACAAGCGTGTCGAGCTCCTCAGGGTGCGCGGCGACGACGAAGCCGCCCGTGTCCGCGAGCCCGGACGCCCACACGCGCCCGTCGGAAAACTGCACGAGTTCCTCGAGCACACTTTCCGCGGTGGGATCGAACGGGTCGAGCTGCGCCTGCGCGCCGTTCAGGTGGTTGCGCACCTCGTTGAGCAGGCCGGCCATCGCCCCTTCCACGACCAGCGCCTGCGCGATCAACGCCTCTCCCGGATCTTCCACAGGTTCCGCCGGGCCGTCATCCCCCTGTTCACATCCGAGCCAGAGCACCGGGAGCAGCGCCGCGAGCACGATCGTGGCGGCGCGGGTGATTGGTTTCGTCGACGTCATACGTCCGCCCTGTCTGTCGTGCGGCCAGGTCGGCGGCGGTGCGCGCCGGGCCCTGCCTCGAATCTAACGGCTGGTTCCGGACGACGCCAATCCGCCGCTGCGGCCTCAGGCATTGTGTCTCGCTGAACGGTGAGCCCGCACGGCCGGTACGCGGACAAGACATTCTTTCCAAGAATCACCATATGTGCCCCTGTGACAGCGCGCAGCGATGTCGCAGGGATGTGAGCGCGCAGCGCCGGCGTTCATACCGATTCTCGAAAGAAATGTCGCATCCAAGAAACTCACCGGGATGCATCCGCGCGGGCAAGCCCGCACGGCCGGTACGCGGACAAGACATTCTTTCCAAGAATCACCATATGTGCCCCTGTGACAGCGCGCAGCGATGTCGCAGGGATGTGAGCGCGGTGTATTCACCATCGGATCAACCACGTCTGCGAGCAAGACGCGGGCCTGAGCGCACGGCTCGCAGCTCGCAGCTACCCGGTCAGCAGCTTCACCGCGAGGTAGGCGAGATAGCCTGCGAGCAGGAGAAACCCCGCGCTGCGCGGCACGCGCGACACGCGCAGCAGCGTGATGCCCGGAACGAGAGTGAGTGCGGAGACGATCACGAGGTCGAACCCGATCTCGGCGCGCACGTGGATCGGCTTGATCGTCCCCCCCGCGCCGAGCACCATGAGCACGTTGAACGTGTTCGACCCGATCACGTTTCCGAGCGCGATGTCGCCGCGCCCGCGATAGGCCGCGACCACGGAGGCGGCGACCTCGGGCATGCTCGTGCCCGCGGCGACGATGACCACGCCGATCACCCACTCCGCGACGCCGAGCGCCTCTGCGATCGTGACCGCGCCGCTGACGATGAACCGTCCGCCGAAAAACAGCGCCGCGATACCGCCGGCGAGCAGGATGATCGAGGTGAGCAGCGGGTACCGGTATTGCACTCCCTCCTCGAGCACGCCGGGCACGAACGGCGTGCGGATCGTGTGCACGATCACCGCCGCCATCGCGACGAGCAGCACGATCCCTTCCCAGCGCTCGATCGAACGGTCGTACGAGAACGCGAGCAGCAGCGCGAGCACGCCGAGAATCACCGGCAGCTCGCGGACGACCGTGCTCCGCGGCATCACGATCGGCGTGATCAATGCGGAGAGGCCGAGGATGAGGCCGAGGTTCGCGATGTTGCTGCCGACCACGTTCCCGAGCGCGAGCCCGGGCGCGTCCCGGAACGCCGCGGTCACGGTCACGGCGAGCTCCGGCGCGGAGGTGCCGAACGCGACCACGGTCGCGCCGATCACGTACGGCTGCATGTGCAGCCGTTCGGCGATCGAGGTGCCGCCCCGCACCGTGCCCTCCCCGCCCGCCACGAGCAGGACGAGCCCACCGATGAGCAGCAGTGTCGCGGTCAGCATCGAAGCTCGCTTCCGGTCGTTCGTCGCTCCATCGACGCTGAACCTACGATCCCGGCAACCGCGAACCAACAGCCGGCGCGGCGGGCACGCTCCGCACCCTGCGCGGGCGGGCGCCGCTCGTTATCTTCCCGCCATGTCCGACCGCTCGAACCCGGAAAAACGGTCCGCG
Source organism: Calditrichota bacterium (assembly GCA_018263585.1). GTDB lineage: Bacteria > Electryoneota > Electryoneia > Electryoneales > Electryoneaceae > JAANWZ01. The sequence goes on along the minus strand of JAANWZ010000003.1, from coordinate 27,644 downwards.
CTGCGCGTGCGGCCCGGCGTGAACGAGCCCGGCGGCGCGCGCGGTCACGGCCGCGCGAAACGAACTTCGCTGTCCACGCGGGAATACGTGGAGGGCGTGCGTTCCGGCGACCGCACCTTGCTCGCTCGCGCGATTACGTTGATCGAATCCAACGCCCGCGACCACTTCGCGCAGGCGCGTGAGCTCGTTCGCGAGCTGCTCCCGCACACCGGCGGCTCGGTGCGCGTCGGGATCACCGGCGTGCCCGGCGCGGGCAAGAGCACGCTGATCGAGGCGCTCGGCAGGCGGCTCGTCGAGCGGGGAGACAAGGTCGCCGTGACCGCGGTCGATCCGACGAGTTCGCTCACCGGCGGCTCGATCATGGGCGACAAGACGCGGATGGAGACGCTCGCCGGGCACGAGCGCGCGTTTGTCCGCCCGTCCCCGTCCGGCGGCGCGCTCGGGGGCGTCGCGCGCAAAACCCGCGAGACGATCCTCCTGTTCGAAGCTGCCGGGTATGACGTCGTGCTCGTGGAAACGATCGGCGTCGGACAGAGCGAGATCGCGGTCCGTTCGCTCGTCGATTTCTTCCTGCTGATGCTGACTCCGGGCTCGGGCGACGAGTTGCAGGGTCTGAAGCGGGGGGTTGTCGAGCTCGCGGACGCGATCCTGATCAACAAGGCGGACGATGGCAACGAGGGGGCGGCCGAGCGCGCGCGCCGCGATTACGAGAGTGCGCTCCGCTACCTGGCGGCGTCATCCGGCGGGTGGACGCCGCACGCGTACACGGCCTCCGCGCTCACCGGGAAAGGCGTCGGCGAAATCTGGTCGGTCGTCGAGCGATTCGTCGCGACGACGAAGAAGAGCGGATCGTTCGCACAGCGCCGCCGCAGCCAGGCGCGCGACTGGATCCATGATCTCGTCCGTGAAACTCTCGCGCGCGAGTTCAACCGCCACCCGGAGGTACAGCGCCTGCTCCCCGAGCTCGAACGGCAGGTCGTGGAAGGCAAGCTGCCGGCGACGAGCGCGGCGATCAGGCTGCTCGAGGCGTTCGGGCTCGAGCCGTTGAAGCAGTAACAGCGCGCGGTTCGGCGGGTTGTGCGCGGGGCGGGGCACGCCCCGGCGAGTCAGGATCCCAGCTTCCGCACCGCCTCGAACGCACGCACCACCTTCTCCGAGTTCTTCTTCACCGTGCGCCGGAGGGCGTGCTCGGTGATCTTCTTGCCGCCGATCCCGTGCGCGTAGTTGTCCACCGTGGCGAGGATCGCGGCGGGCAGCTCCAGTTCCATCGCGAGCGTCGCCTCGGACGCGCACGTCATCCCGATCACATCCGCGGATGTCGCCAGCGTCCGGATTTCCGCGCGCGTTTCGAACCGGGGGCCGAGGGTTTCCACGTACACGCCGCCGTCGAGCACGTTGCAGCCGGCGTCGTCGAGCGCGCCGAGCACTTCAGTGCGCCACGGGCCGCGCAGGTCGGGGATCGTGACTCGCAGGTCATGGTCGAAGTAGCTTACCGGTCGGAACGGCGCGTAGAAGTCGTCCGCGAGCACCTGCGTGCCCGGCGGGCACCATTGCCCGAGCCCGCCGGTCGATCCGAAACTGACAATCCCCCGCACCCCGAGAGAGTGCAGCGCCCACACGTGCGCGTGATGATTGATCCGGTGCGGGGGAACCGTCCCGTTTGAACCGTGACGGAGTATCACCACCGATCCCTGCAGGCGGATCGTCTCCACGGAACCGTACGGGGTGACGACACGGCCGGAGCTGCCTTTCCGCAGCGCGGCCAGGTGGCGGAACGATGTGCCGCCGAGGATCCCGATCATCGTCAATACTCGGGAGTTGCGCTTCCATGGAACTCGCGGGCGTACCCGGAGAGCGCGTCCGCCTTCGCAAGATACCAGCGGCGCTCATCCCCGCCAACGGCGAATTCGCGCACGGCTCCGGACGGGAAGAAGAGCAGGCGGCCGATCGGTTGTTCGAGCTCCCACGATGCCGAGAGCGCGAGCGCGTACAGCTTCGCCTGGTGGTCGTAGCCGTGACGGCGGGCGAGTTCATCGACCGCCGCCGGGTCCACGTCGTTCGTTTTCAGATCGAGCGCGACCGCCGCGGCGTGTTCCCGCCACGCGAGGTCGATCCGCCCGCGCAGCAGGAGCGGCCCGAGCGGGAGCAGCACGGGCAACTCGCGCCGGGCGCCTGCCGCGTTGCCCCACTCGTGCGCGCCGCCGGCATCGATCAGCTCGCGCAACCGGGTGAGAATCGGTTCACGCAGGGACCGCTCCGCGAGCTCGCGAACGGCGCCGTCCGCCCACGGTTCCACCGCGTCCCATCCGACCCCCGGGCCGAACCGCTGCACGGCCCGGTGGAACAGCGTGCCGCTCAGCCGGAGCACGTCCGGCGGACCGGCCGAAACTGCGCCGTCCGACCGCGCGATCGGCTCGTGCTCGCCGTCCGTTTCGGAAGCCGACTCCGGCATCGCAACGCCGAGCGCCGGGTGAGCACCGTCCGTGCGCCCGAACGCGAGCAGCGCGTCCCGCCGGTCGGCTGTCTCATTCGCGAGGTACGCGGCGAACGCCTCGAGCGGGAGCCGCAGCGTCAGCTCAGGGACGGATGACACGAGCTGCACGGACGGGTCCGCGGCCGCGTCCGTTTCCACGCGCTCAGGCAGTTGGATTGAGCGGGGCAGCTCCTCTCTCGCATCGGCGAGTTCGCCGGGCGTCAGCTCAGTGTAGATCATCCCGCCGGTGTCGTGCGGCGCGATCGGGGAGCCGTCATCACCGAAACCCACCCCCGCCGCGCGCAGCCACAGGTCCGCATCGCTGTCCTTGTCCAGGTTGAGGCGGGACTGGCTTTCGGGGATGTGGGGGAGCACGATGAGCCGGTCGCGGGCGCGGGTCGCGGCGACGTAGAGCAGGCGCAGGCGTTCCGCGTGTTCCTCGCTGCGTGAGAACCGATCCTTCATCCACGTGTACAGCGATTCCGACCCATCTTCCCCGCTCGCGACGGCCGTCTCGATCAGCGCGGGGTCAACGAGCGCGGCGAACGGCCCGTGCTCGGGAGCGAGCAGCGAGCCCGTCTTCACGTCGCCCCTGTTCTTGCGCACGGTTCCCGCCAAAGGGAGCACGACGGCCGGAAACTCCAGCCCCTTCGCGGCGTGGATCGTCATGATCTGCACGCCCTCGCCGGCGTTGACATGCGATTCCGGGTCGTCCACGCCTTCGTCATCGGCCTGTTCCTCGTCGAGACGGCGTTTGAGGCGGCGCAGGGACGGCCCCTGTTCGCTACCGATTTCCTGGACGAGCGCGAGCAGGCGGGTGAGGTTCGCGATGCGCTGGCGGCCGCGCCGGCCGGTCGCGTACGCGGCCCACGCCCCGCCGGCCTCGAGCGCGCGGCGCAGCCAGTGCGCAGGGTTCTCCGAGCCGGCGCGCTGTGCGAGCTCGCTCCACAGCGCGTGCCCACGGCGCAGCGCGGCCCAGTCCTCTTCGTCGAGCACCGCCGCCCACTGCGGCTCGCCGCCGTCGAGCAGGCGGCGCCAGCGTTCGAGCGGGCGGATCTCGTTGAAGAACAGGGTCGCGAGGGCGGTGTCCGGGAGGTTGAACACCGGCCCGCGCAGGGCGCCGGCGAGCGCGAGACAGTTACGCGGGTTCGCGAGCGCGTCGATCAGGGTGATCGTATCGCGGATTTCCTCGCGCGCGAAGAAGTCCTTTCGCGAGTGGATCACGTAGGGGATGCTGTCGTTCTGAAGCGCGGTTTCGAGCTCGGGGAGGGGTGTGCGGGAGGGGATCAATATCGCGATGTCGCTATATTCGTATATGCGTTGTTGCGAATCCGGGCCGGCGCCGCCCGCAACCAACTCAGTTAACGCCCGGGTTACGTGTCCCATCGCCGCCGGACGCTTCCCCCCGACGACCACGCGCGTCTCGAACCGGCCGTCCACGGGCCCGCGATCGTCACGCCGCGGCGCGAGGTCCTGCGGCTGCGCGACGTAGTCCTCGTCCCCCGCGACGCCGTGCGTGAGCAGCCTGCGCAACACCGGGTTCAACGCATCCACGAGCGGCGGCTGCGTGCGGAAGTTGTCCGACAGCGGCTGCTCGCGGAAAGGCCCGGCGGAGCGCGATGCGTGGTCGCGGGCCTTGCGGAGGACGGTCACGTTTGCCTTGCGGAACCCGTAGATCGACTGCTTTTCATCCCCGACGAGAAACAGCTTCGACGCGTCGAGCGCGGCGCGTTCGTCACGCGCGATCGCCTCGATCAGTCGCCACTGCACGGTTGATGTGTCCTGCAGCTCATCGATCAGCAGCGCGGAGATCGAACGGCGGATCAGCCGCGACGCGTCACTGTCCGACTCGAGCAGGGCGAGCGCGCGCCGTTCGAGGTTGTCGTAGCTGAGCGAGAACGCGGGGTCGGGCTCGGCGTCCGCGACCGGTTTCACGAGCTTGAACGCGAGCGCGATCGTGTCGAGGAAGCCGTGGTGCGTGAGCGGGGCGGCGGTCTCGTCGCCGCCCATCCCGTAGCGCGGCGCGAGTTCGCGGGCTGTGGTTTCGAGGAACCGGGCCGCTTCGTCACGGTCGGTTGCCGCGTGCGCGGCAGCTTCGCGCAGTGGCGGCGAACTGAGTAGCAGGCGCATGATCTGGCGCGCGTTCCGGACCGGCTTCTTCGAAAACTGCCGCAGCAGCGCGCCGTAGTCGGGATCGCGCGCGAACGCGAGTCGGCGCAGGTGCGCGTCCAATGCCTCTTCCTGCCGCCTTTCCGCCTCCAGGCCGACGGTGACCTCCGGATCGACACCTGCCTCGAGCGAGAACGTGCGTATGAGCCGGCTGCAGAAGCTGTGAAACGTGCCGATGCGCGCGTTCAACATCGCGTCCCGGTGCCTGCGCCACATTTCCGCTCGTGCCGGATCGCTCTGCATTTCGAGCAGCAGGCGGCGGTGGATGCGCGTCCTCAGCGACGCGGCCGCCGGGCGGCTGAACGTGAGCGCGACCACCGACACCGGGTCGTGCCCGGGTTTGCCGAGCAGGCGCACGTACCGTTCAACGAGCACGCTCGTCTTCCCCGATCCCGCGCCGGCGGTGACGAGGAGGCCGCCGGACAGATCGAGCACGGTCTCCTGCGCCTCCGTGAAGTCGAGCGGAACGCTCATTGCGCGCCCTCCCGCCGCTCCCAGAGGCGGCCGTGAAACGGCGTCAGGTACGCGTTCTCGAGCGCGCCACCGGCGAGCCCGGTTTCCCGCTGCGCGAACACGGCGTGGTCGCGCCGGCACACGTGTTTGAACGGGCAGTAGTTGTGCTCGCTGTTCTTGCACAGTTTGTCGTGCTGGGCGAGCGGGTGGTGGAAGCGGCCGGCGAGCATCGCGCGGCGGATAGAGATGAGCGAGCGGGAGAGGTGGTCGCGTGCGTCATCGAAGTCGGTGTACTTGAGGTCGTTGGACGGAGAAGTCTTCTCTTCTTTCAGCCTCAGGTAGCATGCGGATTCGATCGGGTCTTCTTCCACGACTCCGCGCCGGATCGCCTCTTCCAGCGCCCACAAGTAGATGGCAGGCTGGAACGCGAGGCCGGACAGCAGTTCTTCCTTCGCGGGCGAGTCGCCTGTCTTGTAGTCCCAGACACGCCAGCCCTTCTTCGGATGGCGGCCGACCCGGTCGATGCGCCCGCGCAGATCGACCCGCTCGCCGTCGGCTTCCACGGTCACGGGTTCCTCGAGCAACACGTCCCCATCCTGTTGCACGTCACCGAACCCGGCTTCGACGAGATGAATCCGCTCGTCCTTCAGCCTCGACCGTTTCTGTTTCCGTTCCTCTTCGAGCAGCAGTTTCAAACGTCCGGGCGGCTTGTCGTCGCCGAGGCCGGCGAGCAGGGCTTCCGCTTCGATGTCCCAGTAGATCGTGCCGCGGTCTGCGGCGGCGAGCGTGTCGCGGCCGATCTCGAGCATCACCGCTTCCGTCTCGTCCGGATCGTCCGCGAGATCAACCGGCCCGCCGCGACGTGCGCGCAACGCGAGCACTGTCTTCGCGAGGATTTCGTGCACGAGCGCGCCGATTGTCGGCGGTCGCATTTCCTCCTCGAACTCCTCCAGCTCCTCGACCTGGAGCACGTGCCTGTGGAAGAACTGCATCGGGCAGCGCGCGTAGCTGTCGAGGCGTGAGGCGGACAGCGGCCGGTCGGAGAAGGAGCGGGCGATTGCCGCGGCGACGGCTGTTCCCACGAGTTGGCCTTCGTAGCGGGTGAGCGTTGTCGGGTCGCAGCGGGCGGTTTCGACGGCGACCGCGTGCAGCGCGCCGTCCCAGTCGATCCCGCCCCCGCCCGCCTTCGCCGCCGCGAGCCGTTTCAGCGCGCGCTCGCGAGCGGACGTGTCCGGCCCGGAGAGTTCCCGTCCGATCTCCGGCAACAGGTCGAGCGGGCTGTGGAACACGTCCCGGGCATCGTCGCGGGAAAACTCGCGCGCGGTACCATGCTCCGCGAGCCGCAGTTCCTCGACGAGCGGGGACGGCCCTTCCCGGCTCTCGCCTTCCCGCGGGCACGGGACGCTGAACACGACGTTCGGCGCGGCGAGCAGCATTTCGAGCGTGAGCGCGCGGCATTCGGCTAACTGCTGCGCGCCCGATTCCGGATCGAACGGGTCGGTAGTGTCGTACGCGCCGGAACCGGGCCAGTTCGTGTCAGTGAGCCCGAGCACGAACAACGTGTGCGCGCGCAGTCCACGCGCGTGGGCGGGCGCGAGCACGGGAATCCCGCCCGTGACCCGGCGCGGCGATCCGAGCTCCATCCGGCGCAGGCCCTGGTCGAACAGTTCGGCGATAAGCGCGAGCGGCGCGTCACGGCGGCCGCGCATCCGCAGCGCGCTCTCGACGTTCCCGAGCAACAGGTCAAGCCGGCCGGGGACGAGCCGTTCTTCATGCTGTCCGCTCGCGCGCACGCGGCCGTGGAGCATCGACTGCACGTCCAGTTCACGCAGGCAGCGTTCGATCCACGCGCGCAGGGCTTCGACCGGGCACGGGTCCGGCAGGTCCGCGATGAGCTTTGCGAGGCCGGCGGTGTCGGCGAGCGCCTGCTCGAGACGGTCCGCCTCGCGGCGGGTCAATTCCGCGGCTTCCGCGGATCGCCCCTCCTCGTCCTCCCGCGCGACACGCCGGCGCATTCGTTCGATTTCCGCGCGGATCGGCTGCTCCCATTCGTCGGAGAACGGTTGGCGGCCGTCCTGCACGCCCGTTCGGCGCGCCGCTACTTCGAACAGGAGCACGCTCGCGCGGTCGCGGCACACGCGCGCGAGCGGGTTGAGCAGCAGCGCGATCGTCAGTTCCCGGCTCATCCCACGGGTACGCAGCGCGAGCAGCCCGTGCACGAGCGACGCGAGCGGGCGCGAGGCGAGCGGATCGGATAGCTGCGCGTCGAGGTTGAGCCCGTAGCGCGGCCAGATCGCGCGCAGCCGCGGGCCGTATCCGGCGGGATCGGCGCACACGACCGCGAGCTCTTCTTCTGCCACGCCCTCCGTGTGCACAAGCCGCGCCGCCTCGCGCGCCGTCGCCTGCACCTCCTCGTCCACACCGGCATGGTAGGCGATCGCGAGCGAACACGGAACCGGGGGTGGGGTGTCCTCCGCCGGGCCCACCGAGAAGTACGATTTCGCGAACGCCGCCGCCGGAGCGTCCGCCGCAAACGAGCGCGCGCGCAGCACGGCGCCGCCCGCACCGGCGGCGTTCCAGAACGCAACCCGCTCCGTGTCGAACTCGTCCGCGATCACGACCGTCCGCGCGCTGCGACCGGCGAGCGCGCGCAGCAGGCGCCGCAGCGCGTGGGAGACGGGCGCGAGCCGGTCGATCACGATCGTGTCCGGCAGGTCGAGGCCGGGTGCGCCGAGCGCATCGAGGGCCAGGTGGGCGAGTGTCGCCTCGTCCGCGCGGCCGGACCGCTCGATCCGGGCCTGGTAACGGTCGAAGAGGACGTCCATCCACGGGAACCGTGCCGTGATCGAGCGCCGGAACGCGCGCGCCGCCTCCTCGTCCGCGTCGCCGGCGTGCACGCGCGCCCACACCCGTGACGCCCGCCCCGCCCAGCCACGGCTCAATTCGAGCCCGGCGTCGCGGCGGAATTCGTCGTCGCGGAGGATCGCGAGCAGCAGCATTTCGCGCACGTCCGGCGGGACGATTGTCACCTGCCGGCCGGCCTCGTCGAGCAGCCGCTGCGGGAGCCGTCCCGCGATCACGGTCTCGACCCCGGCGAGCGCGCCGCCGGCGGTTTTCAGCAATGTGCGTTCGACGCGTTCCGCGCGGCGCCGGCTGTCCGTGATCCACCACGCGTCGCGCCCGTCGCGGGCCGCGGCGACGACCGCCTCCGCCGCCGCACGCGCCCGCCCCGACCCGGGAAGACCGGTCCACAGTTCGATCCGTGCCATGACGGAAGATAGAGAGCGGATTCCCAGTTTCGAAATCGCCCGGCCGTCCCGCCGCAGCCCGCCGGCAAGTGCGCACATGCCGAATGGCCGTGAGCGGGGCGAATTCCCGGTCATGCCCGCGGGGAGCGAAGCTCACCGCGGTTGATCCGGCGGCTATTTACCCTGAGCAAACCCCGGCCTGCGAGCAGGCGCGGGGCATATGCCGGGGAGCGGGGAGCTTGCTGGCAAGCCTCCCCGAGCAGAAGTCCGGGTCCGTGTACACGGCATTGCCAACGGCGTGAGCGGACGCTTGCAACCTATGGAGTCGCTGCCGATATTGAATCGACGGCGGTGGAGGCAATCGACGTACGGAGGCAGCAGAACCATGTGGATCGTTGACCTCGACAAGAAAGTGGTTCATGACATGTCGCGGCCGCAGTACGAGTGCAAAATCAGCAAGATCCCGAAGGACAACCGAAAGAAGATCTACACGGACGGAGGGCTGAAGCGGTTTTTCGACGACCCGCTGAACAAGGAGTACAATGGGTGTCGCTACTGCATGCCGGACTTCTACGAGTTCGATATGACGAGCATTTTCCGGAACAACTGATCCGCTAATGACCAGCCACTCGCTGAGTTCCGCGCTGCGGGCGCTCGCGCGGGACCGTGAACACGGCGCCGCCGAGATCGTGCACCGCACCTGCGACGCCCTCCTGCGCGCCTTCGAACAGGGAGTTCCCCCCGACCCCGGAGCGCTCAACACCGCACTCGCCGAATTACGCCGCGGGCAGCCGTCAATGGCGCCCGTGCTCCGGTTCACCGCGGAGCTGTCCTCCGCGCTCGCGCACAGCGCCGGCGGCGAGTCCGCGGACATTGCGCGCACGGTCGCGGAGGTCGCAGGGCGCTGGCGTGACAAGCTCACCCGCGCCGGCGAACAGTTCCGCGAACAGCTCCGCCGCAGGTTCCGTGCAGACGCCCCGCTCGCCACGTTCTCGTACAGCTCGACCGTGCTCGCCGGTTTCGAGGCGCTGCGCGAAATCGATATCCCGCGCACAGTTTACGCGGGCCTCTCGTGGCCCGGCGAGGAAGGTGTCCGCACAGCCGCCGCACTGCGCGAAGCTGGGTTCGAACCGGTGCTCGTATCGGACACACGGCTCGCGGAGTTGGTGTATGAAGGGGAGGCGGTGCCGCTCATCCTCGGCTGCGATGCGCTCACCGGCGACCGGTTCACGAACAAGAGCGGCTCCGGCGCGCTCGCCGCGATCGCGTTCCACGGCCGCGGATCGGCCCAGATCTGGACGACCACGCACAAGTTCCTCGGCGCGCGGTTGTATGATAAACTGGTCCATGACAGCGAGGCCGATCCACCCGCGGCGGCGCGTCAACAGCAGATCCCCGCCGAGTTGCCGCTGTTCGGCGAAGGGCGGACGGAGCACATCGACACGGTGTGGACGGAGCGCGGACCGTTGAAACCGGCCGAGATCACGCGCATCACCGAAACGTTGAACGCTCCTGTCGATCGCGGCGGCTCGTAGCAGACGACACAAGGGGGCTGCGGGTTGCGGGTGGCTCGGGGTTTCAGCCTCGGGTCTCATCCTCCTGCTCGTGCCCGCGCTTGCGTGTCAAGCGCGGAACGAGACCGCGAGAGCAGGCCCGCACGGGCAACACTGACTGCGACGGTAGCCCCGCAGCTCCACCTGCTGGGGTCACGGCGGACTTGTGGCACAGGTAGCAGAAGACTCTGCATTGAGATGATGGTTCATGGACGGCATGATCGGGAGAACGTCGACCGCCGCTTGCACGCTCACGTCGAGGGACGCGTGCAGGGGGTCGGGTTCCGTCACTTCGTGATGATGTCCGCGCGCGACCGCTGCCCGCACGTCGGCGGCAGCGTGCGCAACCTCCCGGACGGCCGGGTGGAAGTGATCGCGGAGGGGCCCGAGCGCGAGCTGCACGCGCTGCTCGACAGCCTGCGCGCCGGCCCGCGCGCGGCGGTGGTCACCGCCGTACACGACCGTTGGGGTCCGCCCCGCGGCGATTTCGGCCCCCGCTTCGACGTCACCTTCTACGGCGGCGGCGAGTGGAGCGTGTGACAGGCGTGCCCGCGTCTGCCCGACACCGGCATTGCCCGGGTTTCGTTTACCAGCCCCGCGTTCGAAGAAAACGCCACCCTCACCCGGGTTTGGAGAGCCCGATCCCGATTGAAGCAGCCCCGTTCTCATCCGACCCGATCCGGGTGGAGGCGGCCACGGCCAGCCCAAGCCTCCCGCGAACAACACAAGCGGAATGCGGTGTGGGGTACTGTGCATCATCTAAGCGTGGCCGGCGCGCAGTTTGCCCGGCAGATCGATGCCACTCTTCTCGATGATACTGAAAAGGGGGGACATGGAAACGACGTTGTCGTACGGCAGAATCGTTCTTGCGAATCGCCGGGCGGCATCGTCCTCACTACATAAGATCGCGTCCTCCCGCTCCGCGCATACGATCGCGATGATCTCACCTTCCTGGGGCTGGTGAGCAGAGAACAACTGGTGGGAAAACTCGAGGCGTGACGGGGCGTCGCCGGTGAACCGCCTGTACAGGTCGTAGAACCGGTCGGATTCCGGCTGGTTGATCAGGATTTGGGCGGCTTGCCGCAAAATCCGGTTCGCATGAACCAGCGTAGCAATTCGCTCCTGGTCACGATCGCGAGCGCCGAGCAGCTCGCGTACCATGATCTGCGCGTCCTTTCGCAGACCCGGCTCCCACGGGAAGAGCCACGACACGCGCGGGTGTTCCCCGAGGCGAAGTATGTCATCGAACAGTTCATTCCTGACCGCAGCGAGCCATACATTCGTGTCCATGACCACACGGATGTCCGGGCCGGCTGCCAGTCGTATCATGCGGCTTCCTGCGTGGGGCCGAGCAGGTGGGCGGCCTCGGCGGCGCTGATGCTGTTGCGTCCGGTAAGAATGCGCACCCAGTTCATGTACCGGATCGACGGCTGTATCCCGGTCACAGTCAGACGGGTGCAGTCTTCCGATTCCAGGAATACGGTGTCGAGCTCGACCCGGGAGCATGGGTGCGAATACAGCTTCCGCTTGTGTTCTCTGGCGAGCGCCTGAGAATACATCCCGGCTTGGCACAACCTCCAGTACACCAGCTCAGCACTGACTCCGTACTCACGGCTCAAGTGGGCGATTTCTTCGTGCCAGACGTCAACCGGATTGCCGGCCTTCAGAACGTCATGGCCCCGGACAAAAGGCGTCAGATCATCATCAGGCAGGAGCAGGCAGGCAGCGAACGAATTGGCCGCCCGCTCAAACGGGTCCGGCGCGAAGAGGTCGAATGAGTCCCCTTGCCCCCTCTTCTTTCTCCGTTCAATCGTTCCCTTCAGGTCCTCCATCACGAGGTGCCCGAGTTCATGGGCGAGAAGGAGTCGCTTGCTTGCAGTCCGCAGCTCACGCTCAACGGCAATCAACTCGACTCCGTCCTCCCAACGGAATGCAACTCCCCGCAACCGGAGGGTGTTGTCGTCCACTTCCGCGACGGCGATCCCGAGCCCCGTTATGAACTCAACGATGCTGCTGATCCGCCCACTCTGCAGATTCCGCAGGTTGCGAAGCGATTCGGCGGCCTTCTTGCCCCGTTTGATCGGGTCCTCGATTGTGGGCCGCGCCCGCCGCAGTCGAACCGGGGTTCCCAACAGCAACCGGTACGTGTCTGCAAACCGGTAGGCGTGCCCTTTCGCCCGGGGGTAGAGGGTGTCCGGAAAAATGGTTCTGTCCTCATCCCGGAAATGCAGGAGAACTTCGTCCTTCGGCAGCGGGCCTTCCACGATCGTGGAAAGAGGCACATCGAAGAAGCGGGCGAAGTTGACGAGTCCGGTGGGACCGATTCCCCGCTCGCCGGTCAGGATCCGTGTGATCATGGAGGGGGTGTAGCCGACAGCGCCGGCGAGTTTGCTCTTGTTGATCCCCGCCTGCCGCCGGAGGGTTTCAAGCCGGGATGCTATCGCAGCCCAATCCATCGTGCTTACCTCCGTGTTCGGAGAACCAGCGTGCGGCTCTCCGTCGGTACTGAGATGGTAGTCAAAGAAACCGGTCCCTGCAACTCGTCAGAAGCTTGACTCACGGTGTCGTTCGCCTGCCTCCGGAGCAGTGTGGCGCCGGCGGGCAAGCAGGCCGCCGTCCGTGCAGTCGAAGAATGTGGCCCCGTTGCGCGCCCGCTTGGCGTGAGGCGAGCGGGCTCAACGAACCCGGGCTACGTCTGAACTAAAACGCCACCCTCAGCGGAGTGAAGGTGGCGTTCGTGTGTCGGGCACATCCCGGGTTCGGCTGCCCCCGCACCGGGTTCAGCGAACCCGGGCTACGTTTGAAGCCGCCCCGGCCCCGGGTTCGGCGAACCCGGGGCTACATCTTCTTATGCCTCCTTGAAGATGTACTTGACCGGGCGCTTGATCATCTCCCACTCGCCGCTGTCCGCGTGCCACTTCGTGTTCGCGAACGCGAGCCAGTTGTTCTCGTCCATGGTCGGCGTGTCGGCGCGGAAGTAGTAGCCGGGCCAGCGGGTTTCCTCGCGGAACAGGATCGTGCGCACGTGCGCCTCGGCCTGCCACAGCCGCTGGATGTTCTCCCAGCAGCGCATCAACTCGTGCAGGTCGCCGGCCGCGAGCTTGTCCGCGTCCTGCTTCAGGTAGCCGAGCAGTTCGAGCGCGCGTTCGAGCTGCGCCCTGTTGGTCGTGAACTGGGACGAGACCCCGCCGGCGTACTCATCCATGATCTTCTGCAGCCGGAACATGAACATCTTCGGCCGCAGGTACTCGGGGTTGATCTCGACGTCCGAGGTTTCCTGCACGTGCTGCTCGTAGATCTCGAGCGGCCGGAGCATGGTCGCCTTCAGGTTCTCGATGACGTGATCCGGGATCGGCGGCGCATCGTGGTTCTCGACGGCGTACTTGACGGCCGCCTTGCCCGCGATCCGCCCTTCCGCGTGCGAGCCGGAGGAGAACTTGTGCGAGCTCGCGCCGGAGGCGTCGCCGGCGGCGAACAGCCCGGGCACGGTTGTCATGTTCGTGTAGCCCCAGAAGTACTCGCCCTTTGTATCGTCGGACTGAATGTCCTCCGGTCCGGAGACCCACGCGCCGGACGCGCCGGAGTGGGATCCGATGAAGTAGGGCTCGGCGGCGGCGATCTCGGAGGAGCGTTCCTCGGGCTGGACGTCGGTCGCGGCCCAGAGCAGCGCCTGCGAGATCGTCATGTCGAGGAAGTCCTCCCACGCCTCGTTCTCGAGCTCCTTACGCTTCTTCTTGTAGCCCTTCGGGTCATCCTTGTACGCGTCGGCGATCTTCGCCATCGCCTCCTCGGTGCGCATGAAGATCGGGCCCTTGCCCTCCATGATGTCGAGCATGCCGAGCCAGTTGCGCAGGTTGGCGGGGATCGGTTTCACCTTGCCGTACGGGGCCCAGTTTTCGAGCTCGTCACGGCGTTCGACCATGTACTCGCCGCCCATCGCGTTCGTCGCGCGGGACTTGAACAGGAGGAACCAGGCGCCGACCGGGCCGTAGCCATCCTTGAACCGGACCGGGATGAAGCGCACCTCCTGGCAGGTCTGTTCCGCGCCGGCGCGGAGGGTGAAGTAGAGGGACGAGCCGGTGTTCCACGGCGGGTACCAGGCGCGCCCGAGCCCTTCGCCGGTGCTGCGGGGCTTGAACACGTGCACCGCGCCGCCCATGCCGACGAGCACCGTTTTCGCGTGAAACACGTAGAACTTCTGGTCGCGCACGCTGAACCCGGCGGCGCCGACGCAACGGCCGTCAACGACGATCGGCTCGACAATGAACACGCGCTCGTAGAGGTTGTCGATCCCGAGCGCGTTCTTCGCCGCCTCCGCGATCACGACCTTGTACGATTCACCGTTGATCATCACCTGCCAGCGTCCCTCGTGGACGTAGTTGCCTTCCTCGTCCTTCCAGATCGGGAGGCCCCATTTTTCGAACAGATGGACGGTGGAGTCCACGTGCCGCGCGATGTTCGCGACGAGGTCCTCGCGTGTGATCCCCATCAGGTCGTTGCGCACGTAGTCCACGTAGTCCTTGACTGTGTTCTTTCCGCCTTTCAGGTCCACGTACTGGTTGATCGCGGACAGGCCCATCGCGACCGCGCCGGAGCGGTCGGTCGCCGCCTTGTCCACCATCGTCACCTTGAGCCCGTTCTTCTTCGCCCAGTACGCCGCTTCGACAGCGGCGCCGCAGGCCGACATGCCGCCCCCGACGATGAGCACGTCGGTTTCGACCTTGACTGTTTCGAAGTCTGCCACGATGTAATCCCCCCGGGTTACTTGTTCAACTTGAAGAAGTCAGCTTCGACAGACTGCGGTTCCGTGAACAGGTAGGGACTGTTCAGGTCGCCTTCGCCTTCGTCGTAGCCGCCGTCCGGCACCGCGGTCCCTTCTTCCGTCGTGCGGATCGGGAACTTGAACCGCTTCAGGTTCCCGTTGCGGAACTTCACGGTCCACATGATGCTGTCGGATCCGCGCATCGGTGAGACGGTCGCGCCCATCGGGACAAAGTCCGCGTACCCGCGCACCTCGATCGCATCGACCGGGCAGATCTTCACGCAGTTGTAGCATTCCCAGCACAGTTCCGGCTCCCGGTTGTACGCCTTCATGGTGTCCTTGTTCAGCACCATCAGGTCGTTCGGGCAGATGTACTGGCACGCGGTCTTGTCGAGCGCTTTGCATCCGTCGCACTTTTCGAGAATGACATAACTCGGCATGTGCCTTTCCCCCCAGTTTGCCTTGCCGCCGGCAGGCGGCCGGTTTCGCTTCTCTCTTGTCGGCTGTTCGGTCAGCTCGCTTGTTGGTTTGCTGAACGTTGTCTTCCAGCAAATTGTGAATGATGGTTCGTGCGGCCCCGCACGGACGCGGCTCCCGCGGTCCGCAGCCCCCGTGCCATCCTGAACCCATAGCGCCGGTCAGTTCCGGCGCGGCCTCTGTGTCATCCTGAACCCGCAGCGCCGGCAGGCGCGCAGGGTGAAGGATCTACCGGATCCACCGTCCGCCGGTTGTTTCAAATGAACCGGGTGCGGTTCCAGCTCACAGATCCTTCACTCGCGCCGCCTCAACGGAAACAGACGGCGGCGCGGTTCAGGATGACACACTGGCGCGCGTCGCTGAGACGCTGCGCTTCGTTCAGGATGACACGATTGCGCCGGCCTGTCCGGCCCGCAGCCCGCAGTCCGCAGCCCGCGCCCCCCGTGTCACACGCCTTTGCTGGCGCGGTGCTCCTTGATTTCGACCTTGTCTTCGAGGCTCTCGTAGTATTCCGTGAGAATGCCGAGCACCTCCGGCCGGCTGAACTCGTTCGGCACCTTGTCGGCCTCGCCCTCGCTCAGCATCTTGCGCAGCTTCGTGCCGGAGAGGAAGAGGCGGTCGTCCTTGTCATGCGGGCAGGTCTTCATCGACGCCATCCCGTTGCACTTGTAACACCAGAACGTCCAGTCGATCTTGAGCGGCTGGGTGACGAGCGCGCCGTCCGGGAGTTCATCGAAGATGTCCTGCGCGTCGAACGGGCCGTAGTAGTCGCCGACGCCGGCGTGGTCGCGGCCGATGATCATGTGCGAGCAGCCGAAGTTCTGGCGGAACACGGCGTGCAGCAGCGCCTCGCGCGGGCCGGCGTAGCGCATGTCGAGCGGGTAGCCGCCCGTGTGCACCTTCTCCCTAACGAAGTAGCCGTCAACGAGCGTATTGATGCACTTCACGCGCACGTCCGCCGGGATGTCGCCGGGTTTCAACTTGCCGACGAGCTGGTGGATGAAGATGCCATCGCTGACCTCGACCGCGATCTTCGCGAGGTACTCGTGGCTGCGGTGCATCGGGTTGCGGAGCTGGAGCGCGGCGACCTTCTTCCACCCGCGCCTGTCGAACTCGGCGCGCGATTCCGCCGGCCGCTGGTAGATCCCCGCGAACTCGGTCGGGAACGGACCTTCGGACAGCACCTTCACCGGGCCGCCGAGGTTCACCTCCTTCTGCTCCATCACCATCTTCACGCCCGGATGTTCGAGGTCGGTCGTGCGGTACACGTGCTCGCACTCGAACTGCTTGTCGATGGTGTACTTCTCCTCGACCCTCATCGTCGCCATGATCTCGCCGTATTCGCCGGAATAGAGCGCGACCTCTTCGCCGATCGAGATCGAATCGGCGAGCTCCCTGTCGGCGGACAGGGTGACTGGAATCGGCCAGAAGGTGCCACCGTAGCCCGGCATCTTCATCTCGGCGCACACGCCCCTCCAGTCCTGTTCGCCCATGAACCCGCGCAGCGGGGTGAATCCGCCGATGCCCATCATGATCAGGTCGCCGGTCTCCCGGCTCGCGAGCGGGACCTGTTTCAGTCCCTTCGCCCTGTTCAGCTCCGCTTCGCGTTCATCGCCCTCGAGCAGCAGGATCTCGAGCTCATCGCTGCCATGAGGGGGCACCAGTTTCGATGCCATGAATACCTCCCTCTCCGTACGTGAATCGGTTCACTGTCACAATCTGTTGCTCACATCGCAATCCGGCGGAACGCGTGTTGGTCCGCCGGTTTCCGTATCCTGTTCCCCGACCGTGCACCCGGCGCGTGAACACCGGCGCGCAAGGTACGCCCGCGGTTCCGGGCTCACAAGCAGTGGGACGGCGGCCCCGCGGCGGGCGGGATCCGCCGCCCCCCAAACGTCAGAAGTCCTTGAACGGGTTCGGCCCGATCTCCTCGATCTGCTCGTAATAGTCGTCGAACAGCTCCGGCAGCGACGCCCACTCGTCGATCGCGACCGCGCTCACCTGCACCCGTTCCTGTTCGAGCTGCATCTGCTGCAGCTTCTCCTGCACGTTCTCCATCCGGTACTCGGCGAGCTCGGAGCCGCGCACGAAGTGGCACTGGTAGTTGTCGCCGTGCTTGCAGCCGAGCAGCATGATCCCGTCGAACCCGGCGTCGAGGCAGTTCGTGAGCCACACCGTGTTCACCGACCCGAGGCAGCGGACGGGGACAATCCGCACCCACGGGTTGAACTTCATCCGCCGGCGCGCGGCGATCTCGAGCGCGGGCAGCGCGTCGTTCTCGCAGACGAACGCGATCAGGCGCGGCTTCTCCTCCAACTCCTCGGGCACCTCGACCGCCTTGATCATGCTGTTGCCCATCGGGACGTTGAAGTTCTGGAAGTTGACGATCCGCTCCGGGCACGCGCCCATGCACGTGCCGCACCGCCGGCAGCGGGCGAGGTTCGGCAGCGGCGTTCCCTTCTCGTCCTCGTCGAGCGCGCCGAACGGGCAGTCCTCGGTGCATCGCTTGCATTGCGTGCAGCGCTGGAGGAAGAAGTCGGGATACGAGAGATCACGGCTGCGCGGGTGCAACGTCTGGCCGTGCGCGGTCATTTCGAGCGCCTGCACCGCTTTCAACGAGGCGCCGTTCGCGTCCATCATCGCCTGCGCCTGGTCCATCGGCGCGCGCACGCAGCCGGCGGCGAAAATCCCGGTGCGACGCGTCTCGTACGGAAAGCAGATGAAGTGGCTGTCCGGGAACCCGTACTTGAGTGTCGGCAGGTCCGTGCCCAGGCGATACGTGAGGTTGAGGATCTTCGCGCCTTTCTCCGCGCCCGCGGCGACCTTTTTCCCGGAAGGGAGCAGCTCGAGTTCCACTTCGCCCTCTTCCCTCTCGTCCCTGATCCGCGTGTCCGGCTTATTCTCCTCTCCGCCGCCGGGGGCGAACACACCGTCCTCGACGCTCGTCGTCGGCACGATCCCGGTCGCGAGCACGAGCATCTCCGCCTCGACCGTGATCGGCTCGTCAAGCAGCGTCTCGTCGAGGTCGATCGCGAGCACCCCGTCCTTCTCATCGACCCGCTGCACTTCGCCTTTCGTGAAGAAGAACCCGGGGTCGTCCTGCGCCTTCTGGTAGAACAGCTCGTACTGGGCCGGGGAGCGGATGTCCTTGTAGAGCACGTACACGTTGATGCCGGGGTACATCTCGCGCAGTTGCATCGCGTGCTTCAGGCTCGCCCGGCAGCACACGCCTGAACAGTACGGGAGATGCTCCTTGTCACGGCTGCCGGCGCACTGGATGAACGCGATCGACTTCGGCGCGGTCCCGTCCGCCTTCAGCACGGAACCGTTCGCAAACATCTGCTCGAGCTGGACGTTCGTGACGACGTTCTTCTTCCCGTAGCCGAGCTCGCCGAGTCGCTCCGGGTTGTACGGGCGCCAGCCGGTCGCCTGCACGATCGAGCCGGCGCGGAGCTGCTGCGGCGCGCCGCCGTTCTCCAGCTTGACCTCGAACTCGCCGGGCTGGCCGTTGATCTCGGTGACGCGCGTGTCGAGGAGCACGTCGATCGCGCTGTCCCCGTTCACCCGCTCCGCGAGCTCGCGGACCATGTCGCCGTTCTGAAGTTGGTCGTACGGCGGTTTTGTCGGAAATGAGCGCGTGAACTTCGCCGCCCAGCCGCCGAGCGCGGGGGTCTTCTCGACGAGCGTTACCGGCACGCCCGCGCCCGCGATGTCGAGCGCCGAACGCATCCCCGACACTCCGCCGCCGATCACGAGCACGCGGCGTTCGACCGCGAGCTCCTGCGGCTCCGGACGTTTCAGGTTCTTCGTCCGCGCGACGTACATGCGGAGGTAGTCCTCCGCGAGCATCTGCGTGTCCTCGTCGTTCGCATCGTGCGTCCAGATCACGAGTTCACGCAGCGGCACGAGATCAACCATCACTTCCGGCCCGAACTCGAACAGGCCGGGAAACGCGCGCGCGCTGCGGTCGAGGATGACGACGTGGCTGAGCCCGTGCTCGCCGATGTCGCGGCGGATCTGCTCTACGCTTTCAGCGGACGACAGGTTCGGGTGATTCCGATAGAGCGCCGCCTTCATCTCGGTGAGCGCGACCTTTTCCAGCGCCTCGAGGTCGATCGCGGACGCGACCTCGTTATCCGCCGCGCAATAGACGCCAACCTTGACTTCCGCTGTCTCGGCCATCAGCTCACGACCTCCTCGCCATCTGCAGCGCCTTCATCGCCGCGCCGGTCGCATCCTGCAACGTTTCCGCGACGCCGAGCGGACGCACCGCCGTGCCGACTCCATAGTGCGCCGCCGGTTCGTCATCCTGGATGAAAAAGCCGTTCTCGTCGAGTTCAGCGCGCGCGGCGAGCTTCTCGACGGCCGCGGTCGGCTGCATCCCGGTCGCGAGCACGACGAGATCGACTGTCACCGTCTCGCGGTCGCCGGTGAGCGTGTTCTCCGCCGTCACCGCGAGACCGTCCTCCACCTGTTCGACCTTCGCGACCTTGCCGCGGTGCAACGTGATCCGCGGGTCCTGTTCCCGTTCCTGGAGGAAGTCCTCGAGCCGGCCCGGCGTGCGCACGTCGATGTAGAACATGTGGATCTCCGCCTCCGGCAGCCGCTCGCGCACATACGACGCCTGCTTCAGACTCACCGCGCAGCACACGCCGGAGCAGTACGGGAGATGGTCCTTGTCACGGCTGCCGGCGCACTGGACGAACGCGACACGGTTTACCTCCCGCCCGCTCGGCGCGGTCAACTCCCCGCCCGTCGGCCCGTCCGGCGCGCTCAGCCGCTCGAAGATCACGTTCGTGAGCACGTCCGGGAGCTCGCCGAACCCGAGCCGGTCCAGCTTCGACGCGTCGTACGGCCGCCAGCCGGTCGCCCACGCGACGGATTTCACGGTGAGCGATACCGTCCGCTCGCGCTGGTCGAGGTCGATCCCGCCGGCCGGGTCGCCCTGCGCCCACTCGCGGAACGCCGGATCATCCACCGCGCGCTCATCGACAACCCAGCGCGGCGGGTACGCGTTGTCCCACGGGTAATAGAGCGCCTTGCGCCTGCCGATCCCGTAGTTGAACGGGTCCTCGCAATCGACGGGGCACGTCTTCGCCCACTCGCCGTAGTCGAACGCAACCGGGTTCGTGTACCGCGGCCTCACGCACACCGTGACCTCGATCTCCGGGCTGTCGCCCTCGATCGACTCCACGGATGCGAGCGTGAACACGCGCACGTTCGCGTGCTCGCGCAGCCGCCGGTAATTGATCTCGAGTCCGCAGCTCGGCGGGCACAGCTTCGGGAAGTAGTGGTGGAAGCGGGCGACACGTCCGCCGAGCGAGGGTTCGCGTTCGACGAGAGCCACCGTGAGCCCGGCCTCAGCGGCCTCGATCGCGGTCGTCACTCCCGCGATGCCTCCGCCGACCACGAGCAGATCATACGCGGCCCGCTGCTCGTCCATGTACCATTCCTCCGGAAGTTCTCAGCTTTGTCGTGAAACGATTCACACAAACCGGCACGAAAAAACGCCCCGGAGGTGCGAATCACGAGCCCGGTCTGCGAGCGTCCGCCAACTGCGGCAGCTCCGGACTGCGTGACACGGTCGGGAGGCGAGACGAAGTCAAAGATTTGATTTTGCAGGAAATGGCGGCCGGCACCGCGGGCGCCCCCCATCACTCAACCCGCGCCGATCCAGCAGCGCTCCTGCTGCGATCTGCACCGCGAACGCAAGGTAGCAGCCCCACCTCTATCGTGTCAATGATTTAAGAGTGCCTAACCTTCGGTTTTCTCGCAGAATGTTCGGCTAACCCCTGTCAACACAGCGGTCTGTCTTGTTCCTCCTGTTCACAAGATGCTGTGAGTACGGAGGTTGGCGCAATTCACCCGCGCTTCATGCGCCGGCCGGACTGTTCTCCCGGAGCCGCCCACCTGAGACTTGCCCGTGTGACAGCGCGTCCGTCTCCGCTGTCGCAGGGCTCTCCCGACGGTCGGGTGACCCGGGGCTCGCGTCCCCTTCTTCCAGGCAATGCCCCCGGGGACAGCGCAGCCGTTGCCGCGGATCAACCAACCGGCGTACCGGGCGGGTCGGATCCGCGGTGATGCCCTTCGGGACGTCCCCGCGGGCATGTTCAGTTCTGAAGGTGCGGGGACGTTTGCTCGCAAGCGTCCCTCTCCGCGGCGGCCGCATGAGCCCGCACGAGCGGTACTTCCACCCAACCTCGACGCCGCCCTTCATCTGCGGCATCCGTGTCATCCGCGCTCACACCACCGGGCCCCGGCCTACTCTCGTCCGCGCGCACGATGGTTGAATCGGCGCCACCGCAGCCAGTACCTTCGTTTGTGAATCCTTTCATGAGCTCGGGGGAACAATGCACGAGAAGAGCGTGAAGCTGTTGAATCAGGCGGTCGGCGATGAACTCGCGGCCGTCCACCAGTACATGTACTTCCATTTCCACTACGACGACCAGGCCTACGACCTGCTCGCCGGACTGTTCAAACGTACCGCGATCGAGGAGATGGGACACGTCGAAAGGCTCGCCGAACGCATCCTCTTCCTCGGCGGCGATGTCGAGCTGATGCCGAACGCCGACGTGGAAAAGATCCGCGACGTGCGGAAAATGCTGGAGAAGGCGCGCGCAATGGAGGAGGAGAGCGCGAACGAGTACAATCAATTCGCGCTCGAATGCTCGCAGCACGCCGATTCGGCGTCGAAAGAGCTGTTCGAGGACCTCGTCAAGGACGAGGAACGCCACTACGACCAGTTCGACGACGAGATCAACAACCTCGCGCGGTTCGGCGACAACTACCTCGCACTCCAGTCGATCGAACGCAGCAAGCGCACCGGCAGCGGCGAGTGACGTGCGCTGTCACGCGCACGCACCATACTCCCGGGCCCGCTCGCAGTCCGCGGGTGGCCCGGGGCTTGCCCCGGGTTTCACCCCCATCCTCGTGCCCGCGCTTGCTTGGCAAGCGCGGTCGGCGGCAATGTGTCATCTTGAACGCGCGCGTTGGTTGGCGCGCCACCGCAGCCGGGCCGCGCGCCCAGTATCGTAACCCGGGGACGCTTGCGAGCAAGCGTCCCCTTTCCCGTCCGTTCAGCCGCGGTGACGGCTACGCCGTCCCCGCGGGCATGGTTACTCGTGGATGGGTCGGGGCTTGCCCCGGGTTTCATGTACCGTCGGATCAACCGCGCCTGTCCCCGCCGGTGCCGGTGGTTTTCCCCGGATCCGGAGCTTGGCTGGAGTCACCGCGTTTGCTTATACTCAGGCGTTCTTGAGCAGCCGGTGGACTGGCGCATCTGTCAACCATCCGCCGCACGTCACGGACCAGCCGCACTCACAGCATCGAGGACGAGACAGCCATGGACTTCACCCTGAGCGAAGAGCAGGAGATGGTGCGCCAGACGGCACGGGATTTCGCGGAAAACGAACTGCGCCCCGGCGTCGCGGAACGGGATGCGAACGAGACCTTCCCCGCCGAGGCGGTGAAGAAGCTCGGCGAGCTCGGGTTCATGGGCATGGTCGTCAGCGAAAAGTGGGGCGGCGCGGGGTTCGACACGGTCAGCTACGTGGTCGCGCTCGAGGAAATCGCCCGCGTCGATGCCTCCACCGAGATCATCTGCAGCGTGAACAACTCCCTCGTCTGCTATCCGCTCCAGGTGTTCGGCAGCGACTACATCAAGGACAACTTCCTGCGCAAGTTCGCGACCGGTGAGTGGCTCGGAGCGTTCTGTCTCACCGAGCCGGAATCCGGTTCCGACGCCGGCGCGATGAAGTCGTTCGCGGTGCGTGACCGCGACGGGTGGGTGATCAACGGGTCGAAGAACTGGATCACGAGCGGGAAGAACTGCGACTGCTACGTGCTCGTGTGCAAGACCGACCCGGACGCCGGCTATCGCGGAACGAGCACGTTCGTGATTCCGCGCGACACGCCCGGTGTTCACGTCGGAAAGCCGGAGGACAAGCTCGGAATCCGCGCCACGGACACCGTCTCGCTCACGTTGCAGGATGTGCGCGTTCCGGACGAGAACCTCGTCGGCGAGCACGGCGACGGGTTCAAGATCATGCTCACCGCGCTCGACAGCGGCCGGCTCGGCGTCGCCGCGCAGGGCCTCGGCATCGCCCAGGGCGCGCTCGAAGAAGCGATCAAGTACAGCAAGGAGCGCGTCCAGTTCGGCAGGCCGATCAGCAAGTTCCAGGCGATCCGGAACAAGCTCGCGGACATGGCGACCCGGGTCGCAGCGGCCCGCCAGCTCCTCCACTACGCAGCCTGGCGCAAAGACGCCGGCCACTCGTTCGCCGACGAAGCCGCAATGGCGAAGGTCTATTGCTCCGAGGTCGCGACCTGGTGCGCGCTCGAAGCGATCCAGATCCACGGCGGATACGGGTACACGAAGGACTACCCGGTCGAACGGATGCTGCGGGATGCGAAGATCACCGAGATCTACGAGGGCACGAACGAGATCCAGCGGATTGTGATCGCCCGCGGCCTGCTCGGGGAGAAGTAAGCAGGCGGGAGGTGTGCAACGGGCGGTGACCGCCGGTCGACCGCAGCCGCTGCCGGCATCCGTGCAGGACACGCTGAACCGTTCGCCGCGGCACTGCCGTAGCCTCGCAGGGGAAGCCGTCCCTATCTTACCCGGGAGCAGTCGGGAGCGAGCATGAACGAGCGGCAGCAAAAGTGACTGGTTGAACATCGTCACGTGGTTCTCTTTCTCCGCAGTGGATGGAAACCGAGTGGCCCGAGGGTGAAATACTCTCGTGCCGGGCTGGACGAGGCCGAAACCCGAAGCGAGACCTAAACCACACGTTCCTGACTCCGCGGACGCTATTCCGGGGACGCTTGCGAGCAAGCGTCCCCCTTCGCCGATCACACCTGTGTCGCCCGTGGCGGGCTCGATCTGTGTCGCCCGTGCGGGCTCGCCCGCGCGGCTGAGCCGACGGTGTATGGAACCCGGGGCGAGCCCCGGGCCGCCCGGCCGTATTGCGACGCTCGCCGCTCCGTTGCCTCACCGCCCTTCTCCGTCCATCTTTGTGATCGTATACACGAGGACAAACGCCAACCGGGAAAGGGGTGTGCCATGGGCTTCGACGGCAACGGCAGGATCTGGATGAACGGCGAACTCGTCGACTGGAACGACGCGACGATTCACGTCGGCGCGCATGTGATCCACTACGGCACCAGCGTGTTCGAGGGCATCCGCATGTACCACCGGGAGTCCACCGACGGCAAGAGCGCGATCTTCCGGCTCCGCGACCACATCCAGCGCCTGTACAATTCGGCGAAAATGTACCGGATGACCCCGGACGAGATGCCGCTGCGCGAACGAAACGTGAAGGACGACCGGCTCAAGTACTCGATCGAGGAAATCGAGCGCGCGTGCATCGAGACGCTGCAGGCGAATGGCGACCGTGACGCGTACATCCGGCCGGTCGTGTTTCGCGGCTACGCCGGCCTCGGGGTCGATCCGCGCCCGTGCCCGGTCGATCTCGTGATCTTGACCTGGCGCTGGGGCAAATACCTCGGCGAAGGCGCGCTCGAGCAGGGCGTCGATGTCTGCGTCTCGAACTGGAACCGGTTCGCACCGAACACGCTGCCCGCGCTCGCGAAAACCGGCGCGAACTACATGAACAGCCAGTTGATCAAGATGGACGCGCTCGAGAACGGATACGTCGAAGGAATCGCGCTCAACACCGACGGCTACGTTTCCGAAGGCTCCGGCGAGAACCTGTTCGTCGCCTTCCACGGCAAGGGTCGGGGCGGAAAGGACCAACTGATCACCCCCCCGCTCGGCGCGAGCGTGCTCCCCGGCATCACCCGGCACACGATCCTCACACTCTGCGAAGAAGTGCTCGGGATGGAAGTGCACGAGGCGATGATCCCGCGCGAAATGCTCTACATCGCCGACGAGGTCTTCTTCACCGGCACCGCCTCGGAAGTGACCCCGATCCGCAGCATCGACCAGATCAGGATCGGTTCCGGCAAGCGCGGCCCGATTGCAGAACGACTGCAGGACGAGTTCTTCGCGATCATCGACGGGGAGAAAGCGGACAAACACGGCTGGCTTACATTCGCCGATCTCGACTGATCCTCGGGCACAGGGAACTGACGGGCTGCGGGCTGCGGGTCCCGGGGTCGGCGACCCCGGGCTACGGGCTACGGCTCCATTCCTCGTGCCCGCGCCTCCCTCCTCTCGTGCCCGCGCTTGCTCGTCAAGCGCGGAACCGGATTCGCACGTGCCCCCACATGCCCGCGGGGACGCGCCGAAGGCCGTCACCGCGGCTGATCAAAGGGAGTTGTGGATCTACATCGAGTAGGAGGGGAACGGTGAGAGACCGGGCATCACCCCGGCAGGGTCGTTTCGCGCGAACATCGGGCGCATGTCAGAGCACGACGCCCTGCTTGCGCAGGTCCTTGAGCACGGGACCGATCCCGCGCTTGTCGATCGTCTTCAGCGCTTTCGACGACAGTTTGAGCGTGATCCAGCGGTCCTCTTCCGGGATGTAGAGGCGCTTCCTGTGCAGGTTCGGCAGCCAGCGGCGCTTGCTCAGGTTGTGCGCGTGGCTGATATGATGTCCGGACACCGGCTTCTTCCCGGTGACCATGCAACGGCGTGCCATGATCCACTCCGCGTACTCTTGATTTTCGACCGGCGTTGAAGATACGCTTTCCACCGCATCGGTGCAACGTCGGTTCCGGTCTCGGAGGCTCGCCGGCTCACGCGTGCCGGAAGTGACGCCTGCCGGTGAGGATCATCGCGACGCCGCGTTCGTTCGCCGCGTCGATCACTTCCTGGTCGCGCACGCTGCCGCCGGGCTGGACGACGGCTCGCGCGCCGGCATCCGCCGCCGCGAGCAGGCCATCCGGGAACGGGAAGAACGCGTCGGACGCGAGCGCACTGCCGGTGAGCTCGAGCTCCGCCTGCTCCGCCTTCCAGTGCGCGAGCCGGACCGAATCGACGCGGCTCATCTGCCCGGCGCCCATCCCGAGCGTCGCTCCCTCGCGCGCGAAGCAGACAGCGTTCGATTTCACGTACTTGCACGCGATCCACGCGAACCGCAGATCCTCCAGCTCGCCGTGCTCGGGTTTGCGCTCTGTAACGATCCGCCACTCGGCGAGTTCGGGGAAACCGGCGTCACGGTCCTGCACGAGCATTCCACCTCCGACCCGGCGGAAGTCGAACCCGAATGGCTCCGCCGCGGCCTCCGGCGCGACGAGCAGGCGCAGGTTCTTTTTCTTCTTCAGCCGGGCGAGCGCGTCATCGTCGAACCCCGGAGCGATCACGACTTCCGTGAACGCGTTCGCGATCTGCTCGGCCGTCTCGCGGTCGCAGCGCCGGTTCATTCCGATGATTCCGCCGAACGCGCTCACCGGGTCGCACGCGCGCGCCTTCGCCTCCGCCTCCGAGAGCGTGTCCGCGATTCCGATTCCGCTCGGCGTCGTGTGCTTGAGGATCGCAACCGCGGGCCGCTCGAACTCGAACGGGAGCGCGAGCGCGATGTCGGCGTCGATCAGGTTGTTGAACGAGAGCTGCTTGCCGTGAAGCTGGGTACAGGCGGCGACGCCGCGCCCCTCCTCGCCTTCGAGCTGGTAGAACGCGGCGCGCTGGTGCGGGTTCTCGCCGTAACGCAAGCTCTGCCGCAGCCGGAGCGCGACGGTCATCCGCTCGGGGAACCGGCCGGCCGCCTCGACGGACGCCGTGTCCGCGCCCGCCGGCAGCTTCTCGCGGGTGAACCAGTCGGCGATACGGCGGTCGTAGTCGGCGGTGAGCGCGAACGCCTCCGCGGCGAGCCGGCGTCTCGTCTCGTCCGTGAGCCCGCCGTGTTCGCGAATTTCCGCCGCGACCGCGTCGTACTGGCCGGTGTCGGTGACGACGGCAACGTGCGCGTGGTTCTTCGCCGCCGCGCGGATCATCGCCGGCCCGCCGACGTCGATCGCCTCGATCGTGTCCGCCTCCGTGCGCGCCGGATCCTCGCTCGCACGCTCGAATTCGTACAGGTTGCTCACGACGAGATCGATCGGCGGGATCGAATGCGCGCCGGCGTCGTCACGATCTTCCGGGTTGTCGCGCCGCATCAGGAGGCCGCCGTGCACCTTCGGGTGAAGCGTCTTCACGCGACCGCCGAAGATCTCAGGATAGCCGGTCATGTTCGCGACTTCCAGCACCTCGAACCCTGCTTCCCGCAACGCGTTCGCGGTGCCGCCGGTGGAGATGATCTGCACGTTTTTCTCGCGAAGAACCGCGGCGAGCTTAGTGAGACGGCGCTTGTCGGTGACCGACAGCAGCGCGCGCCGGATCGGGACGACGGGCATCGCATACTCCTCGCTGATGTTGCATTTCCGCCGCAGGATACACGCCCCCGTCCGCCCGGGCAAGCGGTGAAACGGCGCCCGGAGTCAGCGGGATCGTCTCGGCAGGCACACGAGATCACCGCCCCTTCAGCGACACATTCCCGTTCGTGCTCTTCAGCGTGACCATCGCTTCGCCCGGACCGATCGTGCCGCGCTTCCGGTTTCGCTCGTCCACG
>JAANWZ010000029.1 GCA_018263585.1 Calditrichota bacterium | reverse complement strand
GCAACGGATCACACCGTGCATGCAACGGATGCTCCTGAGGTTGATTCAGGTGCGCCGAGGCCCTGCGACATCGCACACACACACGCGCTGTCACAGGGGCACGACCCCCGGTCCACCCGCCTGCGACATCGCACACACACACGCGCTGTCACAGGGGCACGACCCCCGGTCCACCCGCCGCCTCTCGTTCCTCGTTCCTGGCTCCCCCGCACCACTGAAGTACTCTCCCGGACCCGTCCCCCGGCGACCGCAGCATCGCCGCAAAAGCCCGCGCCGCCGCGAACAGGGCGCGCGAGGAACTGCAGGAACAACCCGCCGAGCAGTCGAACACTGACGCACCGAACCCGACCTCACCCGCCGCCGACTCCGGCCCCGATGTTGCTCCAACCCGGCAGGGCGCCGGACCGCTCGCCCGTGCCGCCGAGAGCTACGCCGATGTCGCCGCCTGGTCCGCGCGGTCCCTGTCGGCGACAATCGCGAACACCCACCGGCTCGAGGCGTAACGCCGCCCCTGTCCCGGCGGTCTCACACGCGCCACGTGCGGCCGGCTCCGCTGCCAATATGGCAGACGCGCTGCCGGAACCGGGCCGCCCGCGCAAACGTGCACCCTAACACGAACCCGTTCACCGGCAGTATTTCATCCACGATACAGGGATCAGCATGGCCGACAGGAAAGGAAAGCTGCCGTCTCCGGAGGAGATGCAGCGTGACATCCAGCAGTTTCTCAAGGACAAATACGGCGTCGAGACCGCGCAGGCGGAAGTGGACATGCTCGGCACGCGCGAGAGCGAAACCGCGCCCGAGCACGAGGAGCCCGATCTCCACTTCGAAATGACGCCCCGCGAGCTCGAGGCATACCTGAGGCAGTACGTCGTGCAGCAGGACGATGCCGTCGAGGTTCTCGCGACGAAGATCGCGACGCATTTCAACCGGATGCGCTGGGAGCGCGAAGACGGGCGTTCCTGGCCGGTGATCCCCGGGCAGATCAAGCCGAACGTTTTGATGATCGGCCCGACCGGCGTCGGGAAGACCTACATCGTGAAGCTGATCGCCGACCGGCTCGGCGTGCCGTTTGTCAAAGGTGACGCGACGAAGTTCAGCGAAACCGGCTACGTCGGCGGCGATGTCGAGGATCTCGTCCGCGATCTCGTCCGCGTCGCGAAAGGAAACATCAAGCACGCCGAATACGGCATCATCTACATCGACGAGATCGACAAGATCGCGGCCAGTCCGAGTGTTGCGGGGCCCGATGTCAGCAGGACAGGCGTGCAGCGGAACCTGCTCAAGCTGATGGAGGAGACAGAAGTCGAGCTGCGCGTCCCGCACGACCTCGCGAGCCAGATGGAAGCGGTGATGGAGACACAGCGGACCGGAAAGGCGCCGCAGAAGAAAGTCAACACGAAAAACATCCTGTTTATCGTCGCTGGCGCATTCAACGGACTCGATGACATCATCCGCAGACGCCTCAACCGCCAGCCGATCGGATTCGGCGGTGATGTCGATACGAAAGTTCGCGACCGTGACGACCTGCTTGCGAACGTGTCCACGCAGGACCTGATCGAATACGGATTCGAGTCGGAGTTCATCGGCAGGCTGCCGGTGCTCGCACGGCTGACCGATTTGAACGTCGACGGCCTGTTGGAAGTGCTGGCCAACCCGTATAACGCGGTGGTGCAGGGCAAAATCCGCGATTTTGCCGCGTACGGGATCGATCTGACCTTCGACGAGCGCGCGCTGCAGTTGCTCGCGGAACGCGCCTACGAGGAAAAGACCGGCGCGCGCGGGCTGACACGGGTCGCCGAGCGCGCGCTGATCCCGTTCGAGAAGCAGCTGCCCTCCACGAGCGTCCGCGAGCTGATGTTGACCGAGCACGCGGTGCGCGACCCGGGCGCCGTCTGCGAGCGGCTCGTGTTCGACGCGACGATCCGCAGCGCGGTGCTCCAGTTCAAGGAAGAAACCGGCGTGATCCTCTCGCTGTCGAAGGCGGCGAAGAACTGGCTCGCCGAACATGCGGACGGGCACAAGACACCCGGCGAACTGCTGCTCAGCCGGTTCGCGGGCCTGCACTACGCGTTCAACCTGCTCGAACGGGAGAGCGTGAACGTGACCCGCTCGATGCTCGCACAGCCGCGCGACACGCTCGAGGGGATGATCCGGAAGAACTACCGGCCGCGGGAGTAGTGTTGTTTTCGATCAGGTTGGAGCGTCCGGCGTCGGGCGAACCGCGCCGTCGGTTATGTCCGTCGCAGCCGCTCTGATCCCCGTGTCCGGGTCGGTGCGTTCCTTCCACGTGTCGCGGTCGCCGCAGTCGCGAGGAGACGCGCCCGGGATTGGGGTCAGCGGATGAGCATCAACTTGCGCACCTCGTCGAGCCGGCCGGGGACGGCAGCCCGGACGAAGTAAACCCCGCTTGTCAGCGTCGAGCCTTCGAACGTGAACCCGTGACGGCCGGCAGAATACGACCCGTCCGCGAGCGTAGCGACAACCCGCCCGGCGACGTTGAACACTGTCACGTTCAGCTCGGCCGCCACCGGCAGCGTAACCGTGACCCTCGCCGCCGCGTTGCACGGGTTCGGCGCGACAGGATGCAGGGTGAACGCTCCAGGTCGCTTCTGATCGGCCGCGTCGGCGTCGTGCACCGGATTGTCCATTTGCTTGCGCAGCCGGTAACTGTCGCCAGCCAACGTCACTCCCGCGCTGTCCAGGGTGGCATGGATCCAGTATTCGCCCGGCGGGTCATCCGCGTCGAGCACAACCTCCCACGGCCCCACCCGCTCGCTGCTCACCGGCGGGAGCGTCAGTTCCTCACTCAGCACCCGTTCGCTGATGCCATCCGGGTTCTCCAGGTTGACGGTAAGCGTTTTCCTGTGCCCGGCCGGATAGACGGCGTCGATCCAGATGGTGAATGGAAAGCTCCCGCCTTCGTCCGGCAGATCGGGATTGACAAAATGGGGCAGCAGCTCCAGCGACGGCGGCGTGGGCGGAAGCGCATCGGTGTATCTCGCGCCATACACCCAGTATTGCCAGTCGATCCCCCAGTCAATATAACCCGATCCGACCGCGAGCAATTCGTTCTGCGGGGTCAGCGTCAGGCCGCGGAACCACATGGACACACCAAACCAGACATACTCGTGGTGGCGGTGATGCCAAATGAGGTCGCCGCGGCTGTTCACCTGCCAGAGCTGTGCCTCGTCCTTGTAATGATCCGCTCCGGTGAACAGCATGCTCCCGCCGGGAACCTCCCGTCCTCCGCGAAGATCCTCACCTTGGAACGGTTGCGTGCCGTGCATGCCGGATTCCGTATCCACCACATACAGGATTTCCTCGCCAAGCCAATAAGACTGGCTGACAATCACTCCGAATCGGGAATCGCTCATCGGGATGATGCCGCGGATCCGCCAGCCTGCAAACGGCCAGTCGGGTACGATCGTGGAGGTGAACTCCAGCGACCAGGGTTCGGTCCAGTAGATCCGGGGGTTTTCGCTGAAGCCGGTCAGATCACCGGCGAGCACGACCCGGCCATCGCGCAGCAGTCCGAGCGTTTCGTTGGAGTAGAAATCCGGGCATGGCAGCAGCGTGACAACCTCGCCGTCCGCGTCCACAAGCAACAGCCAGAAGCCATCGTTTTCCAGCAGCGCAACGTAGCCACCGTCAGCCCGCCGCTCGAAGCCTTGGACCAGATGCCCGTCCAACACGTCCGGGTAGCCATGGGTATCGAGCAACTGCCCATTTGTACTGTACTCGCGGATCTTCAGAAAGACGGGCCCTTCATAAAAGTCTTCCCTGCACTCGCAGCCCAGCACGATGCGGCCGTCGTCAAGCTGCGCCACGCCCACAACCTCATTGTCGTCGCCACTGGCGTCATAAACCGTCGCATGAAACGTCCCGTCAGCGTCGAACAGGTGAAACAGGGGGGTGTGCCAGTTCGTCCAATGAGGATCGGAAATGTCCTGGCCGACGATCACGTGGCCGCCATCCTCCCTCGGAAAGATGGCGAGCCCCTGGCCGTCGAGCACTTCCTCCAGTTCCCAGATAAGCTGAGGCGAAGCGGAAGTCACGCCCGCCGACAGCAGCGAAACGAGCAGGACAGTGAGGCTGAACACACGAACACGCATGGCAGGTTCCAGCGCCAGTGGCATCATCGCAGGGAATATAAGCACCTGACCTGCTGGAGCGGAAGAGTTTTCGCCACACGCTCGCAGGCTGAGACCGGCCGGCGTTTCGTTTGCTCCTGCGGGGAAACAGTGCTCTATTGGATCAGTTCGGAGCGTCAGGCGGTCGTGTCGCAGCCCCCGGCTTGCGTCCACTCCTTCACACGATCCGCGAGCAGGCTCGCGAACCGAGCGCGGGCGTCGAGCATCGTCCAGTGGCCGGCGCCGGGGATCTCGGCGCGGGGGAGGTCGTGCTCGGCGAGGAACGCGCGTGTCTCGCGGGCAACGCTGAGCGAGCCGTACACGTACAGCGCCGGCACGCAGAGGCGCAGGTACTCGGACCCGGCGGCGCTGATCCCCGTGTCCGGGTCGGTGCGGTCCTTCCACGCGACGAGATCACGGCAGTCGCGAAGAAACGCGGCCGGGTCGCAGAGACGCAGCGACTCGCCGTAGTGCGCGAGCTGCGGGTTCTGTTCCGCCCAGGCGCCGGTCGTCGAGCCGGCGAAGAAACGGTCGTACCAGCGGTCGAACCGGCTCTTCTCATCCGCGTTCACCGCGCGCCGCGAAATGAACGCGTCCGCGGCGGTGAGATTGCCCTCCACGCACACGTACCCGGCGGGGACGAGCGGATCGTGCAGCGGGTCGGTGCGCGGGGGCGCATCCTCCCGTTCCAGCGCGCGCAGCAGCAACGTCGCGACCAATCCGCCCATCGAGTGGCCGACGACGACCAGTTTCCCGGCGACCGTTTCCGCGAGCAGCGCCTTCAGATGCGCGACATGGCCGTCCAGCCCGCCGCCGGCGCCGTTCTCGACACGCGTGCGCCCGTACCCCGGCAGGTCAGGCGCGAGCAGGGTGAACCGCTCGAGCGAGGACTCCGCGAAAAACGGCGCGAACGCGAGCGAGCAGTCGCCGAGACCGTGGATGAACAGGACGGCGGGCGCGTCGAACTCCCCCTGGCGCGCGCGCACGAACAGGTCGGTGCGGTCATCGGTGCGTATGTACAGCGGTGACTCAGCCATACCTCTGCTCGATCACGTACTCTTCCTCCGGGAACTGGTAGCGCGCGGTGTGTGGACCCTCGATCGTCGCCTGCAGCGGGTGGATCGCCGACCCGCGCCCGTCCGGCAGCCAGCCGCGACCTTTCTTCACGAGGATGAACATCCCGTGCGCGTCACCGGGCGCGCCGAAGTTCCTGCTCGCCGGGATGTAGGCTTCGAGTGCGAACTGGGACGAGAGCAACTCGAACGCGCGCGGGACATCGGCGACCGGGAGACCGACCTCGCTGATCTCGAGCAGGTGTTGCGGGCCGAACGGCGGCTGATTGTGTTCGATCGCGCCGTGCCGCGCGATCAATTCGCCGATGTTGCCGGCGGGATCTTCGAAATAGACCGCATCCGCGTTCATCCAGTCGAAGTGGAACCGCTCGCGGCCGTCGTTGTCACGCAGCAGGCTCGTGCGCGCGGCAAGCCAGTCAACGGCCTCGCCGAACAGGTTCGCCGGGATGTTGATCGCGAAATGGTAGAAGGGCCTGCTCCGGCCGGACGCTTTCGTGAACGTGAGCAGGCTGCCCCCGACCGCGAACGAGACCGTGCCGGTGTTCCATTCGAGCAGCGGGAGGTCGAGCGTGTGCTTGTAGAAGTCGCCGGCGGCGGCGAGGTCGTGGCATTGGAGTGTGATGTCAAGCACGCGCATCGTTTTTCCTCGTACCGGCCGTGCGGGCTTGCCCGCGCCGCTCATCGAAGGTCTGAAACATGCCCGCGGGGACCGAAGCTCACCGCGGATCATGCGACGGCTCGTTCGCTGCGGCCGCACGGGCGGCGAATCCCCTGTCACCCCCGGGGTCGGCGACCCCGGGCTACGTGAAAAGCACCTCTCATCCGTGTACCGGCCGCTAAGCCGCGGTGAGATCGGAA
>JAANWZ010000028.1 GCA_018263585.1 Calditrichota bacterium | reverse complement strand
GTCCTGAGCAACCGCGGGCCTGTGAATGTGTCATCCTGAATCCGACCGTACCGGCCGTGCGGGCTCGCCCGCGCGGTTGATCAACCGGTAGTGGACGATGACCCTGCTCGAATCCGCGGTTGCAAGCAACCGCGGGCCTGTGTGCCTTGACTGAAGTCAAGGGCAAGGGTTGTGTGTCGCCGCAGCCCGCAGCCCGCAGCCCGCCTGATCAGTCCGTGGCGCGAGGGAACCCTCGCGCGGGTTGCGCGTTCTCCGAGGGCGCGCGCGATCCGGCCGGCGCCGTGGATTCGTATATTACGCCCAGCTTGCGGGCCGGACCGGCGCCGCGTATATTCGCGGTTCGGATCGCAGCAAACTACCCGGCGGGATAGCTCAGCTGGTTAGAGCAGGGGAATCATAATCCTCGTGTCGGGGGTTCGAATCCCTCTCCCGCTACTCGGAACGAGCCCCGTGGCTGATCGTCGCGGGGCTTTCGCTCGTCGCGGCCTCGAATCCCGGCCTGCCAGCAGGCGCGGGGCATAGCTCGCGTGTCGCATCCGCGCTTGACAAGCAAGCGCGGGCACGAGTCCAGGGGGACAGCGGTCTGGCTCGCCTGCGCTGCGTGTGTCGTTGCATTCCCCTCGCGGTTGCTGATTCGTTCATCGTTCGGTGTGCGGCGGGGCGGGTTGGCTGCGTATTTTGCCATCGACGGTGAATCCGGCGCGGCGGGGAGCAGCACACGCCGTGACGGAAACGACAGTGCGACAACCCGCGGGGGGAACGATGAACCTCAACTCTGTGCGCAATCTGTTCAACGGCGGCCCGCGCGATTGGTTGCTGAACCAGAACGAGCTCAGCGGCTGGTCGCGTCTCGCCGCGCCCGCGCTGCTCTGGTACGCGTCCTGGCGGCGGAGCCTGAAGCAGTTGCTCGGGATCGGCGGGTTCGTCGCCGCGAGCCCGTACGTGTTTCCGGCGAGCACGAACGACACGTGGATGAACCGCGCGTTGCTCGGCGAGCGGCGCTGGATCGTCGAGAAGCGGACCGATCCCGCGGCGGAGGCGTTCTGCTTCGGCGGCGGCGTTGCGGTTGCGCTCGGGATGCTGCTCGCATTGCTGCGCAAGTTCTGGCCGTCGCTGTTCTTCGCAGTCGGCGGCGGGCTGCTCTCCGCGTGGCATTTCGACCGGATGGCGGCCCGGTTCGAACGTGAACGGGAACGCGAAGCGCAGTTGGATTTCGGCGAACAGACAGCGGAACGGCAACCGGCAACCGGAGGCAGCGAGGATGAGGCCGGAGCCGGGTAACGCGCATCAGACCGGTCGGCGGGGAGACGAGATGCCGCGGCGGGTGGAGTTGCTCCGCCGGAGACGTGTGTTCGACGATTTTTTCCGCGTTGACAAGCTGCGGCTCCGGTTCGAGCGGTACGACGGGTCGATGAGCCCGGCAATCGACCGGCTCGTGTTCCTCCGGCACGATGCGGTCGCTGCGGTGCTGTGGAACCGGGACCGCGAGCGGCTCGTGCTCGTCGAACAATTCCGCCCGGCGACGTACGACCGCGGCCCGGGCTGGATGCTCGAACTGCCCGCCGGGCTGCTCGACACGGACGAACCGGCGGACGTGACGATGAAACGCGAGATCCGCGAGGAAACCGGCTACGCGGTCGCGGAGGTCGAGGAGTTGTTCACGTTCTACCCGTCGCCCGGCGCTTCCACGGAACGGCTCACGCTGTATTACGCCGAGGCGGGCAACGGTGACCGCGCGGACGCCGGCGGCGGGGCGGATCCGGGCGAGGACCTGCGCGTCGTCGAGTGGTCGCTGGACGAGATCCGTGCCGGGCTGCGCGACGGCCGTCTCGCCGACGGGAAGACAGTCATCGCCGCGCAGTGGCTGTTCGGGCGGGATTTGGGACGTACCGAGGGTTCCGCGTAAGGGGGGCCAACCGTCACCCTCTCACCTGCTCGACTATGCCCCGCGCCTGCTTGCAGGCCGGGCTCGCATACCGGTCATGCTCGCTGCTCGAATCCATGCCTGCAAAGCAGGCATGGGCATAATCACGGTCATGGGCATAGGGCATGCTGCAACCGCGGATCAGCCACCGGTGCTGGAACAGGCCCGCGGTTGCTTGCAACCGCGGATCAGCCACCGGTACATGAAACCCGGGGCAAGCCCCGGGCCACCCGACAGGGCGTCCAACCTGTTGATTATCCTTGACTAAAGTCAAGGGCAAGGGTATGTGATCCGACCGTACATGAAACCCGGGGCAAGCCCCGGGCCAGCCGCCGAATCCATGCCTGCAAAGCAGGCATGGGCATAATCACGGTCATGGGCATAGGGCATGCTGCGACCGCGCCGGCGGCGTTACTGCTTCACCACCGCCTGCGCGGCGGCGAAGCGTGCGATCGGGACGCGGAACGGGCTGCAGCTCACGTAGTCGAGTCCGACGCGGTGGAAGAATTCGACCGAGTTCGGGTCGCCGCCGTGTTCGCCGCAGATGCCGAGGCTGAGCTCACTGTTCGCCGCGCGGCCTTCCTCCACCGCGATCCGCACAAGCTCGCCGACCCCGGTCTGGTCGAGGCTCTGGAACGGGTCGTGCGGATAGATCCCGCGCTCGACGTATTCGGGCAGGAACGAGCCGGAGTCGTCACGGCTGAACCCGCAGCCCATCTGCGTGAGGTCGTTGGTTCCGAAGCTGAAGAACTGGGCGGCGCGCGCGATCTCGCCCGCAGTCACCGCCGCGCGCGGAACCTCGATCATCGTCCCGACCTTGAACGGGAGTTCGTCCACCTCGGAGTCCGCCCGCACCTTCTCCGCGACCCTGAGCACGATCGCGCGCTGGTGTTCGAACTCCTTCACGTGCCCGACGAGCGGGACCATGATCTCCGCATGCACCTCCAACCCCTCCCGGACCAGTTCCGCGAGCGCCTCGAGGATCGCGGTCGCCTGCATCTCGGTGAGTTCGGGGATCGAGATCCCGAGCCGGCAGCCGCGGTGGCCGAGCATCGGGTTGAACTCCTGCAGGCTCTCGATCCGTTTCACAAGCCGGTCCACCTCCACCTCGAGGTCGTCGGCGACCTCCCGGATCAGCGTCTTCTCGTCCGGGTTCGGGAGGAATTCGTGCAGCGGCGGGTCGAGCAGGCGGATGTTCACCGGATACGGCGCCATCGCCTTGATCAGCTTGTAGAAATCGTCGCGCTGGTATGGCAGCAGCTTCATCACCGCTTTGCGGCGCTGTTCCCGTGTGTCGGCGAGGATCATCCCGCGCATCGCGCGGATGCGTTCCTCGCCGAAGAACATGTGCTCGGTGCGGCAGAGGCCGATCCCTTTCGCGCCGAACCTGCGCGCGAGCTCGGCGTCCTTCGGCGTGTCGGCGTTCGTGCGCACGCCGAGCCGGCGGCGCTCGTCGGCCCACTCCATGATCGTCCTGTATTCGCCGATGCTGTCCGGGTCGGCGTCGACGACCGGCAGCTCGCCCTCGTACACCCTGCCCGCGGTGCCGTTGAGCGTGATCCAGTCGCCTTCCTCGAGTACGTCGCCGTCGGCGGTGGTCACCGTCCGGTTCGTGTAGTCGATCTTCAACGATCCGGCGCCGACGATGCAGCATTTCCCCCAGCCGCGGGCGACGAGCGCGGCGTGGGAGGTCATCCCGCCGCGGCTCGTGAGGATGCCGCGCGCGGCCTGCATCCCGTCCACGTCCTCCGGGCTCGTCTCCACGCGCACGAGCACGACCGGCTCGCCGTGCTTCGCCTTCTCCATCGCGCGCTCGGAGCTGAGGATGATCTTCCCGACCGCGCCGCCCGGTCCGGCGGGGAGGCCGGCAGCGATCCGTTTCGCCACCTTCTCCGCGTTCGGATCGACCATCGGGTGGAGCAGTTCGTCGAGCTGGTCCGGTTTCACACGGAGCAGCGCGGTGTCGCGGTCGATCAGGCCCTGCTGAGCCATGTCCACCGCCATCTTCACCGCGGCGCGGCCGTTGCGTTTGCCGGTGCGCGTCTGCAGCATCCACAGCTTCTTGTTCTCGATCGTGAACTCGACGTCCTGCATGTCCTTGTAGTGGGCTTCGAGCCGGTCGCGGATCGCGTGCAGCTCGCGGTACGCGTCCGGCATCACCTTTTCGAGCGTCGGCAGGTGCTCGTTCTGGCCCTTCGAGATCGAAGATTCGTTGATCGCGCGCGGGGTGCGGGTGCCGGCGACGACATCCTCGCCCTGCGCGTTCGGCAGCCATTCGCCGTAGAACACGTCGTTGCCCGTCGCGGGATCACGGGTGAACGCGACCCCGGTCGCGCTGTCGCGGCCCATGTTCCCGAACACCATCGTCTGCACGTTGACAGCGGTGCCCCAGTCGTGCGGGATGCCCTCGTAGTTGCGGTAGGCGACCGCGCGCTTGCCGTACCACGACTGAAACACGGCCCGGACTCCACCCCAGAGCTGGTCCCACGGGTCATCCGGAAACTGGTTGCCGAGCACTTCCTGCACCGTAGCCTTGTAGCGATCGACGAGGACCTTGAGGTCGCCGGTCGTGAGCTCCTGATCCTCTTCGACGCCCTTTTCCTCCCGCATCCGTTCGAGCACCCTCTCGAGGCGGGCGTGGATCGCTTCCTCTTCGTTCTCGTGCTCGATGCCGGCGGCGCCTTCCATGACAACGTCGGAGTACATCTGGATCAGGCGGCGGTAACTGTCCCATGCGTAGCGTTCGTCGCCCATCATCCGCGCGAGCCCGGGCAGGGTCACGCTCGAGAGGCCGACGTTGAGCACGGTGTCCATCATCCCGGGCATCGACTGGCGCGCGCCGGAGCGCACGGAGACGAGCAGCGGGTTGTCCGCGTCGCCGAACCGGCGGCCGATGATCCGCTCGACGCGGGCGAGCGCCTCCTTCACCTGCGACTGCAGCTCGGCGGTCAGCTCGCCGCCGCTCTCGAAGTACTCATTGCACATCTCAGTCGTGATCGTGAATCCCGGCGGAACCGGAATCCCGAGGTTCGTCATCTCGGCGAGGTTGGCGCCCTTGCCGCCGAGCAGCACCTTCATCCCCGCGTTGCCTTCGGCGTCTCCTTCGCCGAAGAAATAGACGTACTTCTTCGCCACGGCGTCCTCCTTGGCTAAAGGGACTGTTGCGCATCAAAGATGACGGCCAAATCTGTCATTCTGAACGAAGTCCGCGGTCTGTTTCGCGAACGAAGTGAATAATCTTTCCGTGATGTATAGTGATTCGCGAAGGTCTTACGTTATGCGCAACCGGGGGTAACCCCGGAGGTTGATGAGACCCGGGGCAAGCCCCGGGCTACACCATACTGACAGACTTATGAGAACAACTATGAAATGTCCGCCCGCGATCAATCGACAAACAGCGCACTGGAGATCACAAGCCCGCCGTAGAGTTCGAACAGCTCCGGATTAACGCTCCGATCCGGGATCCAGGTCGTGGAAAACCACGGCGTGAGCGAAAACGCGCGATGATCCACCGGCAGCGACACGCTGAACGTGATGTCGCTGATTCCGTCAACGTCAACCCATTCGGCGCGATACCAGCCCGCGTGCAGGCCGAGCATCACCGGCTGGCCGGACGTCATCGTCCATCGATAGTCGAGATCGCCCTCGACATAGAGATCGTGCCCGCTCAGCGCGCTCAGTTCGTAGTT
The DNA here is from genome assembly GCA_018263585.1 of Calditrichota bacterium. Classification (GTDB taxonomy): domain Bacteria; phylum Electryoneota; class Electryoneia; order Electryoneales; family Electryoneaceae; genus JAANWZ01. Next base: position 1,630 of record JAANWZ010000028.1, on the reverse strand, counting down.
GACAGTCAGAGTCGGCGTGAATGGAGCGCGGCGCAAGGTTACGCCGGCGAATCCCTCGAACACGGTCGAAGGTACGTCCGGCCATGTGTCCATCGTATAATAATGGAGGGAAAACAGGCCGGCGAACGTGTCAACCGGTCCGAGCGCGCGGCTGTAATTCGCAATCAGGTCCATCTCATCGAGATCGCGGACCGACTCCGTGCCGCGGTCGCGCAGCGCCCAGGAGAGCCACGCGTCGAAGCTGAGACCGTACCGGCCGCCCGTGATCGACACACTCGGCTGAATCGCGGGCGCGCCGGCGAGCATGTTCACCCCGCGGAACATGTAGTCGGTGACCGCCATTCCCTCGATGAACACGCGCGCGGGCGCCGGGGACACGAGCGCCAGCATCAGCAGAACACCGGCGAACAAAGCCGCCGCCGTCGGTACCCGTTTCCGCAACGCTCCTCCCCTCCCCGGTGTGCGCATTTCCCGCCAACGCCACGCGCGCCGCATGGCGCTCCCACTCGGTCAAACGGCGCCCGTCCGGTACGCCCGGCACAGGTCGCGCACGAAACAACGCCCGCACTTCGGCGACCGCGCGTGGCATGTGTCCCGCCCGTGCGCGATCAGGTGCTTGTGAAACTGGTACGATTTTCCCGCCGGCGCCAGCACGTTCATCCGCGCGAACGTGCTCACCGCGGTCGCGTTCTCCGGGACGAACCCGAGCCGGCGGCTGACACGGTGCACGTGCGTGTCCACCGGAAACAGATCGCGGCCGAGGTCGAAACAGAGCACGACCGCGAGCGTTTTGTGCTTGACACCTTTCAGGTGGCCGAACGTTTCCAGCGCGTCATCGAACTCCATCTCCGCGAGCGCGTCCGCGGTGTAGGCGCCGTATTCCCGGTTCGCGAACGCGAGCAGCGCCTGGATCCGCTCCGCCTTCTGGTTGTGCAACCCCGCGATCCGGATCGTGCCGGCGAGTTCGTCGTGCGGCGCATGCTGTACGTCCTCCCAGTCCGGGTAGCGCTCGCGCATCCGGTCGTACGCGGCGAACGCGTTCACGTCGGTCGTGTTGTGCGAGAGCAGCGTGCGCACGAGGCCGGCGAGCGGGTCGCGCGGGCCGGGCCAGGTCAACCGACCCTTCTCCGCCTCGAACCGCGCGCAAACTTCGCGCACACGGGCGCGCATTGTGCGCTCGCACGCCGTCGCCGGGTCGGGGGGCTCGCCCATCTCACGCTTCCGTCGCACCAAGGATGACATCGAGGAACTGAAGGTAACGACCACGGATGGGACGGATGAACCGACTTGCTCCACCACGGAAGATACGGAAGAGACTTGGTTACGTTAATCGCTGTAAGAGTGTCTTATCCGTGTACCGGCCGTGCGGGCTTGCCCGCGCGGATGCAGGTCCGCGACTCCCGCAGATGACATTCCTTCCGGCGGGTGGCCCGTGGCTCGCCCCGGGTTTCACACACTCCTTCGCGCCCGCGCTGCTCCTGTCACGAGCGTGACCCCGGGTCTTCAGACCTGTCTCTTACCCACATCTTCCCGTAATGGGCATCGCGGTTGGGTTCCGATCGTGTGACGATCGTTTCCTGGGCGATGTTTCGACCCCGGCAGGGGTCGCACGTGCATAGCCCCGGGCGTC
>JAANWZ010000027.1 GCA_018263585.1 Calditrichota bacterium | reverse complement strand
CAGGTAGATAAACGGTTGTATATACATACATTACGATCGTCGAACTCGGACCTCTCCTTCACTGCGTTCAGGACATGCTTCAGCCGCGTGCGGCAAACTGACGCCGCCCGCAGCTTCAGGATGACGGAGAATCACCCGTCTTTCAATGTGAACTGGTCCAGTAGCTTTCCACGTGCAGGTTGCCGGGGCGGTTCGGCGTGTGCGGGGTGAACCCGTCCGCGGCGAACCGCGTGCTCAGATCGCGGATCATCTCCGGGTTCCCGCACAGGTAGATGTGTGTGTCGTGCGGCCGGAGCACGCGCGCGCCCTCGTCGAGACGCCAGAGCACGGGCGTGAACTGACCGCGCGGAACGAGGTTGAGCAGCAACTCGATCTCGCCGAGCCGGTCCGGGGAACTCGCGATCGAATACGAGCGCCGGATCAGATCGCTCGGCGACCACTGCGCGCTCGACAGCGAAATCTCCTGCTGCACGTTCGAGCGGACCTGCAGCGAGACGTCGATGTACTGGCCGGGTTCGAACGGCTCGAGCCGCCAGCCATTGAGCGAGATCGTGAGCACGGCGAGCGCTTCGTGCAGGTCGTGGCGGCGCGTAATCGTCGCGTTCAGCGGGAGGCTGCCGCTGTGTTCGCCGCGGAGCGCGTCCCGGCGCGGCGCGGTGTAGGAGCTGCTCGCAAAGTGTATCGGCATCGCGTTCGTTCATCTCTTTCGATCGTGCCGGTGCGTGCGGTTGCACGAGGCAGCGGTCGCGGAGATCCCGCGCCGGCGGCTATCTGTCAGCGAGGTCGTCACGGAGGGGGGGCGCTTGCGAGCATTCGATTGTGCCGTTCGCTCAGCCACGTGCATGGACCGGAACTCAGATCGCATCCGGGCTGCCGAGCCGTCATTCTGAACCCGGCTTCACGCGTCCGTGTGCGTGAAGGTGAGTGAAGAAGGTCCAGCTTATCCAATGGCTATTTCTTGACTTCGCTAACGCTTGCCGGCAAGCGTTCCCCCGCTGCCACTCTCGTCGAACCCGGACCTTCTTCCCTTCGCCGACATACGGACGTCGGGCTTCGGTCAGAATGACACACTTGCCACCCCCAATATTGCTCGCTGCTGAGCCAGAAGGATAACCGAATGCAAACACGCATCTCCGCAGGCGGCTACGCGCGACGGGAGCGGTCACATCACGCCGGCGATCGCGCGGATCGCGCGCTGCGCTTCCGCGCGCACGATCGCATCGGGATCGCTGAGCAGCTTCTGCAGCGCCGGCAGCGCTTCCGACGCGGCGGGGCCGACGTTCCCGAGTACACGTGCGCCGCCGAACCGGCGCAGCACGCTGTCGGAGCGGAGCTGCTCGATCATATCCTCGACGACTGATTCGCCGAGTACGGAGAGCGCGTCGATCACCGCGAGCCGGACGTTCACGCTCGGGTCGTCGAGGCTGCGGATCAGTGGCACGCGCGCCGCTTCCGCGAGCGAGGAGAAGCGTCCGATCACCCGCGCGGCGCCTTCGCGCGCCCGCCAGCTCCGGTCCTGCAGCGCCGAGATCAGCTCCTTGCTTCCGGACGGCCCGATCTGGATCAGAGCCTGGATCACCGTCTCGCGCACCTGATCGTTGTCGTCTCTGAGCTGATAGACGAGCGCCTGGTGGGCGGGGAGGGCGTATGTGCCGGCCGCGCCGAGCGCCTTCGCCGCCTCGATCCGGATTCTCGGGTCGGGATCGCGCAACGCGGTGCGAAGGCCGCTGAGCACGAGCGAAGCGTTCTTGCCCATCCCGGCGAGCACCTTGCACGCGCTGAGACGCTGTTCCTCGGTTCCTTCCGCAAGCCACGGCTGCACCGCGCGCACCGCCGGTTCGCCCATCCGGCTGAGCGCATCGATCGCGGCGTCACGCGTCGGCTGCCGTTCCGCCGCCTCGAGCACGAGCGGAATCTGGTCCGCGGCCGCTTCGCCGATCCCGCCGAGCGCGTAGAGCAGGTTCACCTGCGTGCTCGAGTCTGTGGAGCGGAGCAGTTCCGCGAGCCGTTCCGTCGCCGGTTTCGCCGCGTGACCGATCCCGCCGAGCGCGTACGCCGCGCAGGCGATCTGCTGTTCGTCGATCGCATTGAGCGCCTCGATCAACACCGGCACCGCCTCGTACGCGTCCGGCCCGATCCCCTCGAGCGCGCGTGCGAGCCGGCAGCGCACGGCCGCGTCGTTGTTCTGGCGCCACGCCTTGATGATGTACGGCACCGCGGGCTGGTCGATCACGATCAGCGCATCGACCGCTTTCTCCACACGGCGGTCGTTGTCGCTGGTCGCGATCGTCTTCACGTAGTGCGAAGCCGGCATATTGTTGTAACGCGGCTCGTCCTCGAAGCTGCAACCCGCGAGAAACGCCGGGAGCAGCGCTGCGAGCAGGAGCGAAAGGTGAGTCGTGCGGCTGAGCGGGATTGCCTGCAGGGTCATGCCCGTCCTCTCTGTCTGCCGGGTTCGACGGTTCCGCGTCGCGGAGGCGAGAACCCGGGCCGGGCGTGAAGCCGGGGCCGGATCGCGGGCCGCGCCCTCCGCCGGCAGCGATCAGGTGCCGTGATCGCACGGGCCGGATGCAGCCGAAAGTATACTCCATCATGCAACCGGCTGCAAACCGAATCCCGGCGCTCCGGGACCGGGCCGCGAGGTGCCGGCTTGCCTCTTCGTCGGCCCGGTCTCTACTTTCCGCCTCGCCCGCTTCACAATTGCCCGGGTACGGGCACGCATCATCGCCCACTGGCCGAATCGCATGCAACCCGAACCGTGCACATACGCCGGCCGTCTCGAACTGCCCGCGAGCGAACTCGCCGGGATCGCGCGCGACATCCGCTGCGACGTGCTCACGATGAACGCGCACGCCGGTTCCGGCCACACCGGCGGCTCGCTCTCAGCCGCGGACTTCCTCACCGCGATCCTGTTCCACGCCGCCGCGATCGACCCCGCGCGCCCGCGCTGGCCGGACCGTGACTTCTGGAACGTGTCGAACGCACACATCAGCCCGCTGATCTATTCCACGATGGCCGAGCGCGGCTACTTTCCGCTGCGCGAGCTGCTCGCGTTCCGCCGGATCGACGGGTCGCTGCAGGGGCACCCGTGCGCGCACGAAACGCCCGGGATCGAGGTGTCCGCCGGTTCGCTCGGGCAGGGGCTGAGCGTTGCGGTCGGCGTCGCGCTCGCGGCGAAGCTCGACAACCACCCGCGCCGCGTGTTCTGCTGCATGGGCGACGGTGAACAGCAGGAGGGCGCGATCTGGGAGGCCGCGATGAGCGCCGCCCACTACCGGCTCGACAACATCACAGCCGTGATCGATTTCAACCGGATGCAGATCGACGGGCCGGTCACGGAGGTGATTGGAATCGACCCGCTCGCGGACAAGTGGCGCGCGTTCGGCTGGCGCGTGTTCGAATGCGACGGGCATGAGATGCAGGCGATCCTCGACGCGCTCGCGGAGGCGGACCGTGTCACCGGACAACCGTCGGTCGTGCTCGCGCACACGGTGATGGGCCGGGGCTGGCCGGCGATCGAGAACGACCACACGTGGCACGGGAAGCCGCCGACCGTCGATCAGGCGGACGAGGCGCTGCGCGGGCTCGGCACGACATACCGGCAGTGGCTCGCGCGCCTGAGCGGCTGATTTCGCCTCGCCGCAACCATCGCCCGAGCACCGCCCATTGCGACGCCGCGGGCCTGTGCCCTCGTAACCCGCTTCATAACAGCCTGTTCCTCAGATCGTCTCCGGGGAGAGGCACACCAATTGTACGAGTTTCGCGAATCCTGTTGTGCACACCCCGTCGCGCGTGATAGAATCCTGCATGCGGATTTCTGCACGGCCCACCGAGACGATTTCCCCGCAGCACTCTCGATTCGCCGGCGATGACGGCTGACCAGACAGATTCGCTGTACGGAATCGGCTGTCCACGCTCTTGCCTCGAACCGCTCCTGACCGAGACAGTGACTCCGTCCTGCGGTCTGCCGTCTGGATCAACATCGGGGGTGGAGGCGATCAACGATCCTCTCATCCCCCTGAACGACGAGCGGTCTTCTCACGTCTTTACAACCATGTTTCGATGCGTGCTGCGGAAGGAATGCGCGAGACCTGAGGGGGACAACCAAGTGGAGGAGATTATGAAGCGGAATGTTGTGTGTGTCGGGCTGGCAGTCATGCTGTTGGTCGCGTTCGGAGCATTCGCGAAATCGGCCAAGTTTCCGACGCCCGAAGAGATCGGCAAGCAGATTTACTACGAGGCGGTCAACGCCTTCGAGACGGGAACGGCGACGCAGGACCAGATCGGCTTACTCAAGTCAGTCGGTTTCGATTTCGGCGTCGGCTACGAAATCGACAACATGGGCGGGCCGGATGACTTCGGCTACATCTGGAAGGACAGCGAAGAGGCCGATGGCCCCACCTACGAGTGGATCGACATCACCGGCACCGGGACGAGCGTCGTCGGCGACCTGAGCGACGACGACACGGTCGGGCCGTTCGACATCGGGTTCGATTTCCCGTTCTACGGGACGAGCCAGAGCCAGTTCTGGGTGCAGTCGAACGGCGTGATCTCCTTCTTCGACAGCTATGTCTCGCTCGCGAACGAGGAGATGCCCGCGCCAAGCTACGGCGCGATGATCGCCTGGTTCTGGGACGACCTCGACCCGGCGCAGGGAATGAGCGGAGCCGACATCCTCATGGAGAACATGACGATCGACGGGCAGGACGCGCTCGTGATCGAGTTCTTCGAGATGGACGAATTCCCGGATGGTCCTGATGTGCCGACGATGACCGCGGAGATGATCCTGTTCGCCGACGGTACGGTCAAGCTCCAGTACATGAACGTCGATGCCGGCTGGGACATCGACGGCGGCACGATCGGGATCCAGAACGAATCCGGCACGATCGGCCTGATGGCGCTGCACAACGGCAGCATCGCGGACTACCCGTACAACGAGCTCGCGATCCAGTTCTACATGGCCGATCCGGACGCGGATGTTTCCGGGTACGTGTACGACGAGAGCACGAACGAGCCGATCGCGGGCGCAAACGTCGAAGTCGGCGCCGGCACCGCGACCACGGACGGCTCAGGCTTCTACGAGATCCTCGGCATCTACTCCGGCGAGAATGACTACGAGGTGAGCGCGGACGGATATTTCACCGATACAGGCACGGTCCAGATCGATCCCGGCGCGAACACGTATGACTTCTACCTCACCGACACCGGGAACGCGCCGGATGTGCTGATCTGGGACGCGGATCCGACGCCCGGCTCCGCGGCGGCGATCGAGGAGATCCTCAACGAGCTCGACTTCACCACGCAGTACATCACTCAATTCGACGAGGTGCAGTGGGAGGCATTCGACTACGTGTTCGTCTTCCTCGGCATCTACTCGAACTACTACCCGATCTACACGGGTGATCCGGAAGAGACGGCGATGGTCGATTACCTTGAGCAGGGCGGCAGCCTCTACATCGAAGGCGGCGACATCTTCGGGTTCAACAGCCCGGAGAATCTGATGAACATGCTCAACCTGCAGGGGATCGCCGACGGCAGCGCCGACCTGGCGAACGTGATGGGGTATGACGGCACGTGGATGGAAGGCGCGGACATGACCTACGCCGGGGAAAACAGCTGGATCGACCACATCAACGCCGGCGGCGGCGCGCTCGACGTGCTCTACAACCCGGCCGACATGGCGGGCTGCGGTGTCGTTGACATCAGCATGGACTACCAGACCGCGTGCTTCAGCTTCGAGGTCGGGAATCTCGTTGACGGCAACGAAGAGCCGAACACACGCGAATACCTGATCACCGGACTGATGGAATACTGGGGCGCGGTTGTCTCACCGGTGGACCTGGAGCTGACTCCGATCGAAGGGACGACGATCCCTGCGAACGGCGGCACGTTCATCTACGACGCGACGATCGAGAGCAACCTGCCGAACCCGGTGAACGCGCAGGCGTGGACGATGGTCGATCTCCCGACCGGCGGTTCCTACGGGCCGATGTTCGTCGTCCCGGTGACGATTTCGCCGGGGGTGACGACCGTGCTCGGGCTGCAGCAGGCGGTGCCCGGGTTCGCGCCC
>JAANWZ010000026.1 GCA_018263585.1 Calditrichota bacterium | reverse complement strand
TTCCGATCTGGCTCAGCCCACCGTGTATGAGTGCAACAGGCCCGTGGTTGCTTGCAACCGCGGCTCATCCACCAGTGGGTGAAACCCGGGCGAGCCCCAGGCCATCCGCCGCCGGTGACGTCCGATCCAAGTGTTGCCCGTGCGGGCTTGCCCGCGCGGTTGATCCACGTTGAGTCAACCCTGCGACATCCCGCCTTCGCTTCGCTTCGGCGTGGCTGTCACAGGGGCACATACGGGAGTGTTATCCTGAATCCCCCGCATGTCGTTTTGTGCGGGGGATGAAGGATCTCGACAAGAGGATGACACTCAGGTCAGCCGCAGGCCTTTTCAAGCCGGATACATGGCACGCGGCCCCGCAGCTCCGCCTGCCAGGGGATGGGGAATGACTTGCGTGCGCGTGCATCCCGGCGCGATACTGAACAAGAGGAACGCCGTTCACTCAACCACTCGCGACCGATGGCGAAACAGACGGGCAAACAGGCGGCGGAAACCGCGGAGCGCGAGCAGCTCCCTGCGACCGAATCGATGCGCGCGCCCGCGGGCGAGCGCAGCGACGGCGCACGCGCGGGTGCGAAGCGTGCGGACTCCGTCGCCGTCGATCTCGGCGCCGATCCGCTCCCCGGTGGTCCCGAATGGAAGTCGGACAACCTGGACGCGCCCGTGCTCTACCTGAACCGCGAGCTCACATGGCTCAATTTCAACCGGCGCGTGCTCTACGAGGCGCAGGACCGGCGCAACCCGTTGCTCGAGCGGATCAAGTTCATCGCGATCGCCTCCTCGAACACGGACGAGTTCTTCATGAAGCGGATCGGCGGGCTCAAGCAGCTCGTCGGCGCGGGCGTGCGCGACCGCAGCCTCGACGGCCGCACACCGGGCGAGCAGATACGCTGGGCCTACCGTGAGATCAAGCGCCTCGAGGCGGACAAATCGCAGATCTGCGAGAACCTGACGCGCCTGTTGCGGCGCAGGGGCGTGCACCTGCTCGAATACGACGAGCTCTCCGAGTCGGAGCGCGAGCATCTTCGCCGCCGGTTCATCGATTCGATCTTCCCGCTCATCATCCCGCAGGGCGTCGGCCCGGCGCACCCGTTTCCGTTCATCTCGAACCTGTCGCTGAACCTGCTCGTCACGATCCAGCACCGCAGTCACGGCGAACACTCGCTCGCGCGGGTGAAGGTGCCGGTCGGGCCGGACGTGCCGCGGTTTGTCCGCGCGGACGAGGACCACCGTTACGTGCGCGCGGAGGACATCGTCGCCGACAACCTCGACCTCTTCTTCCCCGGCGTGCGCATCGTCAACGTGGAGCGGTTCCGGATCACACGCAACGCGAACACGGAGAAGGACGAGGATCAGGCGGACGACCTGCTCGAGTTGATCGAATCGGAGGTTCGCGAGCGCCGGTTCGCGCCGATCGTCCGGCTCCAGGTCGAGGCGTCGATGAACCCCGCCCACCGCGAACTGATCTGCAGCGAACTCGATCTCGACGAGGAGGACGTGTTCGAGATCGACGGGATGGTCGGCAAGAGCGACCTGCACGAGCTCGCGAACCTCAACCTGCCCGATCTCAAGTATTCGCCGCATCATCCGATCGAACCGCCCCGTCTGCGAAACGCCGGGCACATGTTCCACGAGCTGCGCCGGGAAGGGGACATTCTCGTCGTCCACCCGTACGAGTCGTTCACGAACAGCGTGGAGCGGTTCCTCCGCGAGGCGAGCGAGGAGCCGAAGGTGCGCGCGATCAAGATGACCCTGTACCGCACCTCCGAGGACACGAAGGTGATCGACTACCTGCGCCGTGCCGCGCACAACGGGAAACAGGTCGCCGTCGTCGTCGAGCTGAAGGCCCGCTTCGACGAACGCGCGAACATCGCGTGGGCGAACCGGCTCGAGGAGATGGGCATCCATGTCACATACGGCGTCGTCGGGTTCAAGACGCACGCGAAACTGATCCAGGTGGTGCGCAAGGACTACGACGGCTACCGCACATACAGCCACATCGGCACCGGCAACTACCACGCCGGCACCGCGCGCCAGTACGTCGATTACGGCCTGCTCACCGCCGACCGCGGGATCGGCCGCGACGTCACCGAGATCTTCAACTTCCTCACCACCGGGTACAGCCCGACACGGAAGTACCAGCGGATCCTGATGGCGCCGAGCACGATGAAGACGACCCTGCTGCGGATGATCGAGCGCGAAGCGAAGCTGCACGCGGAGCAGGGCGGCGGCCTGATCCGGATGAAGCTGAACGCGCTCGAGGACCGTGACATCGTGCGCGCGCTCTACGCCGCCTCCCGCGCAGGCGTCACCATCGACCTCGGCGTGCGCGACACCTGCCGCCTCCGGCCCGGGGTCCGGGGTCTCAGCGAGACGATCCGTGTGCGCAGCGTGATCGGCCGTTTTCTCGAACACGGCCGCCTGTTCTACTTCCGCAACGGCGGGGACGCGCAGGTGTTCATCGGCTCCGCGGACGCGATGCGCCGCAACCTCGAGCACCGCGTCGAGGTGATCACGCCGGTGCTCGACGAACTGCTGAAGAAGGAAGTGATCGCGCTGCTTTCGATCTACTTCAACGACCGCTACCTGCACTGGCAGATGCAGCCGGATGGTTCCTACCTGCGACCGCTCAGCCACCGCGGGCGCGCGCCGGCGAGCGGCCAGGAGTTTCTGCTCAAGATCGCCGAACGCCGCCGGCGGGAGGGCGAAAAGCCGAAGAAAATCGCGTCGAAAGGAAGATCGCGCCGTGAGACGTGGTCCGGACACATCCGCTGAACCATCCGCCGATGGGGCACGTGCGAACGACCGTCCCCGCCGCGACGAGTACGCGGTGATCGACCTCGGCTCGAACAGCTTCCACCTGCACGTCGTGCGCGTGCTCGACGGCGAATCGCGCTACCTCGACCGCTACCGGGACGCCGTCCGCCTCGCCGACGGCCTCCGCGCGGACGGGACGATCGATCCCGCGAAACAGGAGCAGGCGCTCGCGGTGATCCGCCGCTACGGGGAGCGGATCGCCGGGTTTCCCGCGGAAAATGTGCGCGCGATCGGCACGAGCGCGTTCCGGCACGCGCGCAAGGCGACCGCATTCGTCCGCCGTGCCGAACACGCGCTCGGCCGTCCGATCGACATCATCTCCGGCCGGGAGGAGGCGCGCCTCATCTATCTCGGCATCATCACCGAGGAACAGCCGAAGGCAAATCGCCGGTTCATCGTCGATATCGGCGGCGGGTCGAGCGAGTTCATCTACGGGGAAGGGCGAAAACCGGTCTGCATCGACAGCGTCAACATCGGCAACATCAGCCTCAGCCGCAGCGTGTTCGACGGGCGCGCGCTCACCGATGAGCTGTTCCGCTCAACCGCCTCCGATGTGAGCGAGACGTTGCGCGGGACGGATGTGTACCGGCGCCGGGGTTCGTTTCAGATCACGCTCGGCGCGTCCGGCACGCTCCGCCTGATCGCGGAGCTGATCAGCAATCTCGGCATCGGGTCGGAGCTGATCACACGCGAGGCGTTCGACCAGCTCTGCGAACGGTTTGTTGTGCGCGGCGAACGAAAACCGTTTCTCAAGGCCGGCCTGCTCGAACAGCGGCTGCGCACGTTCCCCGGCGCACTCGCGATCCTCGCCGCGATCTTCGACGCGTTCTCGCTGAAACAGATCGAGGTCACCCGCGCCGGCGTGCGCCAGGGTCTGCTCCACGACATGCTCCTGCTCCCGCGCGGGGAGGACCGGAAGCAGGTCACACTCGCCTCGCTGATGGAGCGCCACCGTGTTGACCGCGCGCAGGTGAAGCGCGTGCGCTCGTTCGCGCTCAGTCACCTCGACGACATCCGCTCCGGCCTCGGCATGCCGCGGAGAGAAGCCGAGCGCCTGCTGCGCTGGGCCGCCGCGTTGCACGAGATCGGGCTCACGATCAACTATTCCGGCTACCACAAGCACGGCGCCTACATCGTGCGCAACTCCGAGATGGCCGGGTTCACCCGTCTCGAACGCGCGCGGCTCGCGTTCCTCATCCTCAACCACCGCAAACGGATCAAGCTCGAGAAGACGGATGCAAACGACCGCGCGCCGCTGCCGCTCCTGTTCCTGTTCCGGCTCGCGTGGCTGCTTCACCGAACCCGGATCGACCGCGACCCGCCGGTTCGCGAACTTGCGGTGAACCGGGACACGTTCACCGTCGTGATCGAACCGGGCTGGCTCGCACATCACCCGCTCGTCGCTCGCCAGTTGGAACGCGAGCGCGAACGCTGGCGCGAGGTCGGCGTCGAACTCGCGATCTCCGAACACGCTGTCACGCGTGCACTGTCGAACTGACTCGTGAACGACGGATCGGTGTTGAACTGACTGGTGAGGAATCGGCTCGTATCGAATTGGCTGGTGGCAAGGTAACCCGTGTCGAAGTTGCTGGTGACGGGGTAGAGTGTAGCCCCGCAGCGCCGCCTGCTCGGGCCGGGCTCGACCAGCGCCCGCGCTTGACGAGCAAGCGCGGGCACGAGTGGGATCGGAACAGGTCCGCGGTTGCTCGCAACCGCGGCTCATCCGCTGGTGCATGAAACCCGGGCAAGCCCCGGATCACCCGTCCTGTGTCATCCTGAACCCGAAGCGCCGTTGGTCTGGCGCGAAGCGCGTAGCCCGGGTTCGCCGAACCCGGGACCGTGCGACGCCCCCAGTGTCATCCTGAACCCGAAGCGCAGTCTGCTTGGCGCCCATCGTGTCATCCTGAACCCGAAGCGGCGGTCAGTTTCGGCGCGAAGGGTGAAGGATCTACGCGGTAGTCCGCGCATGGGTTATGTTGAACACTGGACCATGGTGGTTCCTGCTGGTAGATCCTTCACCCCCGCACAAACAGACGTGCGGGCGTTCAGGATGACACATTCGGCCGCCGGCCGGAGCCACTACCTGAGCAACGTCGCCTTCCGGATCGCGGTGAACTCGCCGGGAACCTCGGCGTGGATGAAGTAGATCCCGCTCGTCGCCACAGATGCAGATGTCGCAGTTCGGAGGCATCCTGTGGTTGAGCAGCATCGTCGCGGACACGTTCTTGAACGCGCCGCACACGAGATACTCCTCGCCGAGCAGCTCCTGCGCCTCGGCTGTGTACGAGCCCGCCTCCGGCCAGATCTCGTTCAGGTGGTTGTCGGGATCGACCGGCGCGGTCACATCGATGATCAACTGCTCGTCGTCGAGATGCTTGCGGATCGACTCGAGCGCGGCGCGGTGGCCGGTGCTCGGCACGGTGATGAACACGACCTCCGCGTCCTTCACCGCATCGACATTCGTCGCGGCGTCGAACCGCTCCGCCGGCAGCCCGACAAACGGCGGCAGATTCTCCCTCAGGATCTGCGCGCGTCCCATGTCACGCGACCCGATCACCGCCGTCCACCCCGCGGCCGCGATCCGCGTCGCGATCCCCGCGCCCTGCCAACCCGTGCCACCGACGACCGCGCAACGCATCCTCTCCTCCAATCATCCGGGTTTGCTCTCGCGAACGGCTGAAGGATAGGGTGGGCGCGGCCGCGAGGCAAACAAAACCCGCCGGAGCATCCGCTCCCGCGGGCACAATCCGTGCAGCACGGGCCAGCCGCCTCACCGCACCAGCGCAAGCTTGCGTGCGAGCGTGCGGCCGTCCGCCTCGGCGCGAAGGAAGTACACCCCGCTCGCGAGCTCCGCCGCGTCGATCGCGAACCGGTGCGTGCCGGCGCGGAACGGCCCTTCCGCGACCGCGAGCACACGCCGGCCGAGCGTGTTGTACACGTCCACGGTCAACTGCGCCGGCCCGGGCAGCGCGACCGACACCACGGCCCGTTCGTTGAACGGGTTCGGATACACTTCGCCGAGCGCGAACCGATCGGGCAGCTCGCCGGATCCCGCCGCACGCCCGGCGTCCGGACGCTCGCGCCACCCGTGCGCCGACCAGTCGCCCTCACCGTCGCCGACCGAGGCGAATCCCTCGTCCTTCGTGAACGGGAACGAGTCGTCCGCGACGATGAAACTCGGGTAGTAGCCCACATTTGCGATGAACTCATAGTCGCCCGCCGGCGCCATCTCCGGCACCGTCTGCTCGAGCCCGTCCACGTCGATCGCCGTCCCCGGCTGCAGGTTCACCGTGTACGTCTGGATGTGATACGCGTTGCCGTTGGGCAGGATCGCCTCGAGCCACACGTTCCCGGCCGCCGGCGCCGGCAGCGTGTTCGTGATCAGCGCGTCGTAGAAGAACGAGCCGCCCTCCGCCGGGATCACGATCGGCGCGTCCTGCGGCGCGAGCGTGATCGAGACCGGCCCGGGTTGCGTATCGCCGACGATCAGGTCCACCGTCAACGTCTCCTGCCAGCCGTCCACGATGTGCATCGCGACGCCGGTGTCGGTGCCGTCGTACATCCGGCTGTCCGGGGTCGTCTCCGCGTTCCAGTCGAGCACCGCCCACGATCCGGGGAACGGGTCCGCGGCGTCGGCGGAGCCGTTCTGCTCGAGCTCGAACAACCCGTCCGCCTGCTCGAGCGCGACCAGGTAGTGCCCGTAGTCCTCGTAGCCCGGATACCACTGGTTATTGTTGCCCGTTTCCACCGACTCATCCACGTGGTAGATGAGCAGCCCCTGCCCCGGCAGCGCCGAGTCGTAGCCGACAAGTTGGCGGTTCGCGGCGAGGAAATACTGCTGCCCCGACGGGTCGGGCGTCTCCATCCGATACACGACCGGCTCGTTCTCCACCGGCGGGATCGATTCGTCGATCAGGTCGAACTCGACGGCGATCGGTTCGACGAAGTCCATCTGGTACCGGCTCCACGCGTCCGGGTGCGCCGGCGAATCGCCGAGGTTCCCGTTCCATGAGCCGCCCGCCATCAGGCTCCAGTCGCCCAGCCCGCGCGAATCGTAATCATAATCGTACAAATCCGGCAGCCCGAACACCGCGTGCCCCATCTCGTGCGCGAACACGCCGATCGTCATGTCGCCCGGGCCGTACCAGTACTCAGGCTCCATCGCATACACCCACGCGAACACGCCGTCCACCGCCACCGGATCGTTCGTCACCCACTTGTGCGACCAGATGTCGTCGTTGTCGCCGGACAGCTCCGCGCCCGTGCCGGAATGGACGACGAACAGCCCGTCCACGTAATCGTCGCCGTCGTAGTCATACTGCGAGAAATCGACGAACGGATCGGCGGCGAGTACCGCGTCCTCGACCAGCCGCTGTGCGTTGTTCGGGTAGTCGCCGAACCCGTTCTGGCCGTCCACGTAGTACCCGTAGTCGTGCGGCATCCGCAGCCAGCCGATCGTCGATGGCATGTCCTGCGTCGTGAGCACGAAATCGCCGTAGCTGGCTTCGTCGTAGAAATCCGCGACCGTGCCCGTGCCCTCGCCGTACATCAGGTTATCAAAAAACGAGGCTTCGACACTGCTCACGTGATCGTCGAAATCGACCAGCAGCACGATCGAATCGAAGATCGTCTCGTCGAGCTCACCGTTGCGTGGAACCTCGTGCGGCGCGTTCACCCCGCGTTGCATCAACTCGGCGCGATTCGCGAGGAAATACGGCTCCGCGATCGTCCCGTCCGCCACCGACTGCACGACCGCCGGATGCGGCGGCATCGCGGACGCGAGCGCGACGAGAACGAACAGAATGAGAAGAGATACGGTACCTGTACGGGCAATCATGATCGACAGTCTCCGTTGGTTGTGTGTGAACATCCGCTGCGGAAAGACGGTACAGTCATTTTCGAAAGTCCGACGTGATAAAGAGGGTGGCCCGGCTCTTCAGACGCGGGTCTCATACCCCCACAGCATCGCGCCGAACTTTCAAGGACTACTACGACAGGGAACAAACCGTTGTTCGGAAGATAAGCCTGCGCGACTCCGAATGCGAGCTGACGACCGTCACTCCGCACACGCTCCCGCCGGCTTCGTGCGATCGACCGGTGGATTCAGTAATGTGCCCCTGTGACAGCGCGCAGCGATCTCGCAGGGCTGATCGACCGGTGGATTCAGTAATGTGCCCCTGTGACAGCGCGCAGCGATGTCGCAGGGCTGATCGACCGGTGGTTG
>JAANWZ010000025.1 GCA_018263585.1 Calditrichota bacterium | reverse complement strand
TCGGCCGCCCCGATGCGCTCTCAGTTCCGGTCTGTGCACGTGGCTGGGCGACCGAAGTCAAGAAACAGCCCGTGGATAGGCTGGACCTTCTTCACCCGCCTTCACGCACACAGACGCGCGAAGCCGGGTTCAGAATGACGGCTCGGCCGTCCCGATGCGCTCCGAGTTCCCAGGCCGTCTCCCGCAGCCCGCATCCCGCGGAGAGAAAAAGAACGCGCGGGCGATTGTCTGCTCGACCCCGCGCGCTCGTTGTGTGCCGGAGGCCGGACTCGAACCGGCACGCCCGGGTAGGGCACAGCGCCCTCAACACTGCGTGTCTACCAATTTCACCACTCCGGCATCGTTGTCGCAACCAGGGTCAGAATCGGGCGATCACAGGGTCGGTTCAGTCCCCGCCGGATGCGGGCTGCTGTTCGCCGCCGGCGTTCTCGCCTCCGCCCTTGCCGGACTGCTCCGCCGGGAGCGGGACGGTTTCACGCGCCTGTTCCATCTGCTGGTCGGTCGGCTGGATATCGGACTCGCCGAGGAACTCGAGCGGGTAGTTCCCTTCGCCCTGCATCGCGCGCTGGGTCACGGACTGCACCTCGTTCGGGCCGCGCGACAGCACCGTCAGGATCAGCGCATTGATCCCGAACACGAGCGCGAGCGTGACCGTCACCTTGTGCAGCAGCGTCGCCGCCTGGCGGCCGCCGAACATCTGGCTGCTCGCGCCGGCCATCCCGCCCGCGATTCCGGCGAGACCGCCGCCCTTCGACGCCTGCATCAGGATCGTGACCACGAGCAGGATGCTGACGAGGATGTGAATGACAAGAAGCAAACCGTAAAGCATCGGCAGATTCCCACTGCTTCGACAGAGGCCCCGCAAGATACACGGCCGGCCGAACCGCTGCAACCGGGACATCTCGCGGCGAGAGCGCGGGGACCCGATTCACCAACCGTATCTCACGATCCGCCCGCGGCCCGGTTCCCACTGAGCGCGCGCTCTCATCCGTGTCATCCGTGGTCGAGTCCCGGGTGCAGGAGTTACAGTGCCGCGCGGATGATCGCGGAGAAGTCGTCCGCCTTCAGGCTCGCGCCGCCGACGAGGCCGCCGTCGATGTCACGCTCCGCGAGCAGTTCCTCCGCGTTCGCCGGTTTCATCGACCCGCCGTAGAGGATGCGGATCGTGTCCGCGATCGCGCCCCCGTATTCCCGCTTCAGCCAACCGCGGATCAACGCGTGCACTTCCTGCGCCGTCTCCGGCGTCGCCGTCTTCCCGGTGCCGATCGCCCACACCGGTTCGTAGGCGATCACGATCCGCCGCACATCCTCCGGTTTCAGCCGCTCGAGCGCGCCGGAGATCTGCCGTTCGACGACTTTCGGCGTGCTCCCGTCCTCGCGCTCGTCGAGCGTTTCCCCGACGCAGATGATCGGCGTGAGCCCGGCTTCGAGCGCGGCGTTCGCCTTGTGGCGCACAGTCGCGTCGGTTTCGCCGAAATACTGCCGCCGTTCGCTGTGTCCGACGATCACGTATTCGCAGCCGGTGTCGGCGAGCATCGCGGCGGACACTTCGCCGGTGAACGCGCCGCTCGGCTCGTTGTGCACGTTCTGCGCGCCGAGTGCAACCGGGCCGGCGTCGATCGTGCGCCGCACGGTGTCGAGCAGCGGAAACGGGGGGCAGAGCAGCACTTCGACCCCGTCCGCTTCCTTCGCCGTCGCCGCGATCGCCTCGCTCAGCGAGCGGGCCTCGTCGCGCAGCAGGTTCATCTTCCAGTTACCCGCAATCAGCGGTGTGCGCATGGTACGCCCCCGTGCTTTCGTGCCGGCGCGTGATAGCGCCGGATTCCGCTTACTTGTCGGTGAGCGCCGCGAGCCCCGGCAGCAGCTTGCCCTCGAGGAACTCGAGCGATGCGCCGCCGCCGGTGGATACATGCGACACGCGGTCGGCGAATCCGAACGCCCTGATCGCGGAGGCGCTGTCGCCCCCGCCGACGACCGTGACCGCGCCGCTCGCCGTCGCCTCCGCGAGCGCCTCCGCGACCGCGCGTGTGCCCGCCGCGAACGGTTCCATCTCGAACACACCCATCGGCCCGTTCCAGACAACCGTCCCGGCCCCGCGCACGATCTCCGCGAACCGCTCGCGTGTCTCCGGCCCGATGTCGAGTCCGCGCCAGCCGTGCTCGATCTCACCGCGCGCGACGACCTGCGTGTTCGCGTCCGCCGCGAGCGCATCCGCGGCCACGTAGTCCGCCGGCAACAGCACCTTCGCGCGCGCGGATTCGAACGCCCCGTGCAAATCACCGGCCATTTGCACACGCTCCTCCTCGACGAGCGAGTCGCCGACCGGCAGCCCCTGTTCCCTGTCGAAGGTGAACGTCATCGCGCCGCCGAGCAGGATCATGTCCACCTTGTCGAGCAGGTTGCGGATCACGTCGATCTTGCCGCTGATCTTCGCGCCGCCGAGCACGGCGACAAACGGCCGGTTCGGGTTCGCGAGCGCGTTGCCGAGGTATTCGATCTCCTTCTGCATCAGATATCCGGCGACCGCGGGCTGGAGGTGGTGCGCGACCCCTTCCGTGCTCGCGTGCGCGCGGTGCGCGGCGCCGAACGCGTCGTTCACATACAGATCTGCGAGACGCGCGATCGCCGCCGCGAACTCCGGGTCGTTCGCCGTCTCGCCCGCGTGGAAGCGGGTGTTCTCGAGCATGACAACATCGCCGTCGCGCATCCGCTCGGTGAACAGGAGCACCTCCGGACCGATCGTGTCCGGGAGCAGGCGCACGTCCCGGTCGAGGATTTCGGAGAGCTTGTTCGCCGCCGGGAGCAGGCTGTACTTCTGCACCGCCCTCCCCTTCGGGCGGCCGAGGTGGCTGCAGAGGATGAGCCGGCCGCCGTCGCCGATCACCTTGCGGATCGATGGAAGAGCCGCGAGGATGCGGGATTCGTCGGTGACATTCATGTTCTTGTCGAGCGGGACGTTGAAATCGACGCGCATCAGGACTTTTCGCCCGTTCACGTCCACGTCGTCCAGCGTCAGCTTGTTGAATGCGGGCATCCGCCGGCCTCCCCGGTTCAGGAGCCTGTTGCGCATTGAGAAGATCGTGTCATCCTGTCGCGTATTGAGAAGATTGTCTCATCCTGTCGTGCATTGAGAAGATTGTCTCATCCTGAACCCCCGTACGTCAGTATGTGCGGGGGTGAAGGGTCTCGAGCTCCAAAGGTCTGGCGCGTCCATCACCGTCAGTTCTCGAGATCCTTCACCGCCCGCGGCAAACAGACGCCGCGCTTGTTCAGGACGACACTCCTACAGGCCCGCGGTTGCTCGCAACCGCGGCTCATCCAGCGGTGCATGAGACCCGAGGCTGAAGCCCCGGGCCAGCCACCGTCCTCTGTCGAGATCCTTCACCGCCGGCGGCAAACAGACGCCACGCTTGTTCAGGATGACAGATTCGTCCGTTATCGTCAATGCACAACAGGTCCTCGGATCACATCTCCGCGATACGCGCGATCAGATCGACGACACGGCACGAGTAGCCCCACTCGTTGTCGTACCAGCCGAACAGCTTGACGAACTTGCCCTCCATCACGCGGGTGAGGTCGGCGTCGAAGATGCACGAGTGCGGGTTGCCGACGATGTCCGCGCTCACGATCGGATCCTCCGTGTACTCGAGGATGCCTTTCATCGCACCGCTTGCGGCTTCCCGGAACTTCGCGTTGATCTGTTCGGCGGTCGCCGGCTTCTCGAGCTCGGCGGTGAAGTCGGTGAGCGAACCGTCCGGGTGCGGCGACCGGACCGCGAGCCCGTCCATCTTCCCGTCCAGCTCAGGGATCACCCTGCCGACCGCCTTCGCGGCGCCGGTCGTGGTCGGGATCAGGCTGACCGCGGCCGAGCGCGCGCGGCGCAGGTCCTTGTGCGGCGCGTCGAGCAGGCTCTGGTCGTTCGTGTACGCGTGGATCGTCGTCATCAACCCGCGCCTGATCCCCCAGTTCTCGTGCAGGATCTTCGCCATCGGGGCGATCGAGTTCGTCGTGCACGAGGCGTTCGAGACGATCTGGTGTTCCGGCTTGAGGTCGGCGTCGTTGACGCCGAGCACGATCGTCGTGTCGATCTCGTCCTTCGCGGGCACGGTGAGCACGACCTTGCTCGCGCCCGCGTCGAGGTGCTGCGCGACCTGGTCACGGGTGCGGAACACGCCGGTCGATTCGACGACGACATCGACGCCGAGCTCGGACCACGGCAGCTTCGACGGGTCCTTCTCCGCCATCACCTGAAGCTTCTTCCCGCCGACCGTGATCGACTGTTCGTCGAACGTGACCGTGTCCGGAAACCGGCCGTGCGTGGAATCATACTTGAGCATCGTGCCGAGCGTCTTCGCGTCCGTGAGGTCGTTGATCGCGACGAATTCGACATCGTCGCGCGTGTGCGCCGCCTTGAACACGAGCCGCCCGATCCGGCCGAACCCGTTGATTCCGATACGCGTCGCCATGATCCCTCCCCTTCCGGTATAATGATGCCCGCCGTTTCGCGGTTGCACGCTGTCCCGGTGTGCGCGTTTCCCCGAACTCATCGGAGCCGGGCGCTCGTGAAGCCCGGCCGGCCCGGAAAAGACAAAAACCGAACTCCCGCGGAAGTTCAGCTTTTCTCGGATGCTGCGCTGTGAGCGGGTCGCGCAATCCCGCGCGGCACGCGGGCTTCGCGCCTCCCGCCAACGTCTGTCACGGGCGGTAAGATAGCCGCGGGCGATTGAGCGCGCAAGCAGAGCACTCCGCGCCGTCATCCGACCGCGCCGGTTTCGTGCCCCGACCGGGTTCGTGCCCCTGTGACAGGCCGGCGCAGCCGGGATGTCGCAGGGTTCAATCACACGCGGATCAGCCGCGCGGGCGAGCCCGCACGGCCGGTACACGGGGGACGCGGAATGCCGGCGTGGACTAGCCGCGGTGACGGCCTGCGGCCCGTCCCCGCGGGCATGCCTGCTCGTGGGTGGCCCGGGGCTTGCCCGGGGTTTCATACCCTTGCCCTTGACTTTAGTCAAGGATAATCAAGTGGTTGGTCCCGGCGCTTCACTAGGAGAGGGCGAGCACGGGCACGAGAGGAGAGGGGGCCCGCTGAAACACACGACCGGGCGGCGTGGGGGGGACGCCGATCGGAAGAG
>JAANWZ010000024.1 GCA_018263585.1 Calditrichota bacterium | reverse complement strand
GACCGTGCCCGTGCGACAGCACGGCGCAGCCGGGATGTCGCAGGGATCGCACACCGGTCGATGAACCGCGGTCACCTTCGGTCCCCGCGGGCATGGCCTGCGTGCCGATTCGCCGCGGATATTCGACGATTCCGCGCTTGACAAGCAAGCGCGGGCACGAGAGGAAAAGGGACCGTGCCCGTGCGACAGCACGGCGCAGCCGGGATGTCGCAGGGATCGCACACCGGTCGTTGAACCGCGGTCACCTTCGGTCCCCGCGGGCATGGCCTGCGTGCCGATTCGCCGCGGATATTCGACGGTTCCGCGCTTGACAAGCAAGCGCGGGCACGAGACGGTTGTCGCCGGCGCACTCATACCAAACGCCCGGAACCGTGATGGACCGGGCGTTTGATAGCAAGGGGTTCCGCCGCATGGCGGGAAAAGGTGAAGCTTCGTGCACCTCCTTCGGTTTCACCAGAAGAGCGGCGTAGCGCACGTGCTTCTACCCCCTCTATCGGCAGGCTCACCGCCGACTTGAGGTTTTTCGCAACCGTGTCTCGCGAGATCCCTCCCTCCCGATTGGACCTTCCGCCGGGGTCACGTCCCCTGAATCCCGTAGCCCGCAGCTCCACCTGCCGGGAACGACTGCCCCGGCCGGGGACGCCTGCTCGCAAGCGTCCCCTCCTCAGCGGCCGCGCGGGCGAGCCCGCACTGGCGACACTGACTCTGACCGTCCGGGTTGGTTTCGGATCCCGGCGAGCCGCGCACGCAGCGCGTCCGCGCTCAGCGTGTTCAACACATCGTCCCGCGTCAACCACCCGCGCCGTGCGACCCACACGCAGTACTCGAGGAATTCCAGCGATTTCAGCGAATGCGCATCCGAGCCGAGCGTGAACTTCACCCCCGCCTGTTGCGCGCGCCGGCAGTAGTCGGCGGGGAGGTCGAGACGGTCGGGCTGGCCGTTGATCTCGATGCAGACACCGTGTTCGGCGCACGCCGCGAACACGCGGTCGGCGTCCAGTTCCATCCCCTCCCGCTCGCCGATCTTGCGCCCGAACAGGTGCCCGAGCGAGTGCACGACCCCGCTCTCGATCGCGGACAGGTAGCGTTTCGTCGTCCGCTCGCGGCTCTGGTTCATTGACGAGTGCACGCTCGCGACGACGTAATCCAGTTCCATCAGCAGGGTTTCGTCGATGTCGAGGCGTCCGTCCCTGAGGATGTCCACCTCGACACCCGCGAGCAACTCGATCCCGTCGAGCCGCTCGTTCAGCTCACGGACCGCGCCGGCGTGACGGCGCAGCTCGTCCTCGTTCAACCCGCCGGCGACCGCGACCGCCTGCGAATGGTCGGTGATCGCGAGGTAGTCAAGGCCGCGCCGTTTCGCCGCGCGCGCCATCGTCTCGATTGACTCGGCGCCGTCGGAGGCGGTCGTGTGGGCATGGAGCTCGCCGCGGATCTCGCCCGGCTCGATGAGGTCGGGCAGCTCGCCGCGTTCCGCAGCCTCGATTTCGCCGGCGTGCTCGCGCAGTTCCGGCGGGATCCACGCGAGCCCGAGTTTTCCATAGACCGCGCGCTCGCTGTTCGCGGCGAGCCGGTTGTCGCCGGAGAAGAGGCCGTGCTCGTTCAGCGTCCAGCCGTGCTCCTGCGCTCGTTTGCGCAGCGCGATCCCGTGCGCCTTCGATCCGGTGAGATAGAGCAGAGCCGCGCCGTAGTCGTCATCGCCCGCGAACTGGAAATCGACCCGGAGCCCGCTGTGCAGGCGGAGGCTGACCTTTTCGCGACCGCCGCCGAGCACGTCCGCGGCCTCGTCGAACCGTTCGAGCATGGACACAGTCCGATCGCGGTCGGAGCTGCGGAGCACGACATCGATGTCGCCGATCGTCTCGAGACGCCTGCGGTAGCTGCCCGCGAGCTCCCACTCGCGCACGCTGTCGAGCCCGGCGAGCAGCTCCGCGATCGCGCCGGCGTCGCGGCCGATCTCGTGCAGCAGGCGGCGGCCGGACATCTTTTCCACCGTGTCGAGCCCGGCGAGGATCTTCTCCTGCACCGCCTCGCCGAGGCCCTTCAGCTCCGCGAGACGGCCGTTCTCGGACTGTTCGCGCAGCGAGGCGAGGTCGTGGACGGCGAGTTCGGCGTGCAACCGGCGCGCGGTCGCGGGGCCGACACCGGGGATGCGCAGCACTTCGACGAGACCGGGCGGAACCAGCTCGCGCAGCTTTTCCAGCTTCTCGCAGGTGCCGGTGTCGATGATTTCGACGATCTTGTGCGCGTTGCTCTTGCCGATCTCGGGGAGTTCGGTGAGATTCTCGCCCGCAGCGGCCATTTCCGCGACCGACCGGTCGAGAGTGCGCAGGGAGCGCGCCGTGTTGCGGTAGGCGCGCGCGCGGAACTGATCCCCGCCTTTCAACTCGGTGAGCTCGGCGAGCTCGTCGAATCGGAGCGCGATCTGGTCGTTGCGCATCGGCGCCGCCCGTGCTGGTTCGCCGTGCAAGTTCACACGGGGACACGGATTCCGGCGGACGGCGGTTCCCGTCGGATTTCCCGTCGGGCAGGAAACGTCGGGAGACGTCGAGACTGAAGCCCCGGGCCGCCCGCCAGCCAGCGGGCCACCCCTGGTTACTTCAGCAGCACCGTCCGGTTTGCAGGATCAACCTCTTCGAGCAGGATCTCGCGCAGCGCCGGCCACTGCACGGGCTCGTAGCGCGCGTGATCGATCGCGAGCGTGCGTGTGATCGTGAGCTCATCGCCGTCCCGCACCGCGCTCAGCTCGAAGTAGCCCGCGTCGTTGCTCAGTGCTTCGCTCATCTGCTCCGGCGCGCGCACGAGCTCGAGGCCGGAGAGATCGAGTGTGAGCTTGACGGTCTGCGCGCCCGATCCCGGCAGGATCGCCGGGCTGCCTCGTTCGGCGAGGTGGAGGCGGACGTCGCCGGGCAGCATGTCGAGTATCCCACCGCCTGGCGATCCGATCACGACCGGCAGCCGGCCGAGGTCGTCCCGCTCCGCCGCGGGCGCCTCGAACGTGAAATCCGTGGCGACGGTGAACCGGTCGAAGCTGAGCGGGCTGAACCCGGTGACATCGGCGCCGGAGATCACGCCTCCGACAACTCGGTCGAGGTGGCTGTCGCTGCGGTCGCCGCCGCCTTCCATTTTGTCGTACGGCGAAAACCCGCCGCCGGCCTCGTAGTAACCGTCGCCGGTCCAGCGTTCGCTCTCCGCGTCCCATGCGAGCTCGAGCGCGAGTGTCAGTTCGCTCGGCTGTCCTTCTCCGGCCCAGCGCACGCGCGGGTTCTCCTCGAATCCGGGCAGCCACACGGTGCGGCCGTAGATCGGCGCGAGCCCGTTGTGCAGGCTGCCGCGGGCGGCGTCGAAGTAAGCCTCGACACCCGCTCCGCTCACCCAGACCCCCGGCGCGCCGAACCGGGCGGTCGTCGCGACCCCTTCATCGACGTCGCCGTAGCCGTCCGCGAGCAGCACCGGCCACACTTCGAACCCGGCCTGCTTCATCAATGACGCCGCGAGCACGGCCTGGTCGATCGCGACACCGTACCCGGTCGCGTACGTGCGTTCCGCCGCACGCACCTGCGGCCGGAACCACGACGGGTCGTAGCCGATCGTGCGCTGGTGCGTGCGCACGAACTCCGCGATCCGGTGCGCCTTCTCCGAGTTCGAGTTCGCTCCTTCCAGCAGATTCGCGAGGCTGTCCTCCAGTGCGTCGCCGAGCCGCTGCTTTCCGACAAACGCCGCCTTGATCTGATCGCCGAGCTCGTTCCAGCTCGCGTACGATGACCATTGCACGTGCGGCAGATACGCGGCCGGGTCGGCGGTCTCCGGCAGCGGCGCGGGCTCCATCCGCTGCATTCGCATCGAATAGACGTCGAAGCCCTCGACCGGACCACCGGGCGTCTCATCCGTCACTTGCACACCCGGGGAAGTCGCGAGCTCGAGCTCCGTCCCCTCCGGCACCTCGATGATCACCCACGAGTTGAGCGCCGGGTTGTTGTGCCGGAACAGCCACTGCCCGTCGAACCCGGCGCGGAACGGCATCCTGTCCTCGATCACGTAATCGCATTCGAGGATGCACGGCCGTTCGATCCCGTCATGCAGCAGCATCGTCTCGCGGATGTTCGTATAGTCGGGCGCGGTTCGGAACTGGAACGGAGTAGTCTCCACGATCGCCGTCGGCCGGTGCCGGACCCAGCGGTCGTCGCGCCAGACACGGAGCGCGTTTACTTTCAGCGTCTGCCGGTCTTTGTCCCACGGGACACGGAGGTCGGCGTACTGCTCGAGCGCATGGTCGGTGGCGATCCAGACAACGCGGTGGTGCTCCTCGCGCAGGCGGCCGTCCTCGAGCCAGGTGAGCCGCATTCCCTCGAGCAGGAGCACGCCGTCCTCGTCGTCGAAATCCCACGTGTCGCGCGCTTGTTCCATCCACGCGCCGATGTCGAAATTGCCTGTCCACGTCATCGGCTCGGCGTGCGCGCCGGCGCCCGCAAGTGTCGCCGCGACGAGCGCGAGCGCCGCGAACCAGATCATCAGCGGGGTGCGTTTCATCAGGCGCCTCCCTTCGTCACACGCAGCGTCGCGGCCGCGTAGTCATCGAGCCGGTGCAGGGCGTCGAGAAATCCCTCGTAGCCGGAGGGCGGGAACTGGCGGCGGCGCACGTCCGTCCGCGTATGGAGCACGAGCGTGCCGCCGTCCATCTCCGCCGTCCCCGCGAACGCGGCGAACGTCTCGTCCACCGGGTCAACTTCGAGCTCGTTCGCGAGTTCGTAGCCGCGCGGGAGGTCGATTTCTTCGGTAATTTCGAGCCGCTGCGTGTAGTAGAGGAACACATCGACCGTGCGCTTCTCCGGCCAGTCGATCGAGCCGGCGCGGAACAGGTAGCCGTGATCCTTGACCGCGTTCGCCATCGGCGCGCGGAACTCGAGCCCGTCCCCGACCTTCATCGCGAACCCGGGCACGGTGTAGTCGATTTCGACCCACATGTCGCCGGTGAAGTCCTCGACGCCGCGGTGACGGACGTCCTCGACGACGACGCGGTCGCTGATTGTGGAGAGGATGCGAGCGAGGTAGTCGGCGAGCGCGCGCTTCTGGTTGTAATAGACGATCCGCCTCAGCCGGCTGTCGCAGGCACCGGTGCCGTCGATCCGGACCGTCCCGTGAAGCGTTCCGTCCGCCTCGAGATCCGCCTCGTTGTGCACATTCATCGGCGATTCTCCCGGAGGACTGTAACGGATCTCCTGCAGGTCCACGCCCTCCGGGTGGCCGATCACGTACTGCTGTTCCGTCTCCAGCTTCGACCAGATGTCGTTGTTGTAGGGAACCCATGTCGGGTCGATCATCACGAACTCGCCGGGCTCCTTCTCCCATGCGACGACGCAGTGGTTGAACTGGTCGGCGGGGATGTCCTCGATCGTCGCGCCGGCCATCGTCATCGCCGGCCACGTCTTCAACCCCGCCGCGCGCAGCAGCGTCACCGACATCGACGCGATGTCCTTGCACACGCCGGAGCGATACTCGAACAGCATGTCCGACGGGTGGAGCGTGAACCCCTCGCCCGCGCCCATCGTCTGCCCGGAATAGCGGATGTTCTGCGCGACCCAGTGGTTGAGCGTCTCCGCGATCTCCATCGGGTCGTCGTCCGTGTCGAGGCCGTGATTCGCGAGCACCCGTTCGACGTGCTCGCGGATGTTGTCGGTGACCTCGAACTGGTTGCGGTTCACATCCCAGAACCACTGCGACTTCTGCTCCCAGCTCTCCGCGGTCGTGATCACGACTTTCGGGGACACGTCCCAGTTCCCGGGCTGGCGGGGTTCGTGCGGGTTCGCCGGCACATCGACCGCCCACCACGTGTACAGCGTGCTGTCCGCCGTGTATTCAGTTTTCGCATACATCGGAAAGTTGTAGATTTCACTCTGCACGCGCTTCCCCTTCGGCAGGGACAGCGTGTAGCGCTTCTCGACGATCGGCACGTTCGCCTGCATCACGACGATGTCGAAGTAATGGCCTTTCATCGGCGGGATGTAACGGTCATCGTCCTCGCTGCGGATCCGCTCGACCGCACCGGCGAACCGGGGTGAATCGGTGTCCGGCTCATCATCGGCGAGCAGCGCGTAGTTGTATCCCTTGCGCATCGAGACGACCTCGATCCCGTCACCCGCCTTCAACCGCGGGAGCTGCAGCACCTTGATCCGGTCGGACCAGTAGATCATGCTCTGCGGCGCGGCCATGTCCTTTACCGAATCGACGCTCACCGGGATGCGCTCGCCGTCGCGGATCACGTTCACCTCCGCGACCTCGACGAAGCTGCTGCGCGGATCGTAATGCCACGAGAGCGCGCCTTTCTTCTTCGCGCCCGCCTCCGTGAGGATCTTGTACAGGTGGTACTGGTCCACGTACGTGACCCCGGAGTCCATCACGCGGTTGATCGAATGGTCGAGCACGATCAGATGGTCGGCGTCCGGGTAATCCTCGGCCGTGCCGGCCTCGGCGATCCTGTTGAACACTGTCGGCGGCGGCGGTTCGCCGGGCGGCTCCGGCCGGTCGCGTTCGAGCTGGGCGAGCGCCGGCAGCGCCGCCAGCAGCAACCCCGCCGCGAGCGCGTACAGCCCGGCCCGCACTCTCGATCTCCTCTTCACCTTCTCCTCCTTCAGCAGCGTTCGCTGGTATGGTTCAGTTCGCTGGTTCGTGCAGTCCGTTCGCGCGATCACGGGCGGCCGTGAACGGTTGGGACGGCGCCGCCGCGGGCGCCGCTCATCGCGGAGACAAGGATTGGAAAGTAGCGGATCACGGCGTTGCAGGCAACTCCGGCCGGGCGCTGTTCCGTTCGCAGCGACGGCGCGGCGCGTGGCCCGGCGCTTCAGCGGGTGGCCCGGCGCCCGCCCCGGGTTTCACTCACTCCCTCGTGACCGCTCCCTCGTGACCGCTCCCTCGTGACCGCTCCCTCGTGCCCGCGCTTGCTTGCAAGCGCGGCCGCCGGCGGAGTGTCATCCTGAACAAGCCGGCCGGGCTCGTGGGCGGGAATTGCTCGCCGGTCGAATCGATGCCTGCAAGCAGGCATGGGCATAGGCCGCGGGGACGCTTGCTCGTAACGTGGAAGTCGCTTGCCGGCAAACGTCTCCCTCCTCCGGCTTGTTCGGGGTAGCCTTTCCGGCATGTCAGAGAGGTGAATCGTCCCCCGGGCTCTCGCTCCTCCAATCCGAGTAGAACATTTACGGAGTTATGATAATTATCTTAGTCGCAGAATTGTAGCTATTCGCTGTTTTGCCTCCGCGCTATCGGTGTGGTCACGAGATCATTCGGAGGACATTCACGTGTCGGGTACGAAGGACGAGGCGGAGCAGGCGCTGCTCACGGTCCGGCAGCGCTGGACCGCTGTACTGTTCACACTGCTCGGGTTCGCGCTCGCGACGACAGCCGCGCTGCAGCTCGGCAACAATCGCCGCCTGCTCCCTGAGGGCGGCGACGCGTTACGCGGAACCGATCCCGCTCAGACCCGATGCGGGGGCCGGCGACACGCTGTTCGTCCATATCAATTCCAGCTACCGCCGCGAGATGATGCCGGGCCTGTGGGGGATGAACGTGCGCGATCCTCACCCCGCCGGCTTCGTGCTCGGCATCGCGACTGTCGAAAAGGCGGAGAGTGTGTACGCGGCGGAGGCGCACAACAGCGCGCTGCTCGTGATCGCGCTCTATCATTTCTACCTGTACGCGCTCACGCCCGCGTTGAAGGAGGCGTTCCATTACGCGGTGTTCGCGATTTCGGCGGCGGCGCTCTCCCAGTTCTGGTTCGCGTTCG
>JAANWZ010000023.1 GCA_018263585.1 Calditrichota bacterium | reverse complement strand
CGCATCCGGCCGACCGAGCCGTCATTCTGAAGCCAGCTTCGCGCGTCTGTCTGCGTGAAGCCGGGTGAAGAAGGTCCAAGTTATCCAAGGGTTATTTCACGAGTTTCATCGTATCCCCGCACCCTTGTCGAACCTCGACCTTCCCTTCACTGCGTTCAGGATAAACTTCCCTTCGCCCGACAAACGGACGTCGGGCTTCGGTCAGAATGACACACTTGCCATCCGAGATATCGCTCCCGGCTGAGCCAAAGGGACAACCGGATGCGAGCAAGCGTCCCCTTTGCAGTCGTCCCTGCTCCCTGAAACCCGGGGCAGGCCCGGCCACCGGGCGGATCACGCGAGCCGCACTTGCGACGTGATCTCTTCCGCGCGGTAGGATGAGCGCACCATCGGCCCGCTCGCGACGTGGGCGAACCCCAGCGCGCGGGCCGCGTCTTCGTACTCGCGGAACCTCGCGGGCTCGACGAACCGCTGCACCGGCAGGTTGCGGCGCGTCGGGGGCAGGTACTGGCCGATCGTCACACTCGTCGCGCCCGCGGCCCGGATCTGAGCGAGCGTGTCGATCACCTCGCGGTCCGTCTCGCCGAGCCCGACCATCAGCCCGGACTTGACCGGAATCTCGGACGCCGACCTGTATGCGTACGCGAGCACCGCGAGGCTCGTGTCGAACGACGCACGCCGGTCGCGCACGCTCGCGGTGAGCCGGCGCACCGTCTCCACGTTGTGCGCGAACACGGCCGGCCGCGCCGCGAGCACGGTATCGATCGCCGTCTCGTTCATCCGGAAGTCCGGGGTGAGCACTTCGACCTGCACGTGCGGTGTGCGCGCGCGGATCGCACGGATCGTGTCCGCGTAATGCTGCGCGCCGCCGTCCCGGAGGTCGTCCCGATCGACGGACGTGACCACCACGTAGCGAACGCCGAGCCTGCGCACCGTCTCCGCGACGTTCGCCGGCTCCTCCGGGTCGAGCGCGCCGGGGCGGCCGTGTTCGACGCTGCAGAACCGGCAGTTGCGCGTGCAAACCGGGCCCATGATCAGCAGCGTGCAGGTCCCGCGGTCGTAGCATTCGCCCCGGTTCGGGCAGTTCGACTCCTCGCACACGGTGTGGAGGTTATATTCTCTCAGCGCGCGGCGGACTTTACGCGCCCGGTCCGTGTGCTGCACCGTGCTCCGAATCCACTCCGGCTTGCGTACGATCACTCGCGGCATTGTCGGGTCCCGGTTTTTCGTGTTTGGGGGCAATATAAGGCCGGGCGCGGGAGAAGGCAGGGGCACGCGCGTCACGCTGATCGGCCGGCGCGATCGTGTCATCCTGAACAAGCGCGGCGTCCGTTCGCCCCGCGCCCCTTTTGTCATCCTGAACAAGCGCGGCGTCTGTCTCCACCGAGCCCCAATGTGTCATCCTGAACCCGAAGCGGCGTCTGTCTCGGCGCGAAGGGTGAAGGATCTACCGGATACTCCGCCCAACGGTCATGTCAATACCACCTCCGGGACGTTCTGGCTGGTAGATCCTTCACTCGCGCCGCCTCAACAAAAACAAACAGCGGCGCGGTTCAGGATGACACGGAAAGCGCGCCGCCTCAACAAAAACAAACAGCGGCGCGGTTCAGGATGACACGGAAAGCGCGCCGCCTCAACAAGAACAAACGGCGGCGTGGTTCAGCGACTGTGTTTCGGCGTCAAGCGGATCGGCTGACACGGCGGGAGCCGCCCGCGGCCGGCCGCGCTTGACATGCAAGCACAGGCATAAGGAAGCGGGTGAAACCCGAGGCTTAAGCCCCGTCTATTACCCACATCTTTCCGGAACGCGCATTGCGGTTGGGTTCTGGGGGTGTGACGATCGGTTCGTGGACGAGGTTTCGACACCGGAAGGGGTCGCACGTGGATAGCCCCGGGCGTCAGCCGGGGAACGGCGCGATGCCGGGAGAGGAACCCCGAAGGGGAGGCATATGTTTGTGTTTCCTGAAGATATCTGTCACCCCCTGCCGGGTTGACGGACAACGAATCGAGGGAATGGGGGGCGGCTCCGATCGCGGGGCTTACGCCCAGCACTATGAAAATGCCGCCGCTTCGCGGCTGTATGATTGATGAACAGTCGCTGTTGCCCCTTTATTCATGGCGCGTACGGGAGAAGTGAGTAACAGACAGGACTCAGGACTGACGTGGACCCCATCGAATACCCGATCGACGGCACGCTCGACCTGCACGAGTTCAACCCGCGCGAGGTGAAGGAGCTCGTGCCGGATTATCTCGAGGAATGCCGGAGGCGCAGGATCACGAGTGTGCGCATCGTGCATGGCAAGGGCACCGGCGCGTTGCGCGAACAGGTGCATGCGATCCTCGCGCGGTTGCCGTACGTGATCAGTTGGCGCCTCGCCGGTCACGGCGCCGGTTCCTGGGGCGCCACCCTCGTCGAGCTGAAAAACTAGGGACAGACCCCAGTTTTGCGTGAACACGAGCACAAGCACAATGCTTGCACCATTCCTCACGCATAACTGGCGTCTGTCCCTGATTTCCGTGCGAGTGTCTCACGGGTGCGGAGAGAGATCTTGCGCCGTATATTAGCGCGCGGGTGAATTGAAACGGGCGGTCCATGGGCAGGACGATCTCGATCGCAAATCAGAAGGGCGGCGTCGGGAAGACGACGACCGCGGTCAACCTCGCGAGCAGCGTCGCCGTCGCGGAGAAGAAGGTGCTGCTCGTCGATCTCGACCCGCAGGGGAACGCGACCAGCGGCGTCGGGCACGAGATCCGCGACGATCAGCCGTCGGTGTACGAGGTGCTTATCGGCGACATCGGCCCGGAGCAGGCGATTGTCGCGCACGCGGAGTTGCCGAACCTGCACCTGCTGCCGGCGAGCATCAAGCTGGTCGGCGCCGAGATCGAGCTCGTGAGCATGGTCGCCCGCGAACAGATGCTGCGCAAGCACATCGCCGCGATCGTGGACCGTTACGACTACGTGCTGATCGATTCGCCGCCGTCGCTCGGGTTGCTCACGCTGAACGGGCTCACCGCCGCGGACAGCGTGCTCATCCCGATTCAGTGCGAGTACTACGCGCTCGAGGGGCTGAGCCAGTTGTTGAACACGGTCCGTCTCGTGCAGAAGCACTTGAACCCGTCGCTGAAGATCGAGGGCGGTCTGCTCACGATGTACGACCACCGGCTCAACCTGTCGCGGCAGGTGGCGGATGACATCCGGCGCTACTTCGACGGCCGTGTGTTCGAGACGATGATCTACCGGAACGTGCGGCTCAGCGAGGCGCCCAGTTACGGCAAGCCGATTCTGCTGTACGACATCACATCCCGCGGGGCGGAGAACTATCTCGCGCTCGCGGAGGAGTTGCTTTCCCATGACACCGCGGCCTAAGGGCGGGCTCGGCCGCGGGCTGAGCGCCCTGATTCCGGACGTCGATGACAGCGAAGCGCGCGCGCAGGCGGACGAGGTCGAGCTCGCGCGCATCCGCGTGCGCGAGGACCAGCCGCGCGCCCGGTTCGATCCGAAGGCGCTTGCGGAGCTGGTCGAATCGGTGCGCGCGCAGGGTGTGCTCGTCCCGTTGATTATCACCCCGCGCGACCCGGGATACCTGCTCGTCGCCGGGGAACGGCGGCTGCGCGCGGCGAAGGCGGCCGGGCTGATCACCGTCCCCTGCCGCGTCGTGCCCGACCTCAGCGACCGTGACATCCTCGAAATCAGCCTCGTTGAGAACCTGCAGCGCGAGGATCTGAATGCGGTCGAACTCGCGCGCGGGTATCACCGCCTGATCGAGGAAATGGGCTACACGCAGCAGCAGGTCTCCGAGCGCGTCGGCAAGGATCGGGCGACGGTCGCGAACACGCTGCGCCTGCTCTCGCTGCCGGAACCGGTGCTGCGGATGCTCGTGGATGAGGAACTCTCGCAGGGGCACGCGCGCGCGCTGCTGTCGTTGACCGGCGACGGATCCCGGCTCGCGCTCGCGCGCGAGATCGTGGACCGCGGGCTCAGCGTGCGCGAGGTCGAGCGCCGGATCCGCGGCCGCAAAGGCGGCGCGAAGAAAACCCCCGGCCGGGACGAAAAGAAACGCCGCGACGAACTCGCCGCCCGCCAGGTGTCCGGCGAACTGCAGGACATCCTCGCGATGCCGGTGAAAGTCGCGCATCGCGGGAAGGGCGGGCAGATCACGATCCGCTACTCTTCACTCGACGAACTCGACCGCCTGATCGCGCGGCTCCGCCGCGGCCGCTCCGCCTGATCATGCTCCGCGCCACGCTCGCGCAAGACGCTCTCGACCGGGCGCGCGCGCGCACCGCCGCCGCCGATCAGATCGTGCGCGGTCTGCTCGCGCGGGGAAACGGGCGCGCTGACGGGTTCGCCGTGCTCGCGACCGGCGGGTTTGCCCGCGGCGATCTCGCCCCCGGAAGCGACCTCGACCTCGTCGTGCTCGTGAAGCGGCCGCACGACCACGAGCGCGCGATCCGCGACCTCGTCCAGGGTCTGTGGGACAGCCCGTTCCGCCCCGCGCAGACCGTGCTCACGATCGACGACCTCGACGGCCGCCTGTTCATCATCCCCGACCGCGCATCGTCCCTGCTCGAAACCCGGCTGATCCGCGGCGACGCGACGCTCGCCGCGGAGTTCGAGACACGGGTCAACCGGGTGGTGGCGGATGCGGTGTGGCGGGAGTACGTGCGCCAGAAGCGCGCGGAGTTCGCTGCGCGGCGGGCAAAACTCGGCGATGTCGCGCGCGTCGTCGAGCCGCACCTGAAGAACCAGGCGGGCGGGTTTCGCGACCTGCATCACGTGCTCTGGCTGGAGCGTGCCCGGGTCGCGTTGCGCGGGCGGTGGACGCTGCGCCGTCGCCGCGGAAACATGGTGCGCGCGTTCATCGGCCGGCTCCGGCGAGATCACCTGCTCACGCCGTGGGAGGCGGAGCACCTGCTCGAGGCGTACGGTTTCCTGCTCGCGGTGCGCGAACAACTGCACGCGCGGCGAGAGCGTGGCGAGGACCGGCTGCTCGTGTCGGAACAGGCGGCAGTCGGGCGCGCGCTCGGGTTCTCCGGGCCGGACCGTGCCGCGATGCGCGAGCTGATGCGCCACGTGTACACGTCCAACGAGATCCTCAACCGCTTCTGCCGCGAGTTCGGCCCCCGGTTCAGCCAGCGATTGCACGCGGGCGCGCGTGCCCGCGAACAGCCGACCGAACTGCGCGGGGTGACTGTCGCGCACGGTCACCTCGAAATCGCGCCGGGCGCGATCAGTCTGTTCGCGAAGAACCCCGCGGCGCTGATCGAGCTGATGGACCTGTCCGTGACCGCCGGCCACCCGCTCACCGGCCGCGCACGCCACAGCCTGCGCCGTGCGTTGAAATCCAGGCCCGGACCGCAGAATGACCCCGCGAACTGGCGCGAGCCGCTCAAGCGCTGGTTCAACCTCGAACGCGGCTTCTCCGAACGGCTGCGCCGGCTCGACGAGCTCGACGCGATCAGCGTCTGGCTCCCCGAGTGGCGCGAGATCGCCGGGTTCACGACGGGCTCGTACTATCACACGTACACGGTCGATGAGCACACGTTGCGCGCGCTCGCGCGGCTTGACGACCTGCCCGCGGGCGGGATCGAGCGCGATCCGCGGTCGTTGTGGGAGGCGTGTGAGTTCCGGCCGCTCGTCTATCTCGCGATCATGCTGCACGACATCGCGAAGGCGCGCCCGGGCGACCATTCGCTCGAGGGTGCGAGCATCGCCCGCATCGCGCTGCCCCGGATCGGGATGGAGCAGTGGGCGCACGCGGTCGCCCGTCTCGTCCGCATCCATCTGCGCATGGAGCAGACCGCGTTCCGCCGCGATGTCTCCGACTGGAGCGTGCTCGCGTCGTTCGCCGGCCTCGTCGGGGATCAAACCACGCTGGCAGCTCTTTACATTCTAACGGTTTGCGATCTGAGCGCGGTGCGCGCGAACGTGTGGACGGAGTGGAAAGGCCGGCTGCTCTCGGAGCTGTATCTCGCGACACGTGATCTGATCCGTCACGGTCCGGCGCGGCGCGCGGCGACGGTTGCGCAGGAAGTGGAGCGCGTCACGCCGTATCTCGGCGGGGACGGCGCCGACCGTGACCGCGCCGCCGAGTTCATCAGCGCGCTGCAGGAGGACTACCGGCGCAGCGTGCCCGCCGGGGAGATCGCGCGTCACCTGCGCGCCGTGGAAGAGCTGCAGCGCGGCGAGCATCCCTTCCGCTGGCTGATCGAACGGCACGCCGGGTTCGTCGTGATCACGCTCGTCACCCGAGACCGGCCCGGCCTGCTCGCCGACGCGAGCGGCCTGCTCACATCGCACGGGATCGGGATCCGCGAGGCGCGCATTTTCACCCGCGACGACGGGGTCGTGATCGATCGATTCCGCGCGGAAGACGTGGAACCGACCGGGGTTCCGCTCGACGAACGGCTGCGGCGGATCCCGGACACGTGGTCGCAGATGGAGCGCGGCGACGTCGTGATCGGCGACCTGTTCACCCGCTACCGGCGCCGCAGCCGGTTCGACAGGCCCCGGGTCGCACTCGTGGAGACCGAGATCACGGTCACCCCGATCACCGCCGGCGCGATGATCGACGTCTCCGGCCCGGACAGCGTCGGCCTGCTCCACAGGCTGTGCACCGTGCTCGCGGATCAGGGCCTCGATGTCCGCAGCGCGCGTGTCACCGGCAGGCTCGACGGGATCATGGACTCGTTCCTCGTCGATGATCCCGAGCGCAGTTTGAGCGAACGCAAACGGCAGCGGGCGCTGATCCGGCGCCTGCGGGAGGCGGCCGATGACGGATCATGACAACTTGCGGGCTGCGGGCTGCCGGCTGCGGGCTGCGGTTCGCGGGGCTGTGACCGGAATCAGTGTCGCCCGTGCGGGCTCGCCCGCGCGGCTGATCCGCCGGCAACTGGAAGGTGCCCGCGGGGACGGCGCAGCCGTCACCGCGGACGATCGGACCAGCAGCGAGGAACCTGAATCGAAACCGCGGTTGCGAGCAACCGCGGGCCTGTCTCGCCGGGCGACGATCATTGTCCTCACCGCCGCGCTCGCCGCCGGCTGCGCGTCGATCAAACCCGACCCCCGTTACAACCGAAGCCGTCCCGGGAGCGAGACTGCGCGCCGCGACCGGAGCGAGT
This sequence comes from Calditrichota bacterium, assembly GCA_018263585.1. Lineage (GTDB taxonomy): Bacteria > Electryoneota > Electryoneia > Electryoneales > Electryoneaceae > JAANWZ01. Next base: position 21,443 of record JAANWZ010000023.1, on the reverse strand, counting down.
CAACGGCGGAGCGCGCGGAGGAGGGGAAGGCGTCACCCGTCGAAACCGCCGGCGCCGGCACGGACAACCTCGACGGCACGATCGAGTCGTGGTGGGGGACGCCCTACCGGTACGGCGGGTCGAAGAAGGACGTCGGCGTCGATTGCAGCGCGTACGTGAAGGCAGTCTACAAAACCGTTTACGGCATAGACCTCCCGCGCCACTCGACCGCGCAGTACCGCACCGGTCGAGAGGTCACTCGCTCCGAGTTGAAACGCGGCGATCTCGTGTTCTTCAACACGAGCGGACGCGGAGTGTCGCACGTCGGCATCTACCTCGGCGGCGGGCTGTTCACACACGCGTCGAACTCCGACGGCGTCACCATCGACCGGCTCAGCTCGCCCTATTACGGCAAGCGCTACGTCGGCGCGCGCCGAATCCGCTGACCGCGCCCGCATCACTGTCGGAAAAACGCGGATTGCTTCGAGGCGGGATCAGCCGAACTGGTTGAACAGCGACGCCCCGGTGCTGAGGATGATGATCCCGACCACTGTGACCACGATCACGATCAGCAGGAACACACCCTGGATCGTGAAGTAGGTCTTCAGCTTGTCCATCGCCTGGGTGAAGTCGGAACGGTCGCCGGAGAGCTGCGCGCGCTCGATCAGACCCGCCGACTTCGTGAGCAGCACTCCCATCCAGATCGGGAGCCAGCAGATGAGAATCCCCCACAGGCTGAAAATGATCAGGATTCCGTTGATGATGCTGAAGATCCCGACCAGCTTCAGCCATCCCTTCGCCTGGTACAGCGGGATGCTCAGCGACTTGATCAGTTCCACATCTCCGCCGGACTGTGGCTGCGGAGCCGCTGTTGTTTCCTGCATCACGTCCTCCCTGTGTCACCGTGAATGCGCTTCCCGTTTCCCAAATGATCACGGTCACATAATACGCAAACATCCGCGATTCCGGAAGCGGTTCCGCCTCCTATCTCAAAGTTGATGCGCGATCCGGGTCTCGTCGAGCCGCGTGGAACGGGCGGATCAATCGCTCCCGCCGCCGCTTCCGCACCGGAATCGCGGGTACACGGGCGCCGTTCACGCGCCGTATCTTGACGTTTATGGCACGTGACGACCGCAGCCGATACGAGCGACTCCGCGCGGAGGTCGAGCGGCACAACCGGCTTTACGCCGCGGGACGGCCGGAGATCTCCGACCGGCAGTACGATGAGCTGTACGCCGAGCTCGCGGCGCTCGAGGAGAAACACCCCGACTGGGTGGACGAGGAGAGCCCGACGCGCAAGGTGTGGGGCGAACCCTCGCAGGAGTTCGCCACCGTAGAACACCGCGTCCCGATGCTCTCGCTGGCGAACACGTACTCCGATCAGGAGATGCGGGAGTTCGTCGCCCGGGTCACGAAGCTGAGCGGCTCGCAGTCGGTCGAGTACACGTGCGAGCCGAAGATCGACGGCGTCGGGATCTCGCTTCATTACCGTGACGGCCGTTTCGCGCTCGCGGCTTCGCGCGGGGACGGGCGCGCCGGCGACAACATCACCGCGAACGCGCGCACGATCGACGATGTCCCGCGCTCGCTGAACGACGGCCCGTGGTGCGATGGGTGGGTCGAAGTGCGCGGCGAAGTGTACATCACCCTCTCCGATTTCCGCCGCGAGAACGAGCGCCGGGAAGCCGAGGGCCTGGAACCGTTCGCGAACCCGCGCAACACGACCGCCGGCTCGCTCAAGCTGCTCGACCCGAACGAAGTCGCGAACCGCCCGCTCCGGCTCTGGGTCTATTCGCTGCTCCCGCACGAAGGTCCGCTCGCGGGCGATCCGGAAGCCGGCCTGCACAGCGGGCGGCTCGCGATGTTGAAGGAGATGGGCCTGCCGGTCGTGGACTGGTGGTTGGCGCGTGACGCGGACGAGATCCAGCGGCGCTGGGAGCAGCTCAGCGAACGCCGCGGCGCGCTCGACTACGAGGTGGACGGGATCGTGGTCAAGGTGAACGAGATCGCGCTGCACGACCGTCTCGGCACGACCGCGAAATCCCCGCGCTGGGCGATGGCGTACAAGTTCAAGGCGCAGCGCGCGGTGACCACGCTACGCGCGATCCACTACCAGGTCGGCCGCACCGGCGCGATCACACCGGTCGCGGAGCTGGAGCCGGTGAGCGTCGCCGGCGCGACAATCCGCCGCGCGACATTGCACAACGAGGACGAGATCGCACGGCTCGGCGTCGGCCCCGGGGTCCGTGTCGTGCTCGAACGCGCCGGCGATGTGATCCCGAAAGTTGTCGCCCGCGCCGAAGGCGAAGCTGAGGGGGAATACACCCCGCCGGAGCAATGCCCGTCGTGTGGGAGCGAACTGGTGAAGCCGGAGGGGGAGGTCGTCCGCCGCTGCATCAACATCTCCTGCCCGGCGCAGCAACGCGGCCGGCTCATCCACTACGCCTCCCGCAACGCGATGGACATCGACGGCCTCGGCGAACGCACGATCGACCTGCTGCTCGAACGGGAGATGGTCTCCGACCCCGGCGACCTCTACCGGCTCGCGGAGGAAGACTGGGCGAAGCTGCCCGGGTTCAAGGAGAAGTCGATCCGCAACATGCTCGCGTCGCTGGAGGATTCGAAGAGCCGCCCGCTCGCGCGGCTCGTGTTCGCGCTCGGGATCCGGATGGTCGGGGAAGGGGTCGCGCGCGTGCTCGCCCGCAGGTACGGGTCGCTCGACGCGATCATTGACGCCTCGCGCGACACCGACGAACTGAGTGAAATCGAGGACATCGGCGGCAAGATCGCAGCGAGCGTCGAGGAGTTCTTCCGTCTCGAACGCAACCTCGAGGTGATCGAGAAGCTGCGCGCGGCGGGGGTCGCGTTCGGAATCGTGCCCGCCGGCGCCGAGCGTGTCGAAAGCGAGCAGTTCAGCGGGAAGACGTTCGTGCTCACCGGATCGCTTGACTCGTTCACGCGCAAGGAAGCCGCCGAGCGGATCGAGGCGCTCGCCGGGAAGGTGACCGGGTCGGTGTCGCAGAACACGGACGTCGTGATCGCCGGCGCCGACCCCGGCAGCAAGCTCGAGAAGGCGCGCGCGCTCGGCACGACAGTCTGGGACGAGGCTGCCTTCCGCGCCGCCCTTCGCGACGCCCAAAACTAGGGACAGACCCCTATTTTGCGTGACAAGAAGTGCAAGTAGAAAATTATGCACCATTCGTCACGCAAAATAGGGGTCTGTCCCTAGTTTTGAGGATCGGTTCGCGCACCTTGTGGGTTTTGTGGAACGCCTGCATCCGCCGCAGCATCGTCGACGAGATCTCCTGTCCGCGGGTCGCGATCAGCAGGTCGCGTGACGTGCGCACATCGGCCGCGAGCACCTTCCCGATCGCCAGCTCGCTGAGGTTCAGCCGGTTCACCTTCTGCTTGCCCTCGGTGATACTGTAGTGCTCCATCGCATCGACGAACGGGCGGAAGAAGTTGTCAGGGGTGTGCTTCATCTCTTCGACGATCGCCTCGTGCAGGTCGCCGGCCATCCGCCCGCGGTCGTAGTTGAGCGCGACGCGGAGCAGTTGCCCGCCGGTGACATCGGGCGGGATCGTTTCCTCGTCGAACGTCTCGGCGTCGGGCACGGGCGCGTCGAACTGGTGCTTCACGATCTCCGCGACGGTTTCCAGCCGTGGGATGCGCGCGATGATCTCCGCGCCGACGGCCGCGTGCATGACGAAGAGGATGTCCAGCGCGCTCTCGCCGCCCTCCGCCGTGTGCACTTCGAACCGGTCGCCGAGCGGTCGGAGCAGGCGTTTGAAGCCCTCGAGCAGTTTCGGCTCGTCGTCAACGAACAGGATGTGCGTTGTTTCTCGTTCCATCATTCGAATTCGCCGTCTTCCCCGACCGGCAGTAACAGCGTGATCCGGCTGCCCTGCTCGGAGGTCGATTCGATTTCGATCCTGCCGCCGTATCGTTCCACGATCACCTGGTGGGCGACGGTGAGCCCGTGCCCGGCGGCCATCCCCTCCGCCTTTGTCGTGAAGAACGGGTCGAACACACGGTCGCGCGCGCCCTCGAGCTCCGCGATCGCCTGCGCGGAGTTGAGGATCAGGTGGAGGAGTACCTGCTGCACACTCTGCGGGTTCGCCATGAACCGGATTGGTTCCTCCTGCAGATCGAGCTCGACGGTCGCGACGTACTTCCACTCGTTCCGTGACACGGTGACCGCGTCGAGGATGAGGATCATCTCGCGCGTCTGCTCGATCGCCGCGATCAGGTTGCGCGTGCGCCGTTCGACAAGCCGAATCTCATGCCTGCGCCGGGCGGAAAAGTCGCGGAAGAACCAGACGCGCCCCCCCGGGCTCGTCACGCTCATCGCGGAACGCCTCCAGCCGCCCGGCTTCGAGCAGCGCCGGCGGCGGGTTCCAGATCTCCTCGAGCCGCCGGTTCCAGCGGGCGAACCGGCCCGCAGTGTCCGTGACCAGGATCCCGTCCGGCGACACGTCCAGCAGTTGTTTCATCGAGAGAGCGGGTGTGCGGGCGCCGGTTTCCCGGCGTCGTGACTTGTCGCCTCTCTTGTGCGAAGCGCCCATCAGTCCGCTCACCCGTATTGACATCCAACCTCTCCATGATCCTTGACTAAAGTCAAGGGCAAAGGGATGTTTGCGACCCCCGTGTACCGGCCGTGCGGGCTCGCCCGCGCGGATGCAGGCGGATGAATTTCTCGCACGCGACATTTTTTTCGAGAATCAGCATAGCAGCGTGTAAAACCCCGGCGCAAGCCCCGGGCCACCCGTATTGACATCCAACCTGTCGATGATCCTTGACTAAAGTCAAGGGCAAAGGGATGTTTGCGACCCCCGTGTACCGGCCGTGCGGGCTCGCCCGCGCGGATGATACAGCCGTGCGTGAACCCCGGCGCAAGCCCCGGGCCACCCCCGCCGGCGGTTGCAGTATGAGCACAGAGGGCCTGCGAGCAAGCGTTCACACACACGCAGCGGAGACTTCATCCCCCTTCCACCCCGCCCGCGGAGACCGGGAGCGCGAGTGTGAACCGCGCGCCGCCGAGTTCGCGGGAGCGGTCGGCTGCGACCGACCCGCCGTGCTGCTCGACCGTGCTGCGCACGACCGGCAGCCCGAGCCCGATCCCGTTGCTCTTCGTCGTAAAGTACGGCTCGAAGATCATGTCGAGCTTGTCGTCCGCAATCCCCGGCCCGTCGTCCTCGACAACGAACCTCAGTTGCCCCTCGTCCAGTGTGCAGCTCACGCGCACCCGTCCCGCGCCGGCCGTCGCAGCGAGCGAGTTCTCGATCAGGTTCACGAGCGCGCGGCGGATCTTCTCCCGATCGAAGAACGCGGTGACTGCGTCCGGCGGACCGCTGACTTCCACGCGTTCGCCGTACAGGCCGGCGAGATCCTGCATGAACTCGGCGAGCGGGACGGTTTCCGGCTCCGGGCTCGGTGCGCGCGCGAAATCGCCGAAATCGCGCACGAGCGCCCGCAACCGCTCGACTTCCTCGTTGACGATCTCCCGCGCGTCGGCGAGCGTGCGCGCGAACCGTTCGTCCCCGCCCGAATAGCTGTCCGCGAGCTGCTGCACGGATAGCTGGATCGGTGTGAGCGGGTTCTTGATCTCGTGGGCGAGCACGGGCGCGAGCTCGCGCCACGCGGCGCGTTTCTCCATCTCGGCCGCATGACGGCGGCTGTTGTCGAGACGGTCGAGCATCAGGTTGAATGTGCGCGCGAGACGGCGCGTTTCGCCGCCGCCGGTCTCCTCCGCGCGGATCCGTTCGTTGCCGGTGCGGATCGATTCGGCGACTTCGGTGAGCCGGTGGATGCGGCGAATCAGCGGCGTGAGCACGATCAGCGCGGCAATCACCGCGAGCGCCATCGCGCCGAGGTATGTGAGTGCGTACGCGCCGGCGAGGCTGTCGATCAGACGCGCGCGCTGGTCGCGCGACACTGTCCAGTCCGCGTTCGCCCGCTGCAACAGCCGCGCCGCGTCGCGGAATGCGGCCGGGACGTCGTGCACGATCACCCAGCGCCGGCCGCGGCCGTCCGTGTGCTCCGCCACGAGCCGCTCCGGGATCGAACCGAACGCCGGTTCCGCGCTGAGATCGGGCTCGTTGGACGGCGCCCACCCGTTCCCCGTCCACCGCGACCAGCGGCCGCCGGCTTCCAGGTACACAGTCTCGTTGTCCGGGAGCGGCTGCACGGTGGACAACGCGACGGGGAGCAGTGCGACCGTACGCTCCAGTTGATCGCGCTGCCGCTCGAGCCGCCCGCGGGCGAGCTCGAGCCCGGACTGGAGCGCGGAGCCGGTCTCGTCGGGCGCGAGCGTGGAGACACCGGTCTCGATCGCGTGGCGGACACTGATCACGAGCGGGATCAACGGCAGCAGCCCGGCGAGCACGAGCGCGAGAATCAGTCGCAGGCGGAACGTCATCATTCCCCCCCGCCGCGTTCCGGCAGCTTCACGAGGTCGGACCATTCGCCCATCTCGCTGCCTGCGCCGAACAGGCGGAACAGCAGCCGCGCGAACCCGGTCAGCTCCTCCTCGACGCCGGATGCGGGATCGCCGCCGTCCGCATCCGTTTCCGCGATCCGCGCGCCCGCGCGCACCTTGACAAACCACGCCCGGTCCGGCTCGACGTCGCGCTCGGGGAACGGGAGCACGAGGTCACGTTCGAACAGCCGGAGCACGGTCGAGTATTCGTCGATCGCGAGCGGGGAAAGCGGCGTGTGCACGTGGTACCAGCCGGTCCACACGTCGTATTCGACCCGCACCGGCACGCGCTCGCTGAACGCGTACCCGGTGCGCACGAACCGCACCTCGAGTTCGACGACGACGGGCACACCGGAACGTAACGTGCGCCGCATCGATGCGTCGAGCGGGTCCCTGATCTCCGGTTGGATCACCGCGAGGCTGTCCTCCCAGAACGCCTCGACCGATCCCACGCGCGGCGCTGCGGGCGCGGGCAACGCGAGCGCGAGCACGAGCACGCCGGCAAACGCGCACGCGGCGATCCGAACCGCGGCGCGCAGCCGGGGCCGGCGCGCCGTACGCTCCAGCGGCGGCTCGCGTCCCGTCTCGGATTCGTGCAGCATTTCCAACTGGTTCATCGCGTGGCGGTGTCGATCGGAAACAGGTCCCCGTCCGGAATATAGCGGTTCACCGTCACTCGATCGGTGCGGCGAGAGAAAAAGGGCGTCCGCTCACAGCCGGGCGCGCGCCTCAGTACCGGCCGTGCGGGCTTGCCCGCGCGGATGATCCAGCCGTGATGAACACCACCGCCTCGAATCCGCGGTTGCGAGCAACCGCGGGCCTGTACGATTGTCATCCTGAACAAGCGGGCCGAGCTGACAGGGGAGGGCGCATTGTGCCATCCTGAACAAGCGCGGCGTCAGCCGCGCGCCCCCTGTGTCATCCTGAACCGCGCCCGCGTCAGTTTGCGGGCGCGAGTGAAGGATCTACCGGCAGGAACCGCCATGGTTTACTGTTCAACATAACCCCTGGGCGGATCACGGCGTGGATCCCTTCGCTTCGCTCAGGGCAGGCTCTTCATCCCCGCACATACTGACGTGCGGGGGTTCAGGATGACACGGCGGGCGCACAAACAGTCGTGTGGCGGTTCAGGATGACACAAACGCAGTCGCCAGCCGCCGGCCGTCACTTGAGCAACACCATCGAGCGCGTGATCAGCTCGCCGTTCACCTCGAGCCGGTAGAAGTACGTGCCGGAGGCGACTGGCAGCCCGGACGCGCTGCGCCCGTTCCACGTCACTTCATGCTCGCCCGCGCGCAACCGCTCGTGCACGAGACGTGTCACCTCGCGCCCGAGCACGTCATAGACGACGAGCCGGACGAACGCGTCGCGCTCGATCGTGAACCCGATCTTCGTCGATGGGTTGAACGGGTTCGGGTACGCGTGCGCGAGCTCCATCTCGAGCGGGACCTGCGCGGGGCGCGCATCCACCGGCGAATAGTACTCGTTCACACGCTGCATGTACAGGTTCTTCAACACTTCCTTGCCGGTGGAACGGTTGTCCACCCACAGGGAGATGAAGCCGATGTCGCCGTCGTCCACGAGCGCGAGATCCGACTGCCGGTGGTACGCCTGCGTGAGGTAGTCGCCGTTCGTGTCGTACCCGTCTTCGATCACGCCGTCCGCGTCGAGGTGGAGGAAACGAATATCGCTGAACGCCTGCTCGCCTTCCTCCTCCCAGACGACAAACACCCCTCCTTCGTCGGCGATCAGCGTGCGCGGGGTCTGCTGCCTGAACTCATCGACACCGAGCGTGATCCCGGCCGGCGGGTCGAGCAGCGTGCCGCCGTTGACGTCGTACCGCTGGCTCTTGATGTCCTCGTGGAGACCGTCCTCCGTGGTCTTCCACACCATCCAGAACGACTGCGCTCCATCGCCCGTGGAGGCGAGCGACACTTCGTTCTGCTGGTTGTCCTCCTCGATGAACAGCGTGCCGTTGTCGTCCCAGCTCATCGACCCGTCCGGGCTGATCAGTTGCGCGTACAGGTCGAGGATCGGCTGGCCGCGGCGCTGGTCTTCCCAGACGACCGCGATACCGCCGTCCACGGGCACCGCCTTCGCCCGCGCCTGAAGCCCGTCCTCTTCACAGACAACGAGCGGCTCGGGCCACGGCATCGTCCCGTCCTCGTTCACTCTCACCGCGAACAGGTCCTTGTCGTTCGACTCGTCGTTGCGCTGATAGACGACGAGCATCGACCCGCCGGCGAACCGCTCGAACGCGAGCAGGCTGTGGTCCTCGTCCGGGATCGTCGTGAGGAAAACGCCGGGGTTGCCGTCCTCGCTCCACTGCCCCTCGCCGCCGCCGTCGAGGCGTTGCGCGAGGATCTGCTTGTAGAAGTCCTCGTTGAGCTGGGTGTACACGATGAACACGCCGCCGTCGTCCGCGGGGATCAGGATCGGATCCTCCTGGTCGTACAGTACCGGCCCGCCCGGTTCGTAGGCGACTTCCGTGCCGCGATCGCCCCAGAGAACCTCGCCGTCGCCGTTCATCCGCTGCGCGTAGAGCAACGGGAGGAAGGCGGCGCGGCTGTCCTTCCACACGGCGATGATACCGCCCTCGCCGTCAGCCGTGAGCGCGAGGTCTTCGACCGTGACGACCGTCGTGTCATCCTCCTGGAACGGGAACCCGGGGGTGATGCTCGACCCGTTTTCCGGGAACAGGAACTCGGGCTCCTGGCTCACTGGGGGTGAGTATATTTTCTGCACGTACGGGTACGCGCCGAGGCTGCCGAGGCGGCCGTCCTCCCACGCGAGGAAGTACTGGTCGCCGCCGGCGGGTATGATCTGCGGTGCGGTGGAGTTGCCGTCGATCCCGTACACGACCTCGACGCCGTTGTGCTGCTCGAGCTCGTTGCCGAGCGCGTCGAAGATCTGGTGGTAGAGCCCGGGGCTGCCGAGACGGTAGTCGAGCCACACGATCACCGCCCGGTTCCCGGTCACGGTGCGCACGATGTTGCCGACCTGCCCGCCGAACGCGTCGCTGACCGGAATCCCGTTCGCACCCCACACCTGGTTGCCTGTCTGGTTGATCCGCTGGCCGTACATGTCGTTGTTCGGTTCCTCGCCGAACCGTTCATCGACCCAGGTGAACACCGCGCCGCCGGCGCCGTCCGGGTAGAGGCGGGCCTGGCGCTGGTTGTTCTCCGCGTCGCAGAGAACCGTCCCGGACGAGCCTCCGCCCCAGTGCAGCACCGGTTCGCCGGCGCCGTCGCTGATCCGCTGCGCGTAGAGGTCGTAGAACACGTTGTCCTCGCGCTTGTCCTCCCAGACGGTGACCGCTTCCCCGACCGAGGAGTTCACGATGCGCGGGGCCTCCTGGCCGAACTGGGCGTCGCAGATGATCGCCCCGTTCTCCTCCCAGGAGATCGAGCCGTCCTCATCGGTGTGCTGGCCGTAGAGGTTTATGTCGACCGGGTCGCGGGCATCCTGCCAGATCCAGAACGCTCCGCCCATCCCGTCCGGGCATATGCGCACGCTCTTCTGCTCGCGGATGATGTCACACAGGAGCATGCCGGTGGAGTCGGCCCAGACGAGGTCGCCGCCGGCGTCGATCCGGTTCGCGTACAGGTTCACATTCGTCGGGTTGCGGTTGTCCGACCAGCCGAAGATCATCCCGCCGGCGCCGTCGGTGTCAGCGGTGTAGTTCGCGCTCGCGATGCTTCCCTGGTCGCCGAGACCGCCCGCGAAAAGGCGCCCGTCTTCTTCCCACTGGATCTCACCGCTCGCGTTCACGTGCTGGCCGTAGATGTCCGCGTTCCCGGAGCGCCCGTCGATCCAGATCGAAACGCAGCCGCCTGAGCCGTCGGAGAACGACTGCACCCAGAGCTGCTTCTCGGGCGCAGTGCAGATTTCGATGCCCCCTTCCGGCTCCCACATCGGGTTGCCGTCGGAGTCGTACTTCATCATGAACACGTCACCCTTGTCCTCGATGTTCACGTCGTAGCGGTAGTCGATCCAGGTGACGATCCAGTTGCCGTTGCCGTCGGGCATCACGTGCGGGTCTTCCTGCCGGCTGAACTCGGCGGCGAGCAGCTTGCCGTCCTCGTCCCACAGGTGATCTCCGTCCGATGTGACGACCTGCCCGTAGAGATCCCGGCCGCCGAGGCGTGTGTCTGACCAGACCATGCAGAAGTTGCCGTTGTCATCGGCCGTCGCGCTCCGGTACCACTCGATGTGGTAGCCCTGGCGGACCGGGATGCCGTCCATCGGCTCCCAGACGCGGAAGTCAGCGCGCGCGGCCGGCGGGGCCGCCGCAACCGCCAGCGCCAGCCCGACCCAGAGAAACCGTGCCTTGTTCTTCATCTGCGTGTATTCCTCGTTTTACCCGACGATCGGCGGGGAAACACCGGCCGCGCCCCGCACCGTCCTTTCTTTAGTGCCGGTTCATATCGAGTCGGCGCGTTCGTACACGTCATTCTGAACGCAGCCCGATGTCAGTGTATCGGGCGAAGTGAAGAAGGTCCAGGTAGATAAACGGTTGTATGTAATAAACTTACCGTTGTCGAACTCCGACCTTCCCTTCACTGCGTTCAGGACATGCTTCAGCCGCCAAACTGATGGCGGCTTCAGAATGACGCTGACGCGCGCGTGAACTGGATCTGAAGCGGCATTAGCGAGTTTCCTGCAGTCGTTCCAGTATTTCACCCGTGTCCCGCAGCAGCTCCGTGGCGCGGCCGCCGACATAGACGACGGCCTCCGCGGTCGCCGCCGCCGCGTTCTCGTACTTGTCCGCCGGCGTCCACGGGGTCGCCTGCTCCGGGTCGAACGCCCGCAGCAGCGTGCCGGCCGGGGCTTCGACCACGAGCCGGCGGCGGAGCGCGCCGCTGTCCGTCCCGATCAGATCGACCATCAGCGGCGGGTGCACGAGCCGCCTGAGCGCGCGCCCATACGCCGCGTCGCGGAGCCGGTTGCGCATCCGCTGCATCGCGAGCCCGGCGGACAGCTCGAGCGCGCGCGTGTGCCAGTCACGGCTCTGCGTGAGCGCCGCAATCACCGCCGTCGCGTGCAGCAGCCGGGAGTTCGCATCGAACGGCGTGTACGGCCGCGCAACCGCGCCGTGTTCCCGGTCGCGCGCGAGGTGATCGAAACAGCCGACGCCGTCCTCGTCGCCGAGCAGGTTGAACGCCTCGCTGACCAGATGCACGGCATGGACGAGGTCGGTCCCGCGCCCGGCGACGCGGTAGAGCTCGAGCGAGCCGAGCGCGACCTCGGTCAAGTCCGCAAGGTACGTCGTGTCCGGCGGATCTCCGAGCGCGCGGGCGAGCCCGCCGCCGTCACGCCGGCCCTTCTCCCAGATCGTGTCGGCCAGTGCGAACGCCCGCTGGAGCAGGCCGGGCTCGTTGAGCACGAGCGCCGCCTGCGCGTACACTCCCGCCGCGCGTCCCTGGTCCGCGACGAGCCGGGTCTCGTTCACAGGCGGCGAATCACGATCGTCGCGCGCCCGCTTCAATCGCTCGCGCGCTTTCGCGAGCGACTCGACGACCGCCTCTTCCGTCTTCGTCAGCCGCATCGCGATCTGCCCGGGCGGGACCCGCTCCTCAAGGTACGCACGGCTCGCCTCGCCCGCGATCAGCGAATGCGGCGAGACGCCAAAATAGGTGAGCGCGACCGCCGCGAGGTCGTCGTCTTCATCCAGCGCCGAGATCACCTCCTCCCGCGACCAGCCGTAGTAATCCCCCGCGTGGCCCGGGGTCGATTCCGAATCCTGCCCGGCGCGGACCGCCCCGGATTCGTCCGCGAGCGTGCGTTCGAGGTAGGAGACGATACCGCGCGCGACGTTCTCGTACCGCTGTTCGCCCGTGGTCCGGAACGCTTCCACGTACGCCCCGAGCAGGGCGAGGTTCACCGAGGCCAGCTTCTCGAACTGCGGCTGCGCCCACGTTTCCGTCGCCGCGTAGCGGAAGAAGCCCCCGGCGAGCGGGTCGTGCAACGGGCACACGCGCAGCGCCTCGAGCGCGGTGAGCGCGAGCTGCGCGTACTCCTGCTCCGTATCTTCGAGCAGGAACAGGAGCAGCTCGGGCATCGGGAACTTCGGTGCGCGGCCGAACCCGTGGTAACGAGTGTCGTAGTGCGCGATTGCGTCGTGACGGATCCCTTCGAGCGGCGCGGGGTCGGTGAGTTCGCCCGGTTCCGGCGCTCTCAGCCGCGGCAGTTCCTGGCGGCCGCGTTCCTCGATCCGGTTCCTGATCTCCCGCCCGTGCTCGGCCCAGTAGTCCGCGACCTGCGGGAGCAGTTCGCGCATTTGCCGGGCGGTCGCGCGCCCGCGGCCGTGCAGCAGATCCCCCTCCGGCGAGAGCAGGCACAGCGACGGCCACCCGCCCTGGTTGTAACGCTCGTACACGTCCGGCTGTGCGAACACATTCACCCGGATCGGCACGTACCGTTCGCGCGCGAGTTCAGCGACCTCATCGTCCGCGAGCACGTACAGCTCGAACAGGTGGGTGATGTGGCCGATTCCCGCGGTCAGGTAGAGGAGAATCGGGCGGTCGTCCCGGCGCGCCGCGGCGAACGCGTCGCCGTCCCATTCCCGCCACGGGATCGGCGTCTCGCTCCCCGCACTCTCTCTCGCGCTGTCGTTCATCGGATCGCGATCTCGTCTCGCCCGGCCCGCAAGCAGGCACGGGGCATAGCCGGGATTGAAACTGTTTGGTTATCCCTGACTGAAGTCAAGGGCAAGCACGCTGTACCGGCCGTGCGGGCTTGCCCGCGCGGTTGATCAGACAGTGCATCGCAGTCTCAGGCCCGCGCCGTGGATTATGCCGGCCTGCAAGCAGGCACGGGGCATAGCCGGGATTGAAACTGTTTGGTTATCCTTGACTGAAGTCAAGGGCAAGCACGCTGTACCGGCCGTGCGGGCTTGCCCGCGCGGTTGATCAGACAGTCCATGAAACCCGGGCCACCCGGCCGTCCACTGGGATACGTGAAAACTGCCAATCGGGCGGAGTGCGCCGCAAGTCCGCTGCCGGGCAGGTCGTTGCGGAGAGACAGTCAAGCTTCCTGGAAGATCGCGGCGGCGTGCGAAACCATCGTCGTCCGGTCCTCGCTGACCGCCTGCTGGTAGTCGAGGATGCGCCCGCGGCAGCCGGAGAGCAGGCTCATCGTGAGGTAGAGCGCGTTCATCCCGCACACACGGCGCGGGTTGCCGCCCGTTGCGAGCCGTGTCCACCACGCGTCCGGATCGACCGCCTGCATCGCTTCGAGCACGCGCATGTCGTCGCGCTCGACCGCGGCGAGCTGCTCATCCGTAACCGGCTCCGGGTCGCCGAACGCCGGGCCGATGTGCGAGAAATCAACACTCGCGAACCAGAGCACCGGGCCGTCGTGCGCGCGCTCCACTTCCCGGAGCGCGTCGATCAGGCCGCACACGCCCGGGTTGGCGCCGGGAGTGCCGCCGTTTTCGCCCGTGTCGAGGATTCCCGCGAGCAGCGGGAGGAACGTAACGTCGTCACGGTCCGCGAGCAGATACTGCAGCCACGGGAGCTGGATCTCAACCGAATGCTCGCCCTTGTGCACGAATCCCTCGCGGAATGCGCTCTCGCCGACCCGTTCGCGGAGGATCGATGCGGCGGCGCGGTCGTATTTCATCACACCGAGCGGCGTGCGGAAGTCCTTTTCCGCAGTCACGAGCGGTTCGAACGCGCCGGCGTGCGCGACGCCGATAATCCCGGCGAGCAGCGGGCCGTCGTCCTCCGGTGGGAGCAACTCGGTGACCTGCCGGTAGAGCCGGCCGTACGTGCGCCCTCCTCGCTGGTAATCGATGTGCGGCGCAACGATCCCGCGCAGCCGTTTCCCGCGCAGCGGCGTCTCCGGCGCGAAGTCCTCCGGTGGCTCGGATGCGAGCAGCGTGTCGATCAGCGCGGCGAGTTCGCCCGCCTCCGCCGGGAACCCGCCGCCGTCGAGCACCGGTTCGCGAACCTCCTGCTCCCGCCACGCCTCCTCCACTTCCAGCCGGTGCCGGAGGAACGACTCGGAGTGGAGCAGGCGCGCGTTCTCGAGCATCTCGACGATCGGGTGCAACTGCGCCGGTTCGATCGATTCGCCGGAGTCGCGGCTCACGATCTCCGCGACATCGCGCAGCGAGCGGTTCCCGTCGAACAGCGCGAGCAGCGGCATCAGCCCGGCGGCGACCGCGATCATCGTCTCGGAAATACCCTGCGGGTCGCGGAGCACGACGAACGGCTGGCCGTTCTCTTCGTGCGGAATCGTCTCGATCGGACGGAGCGGTGGCACCGGAGCGTCGAAGCCCATCGTCTATCCCGCGATCATCGTGAGAATCGCCTTCTGCGCGTGCAGCCGGTTCTCCGCCTCGTCGAACACGACCGACTGCGGCCCGTCCATCACCTCGTCGGTGATCTCACGGCCGCGTTCGGCGGGCAGGCAGTGCATCACGATCGCCGCCTCGTGCGCGTGCGACAGCAGCTCGCTGTTCACCTGGAACGCCCGCAGCACGTTTGCCCGTTCGCCGGAGGCTTCCTTCTGACCCATGCTCGCCCACACGTCCGTGTACACGACGTGCGCGCCGGAGACCGCCTCGACCGGGTCGAACACGACCTCGACGTTCGCGCCCTCGTTGCGCGCGGTGTCCACAAGCTCCCCGGGCTGCGTGCTCTCATGCGTGCCGATCCGGAGCGTGAAGTCGAGACGGCGGGCGGCGTTGATCCACGAGCGCGCGACGTTGTTCCCGTCGCCGAGATACGCGACTGTCTTCCCCGACCACGTGCCGAGGTGTTCCTTGATCGTGAGCAGGTCGCCGATCACCTGGCACGGGTGGGTGAAGTCGGTGAGCGCGTTGATCACCGGCACGGACGCCGACTCGGCGAGCTGCTCCACGTCCGCGTGGCTGTACGTGCGAATCACGATCCCATCGACGAACCGGCTGAGCACGCGCGCGGCGTCCGGGATGCTCTCTCGAACCCCGAGCTCGATCTCCTGGTTCGTGATGTACAGGCTCGTCCCGCCGAGCTGACTGATCCCGACTTCAAAACTGATCCGCGTGCGCAGGCTCGGCTTGTGGAAGATGCAGGCGAACGCCTTTCCATCCAGCGGCGACGGGCTCTCTCCGCGTTCGGTCAGGCCCTTCAGATGCACCGCGAGGTTGAACAGGTTCTCCAGTTCGTCGCTGCTGAAATCGGTGATCTGGAGGAAATCGCGCTTTGGCATCGTCTCTCCCTTCGGTTGGCGGCGACGCGTAATCTACGCCCGGCGCCCGCGCCGTTCAAGCCCGCACTGCCGGTACAAACTGTTCGACCACGGATGACGCGGATCCGTTTATGCCCCGCGCCTGCTTGCAGGCCGGGTTCATCGACCGGAATTGCTCGCTTGTCGAATCCATGCCTGCGAGCAGGCATGGGCATAGACCGCGGGGACGCTCGCTCTTACGCAGGGGACGCTTGTTCATACATAGGGGACGCTTGCTTGCAAGCGTCCCCGGAACCTGATTCCACGTCACCGCGCGCCCCGCGCTTGACGAGCAAGCGCGGGCATGAGGAGAGAGTAACGTGCCCCTGTGACAGCGCGCAGCGATGTCGCAGGGCTGACTACCCGGTGGGTCAGCCGCGCGGGCGACACGTGATCAGTAACGAGTTCTGAGTAACGAATGACACGCCGTCATGCCCGCGGGGACCGAAGGTCACCGCGGCTGATTCGAGGAGTAGGTTCGCTGCGGCCGCACGGCCCGGAAACCACCTGTCACCCGCCCCGGGGTCGGCGACCCGGGCTACACCCCACCGGAGCCGACCGGCGCTCTCCGCACGCTCGCGGCAGTTCGGAAAACGTGAGAGCGGTCACATTTGCATTCCGCGAGTGATGTAGCTTTCACTGTCGGAGACCTTCCTGTCCCCACCTTTGGCAACGGAACGATCAGACCGAGGAGATGACACGATGAAACGGGTAGTTGCGGGGATGTTGTTGCTGGCGTTTGCGGTCGCCGCGCAGGCGGCGGATCCGGCGCCGAGAATTGTGCTCACACTCACCGATGAAGCGGCCGAGCCCGCGCGCGAAGCCGGCGCGCTCCCGGCCGCGTTGCAGGCGCTCGACGCCGGCGAGCTCAGCCTCGTGCCGGTATTCCACCTGCCGGCCGACGCGGACAAGCTCGCGATCTTCCGCGAGATCGGGATGCACCGTTACTTCCGCGTCGTCGCCCCCGGCGCCGAGCCGGAGGAACTGTTCAACCGGATTTCGGAAAACGACGGCGTGCTCGCGAAGGAGCTGTCCCGGCCGCACGAGGCGCTGATCACGCCGAACGACTACACGATCCACAACATGTGGGGGCTCGACCAGATCGAGTGCCCGAGCGCGTGGGACATTCACCACGGTGACTCCGAAGTCGTCGTGACCACGATCGACACCGGCTGTGACATCTTCCACGAAGACCTCGCGGACAACATCTACGTGAACCCGGGCGAGGACCTGAACGGAAACGGCGTCTGGGACGACTCCGACAACAACGGGATCGATGACGACGGAAACGGGTTCGTCGATGACCTCACCGGCTGGGACTTCGTTTCGCACACTGAGACCGATGACCCCGCCGACGGCGAGGACTACGCGCCGCGCGACAACGAGGTCTATCCGGACGTGCACGGTCACGGCACGCACGTGATGGGCTCCGCCGCCGCCGTCACCGACAACAGCACCGGCGTCGCGGCCGCGTCGTGGAATGTGAAGGCGATGCCGCTGCGCGCCGGCTACGCTGTCGAGACGTTCTTCGGGCTCGCCGGCGTCGGCTGGTCCGAGGACTTCGCGGACGCGGTCAACTACGGCGTGAACAACGGCTCCCGCGTGATCAGCATTTCGTTCGGCGGCGCGACGTACAATCAGTTCTACCAGGACGCAATCACGTATGCGCGCGCGAACAACGTGCTCGTGTTCGCCGCCGCCGGGAACAACGACAGCCAGAATTTCGTTTATCCGGCCGCGTATGACGGTGCGCTCGCTGTCGCCGCGACCGGGCCGGGCGACGTGAAGGCCGACTTTTCCAGCTACGGCACCTGGGTCGCGCTGAGCGCGCCGGGCGTGGACATCTGGTCCACGATGTCGTACAACAACTACCACCCGTACGACTACGCGGAATGGGACGGCACGTCGATGGCGTCCCCGACCGCCGCCTCCGTCGCCGGACTGCTGCTCAATTTCGACCCCGCGCTCACCGACGACGAGCTCGAGACCGCGATCCTGAACACGTGCGACAACATCGATGACATCAACCCCGGCTACGCGGGCATGCTCGGGGAAGGACGGATCAACGCGTACGAGGCGCTCGCGGAAGTCGGATTCAACGACCAGTGGCCGCCGCCGAGCGACCTGTCCGCGTCACTCGACGAACAGACCGGCGAGGTCACGCTCACGTGGAACGCTCCTGCGGCGACGATGGGCGCCGGCGGGCCGGCCGGCGCGACGCCGGGCGGCGAGCTGCGCGCGCACGGCTCCGAGATCGACCGCGCGATGCTCACCGGGGAAAAGGACGAGCTCGCTGCTCAGTTCCGCCGCCAGCGCCGGCAGGCACACCGCGAAGCCGCCGGCGAACATGACCAGCCCGCGCTCAGTTCCGCCGACCCCGACGAGCCGCCCGAGCTCGACGAGTTCCTCAATTACGCCGTCTATCGTGACGGCGAGATGATCGCGGAGCCGACGGAGGAGACGTACGTCGATCAACTCCCCGACTTCGGCGATTATGACTACACGGTGACCGCGGTGTATACGGACGGCGAGTCGCTGCCGACCGCATCCGCACACGTCAACTGGATCGACTACGAAGCGTACGCGCTGCTCGAGGACTTCAATGCCGGCCTGCCGGAGACGTGGTCGATCGAGTCAACCGTCGCGACCGCGACCTGGCACATTGACTGGGGCGGGGAGTGGGCCCACTTCCCGACGCCGTACATGCTCGTTGATTCCGACGCGCCCGGCTCCGGCCCGCATTTGATGGAGCGGCTGATTACGCCGGCGATGGACCTCTCAGACCGCGATTTCGTCGAGCTCGAATACTCGCACGTGTTCGATGAGTACATCGACGAGTACGGCTACGTCGAGTACTCGCTCTCCGGCGGCGCGTGGAACACGATCGCAACCTACTCGTCGCCGAACATCGGGCCGGAGACGGTGAGCCACGTGCTCACGGATGATCTCGCCGGCGAGTCGGACGTCCGCGTCAGCTTCTACTATGACGACCTGGACAACTGGGGCTGGTACTGGGGCGTCGATGACGTGACCGTCTATGCGACCGGCGGGGAGGAACCGGCGACGCTCACCGCGACCCCGATCGTGGACACCGTCCCCGCCGAGGGCGGCGCGATCAGCTACTCGGTCACGCTCGTCAACAACACCGGCAACGCGTACCAGAACGTCACGTACTGGACGATGGCGATCCTGCCGGACGGCAGCGAGTACGGGCCGACGTTCCAGGTGATGTTCACGCTGCAACCGTTCCAGACGATCGACGTCGCGCAGATGAACCAGACCGTGCCCGCGGGCGCGCCGGCCGGGGAGTACACGTTCGTCTGCAACGCCGGCTACTACCCGAACCCGGCGCTCACCGACCAGTTCACGTTTACGAAGGAAGGCGCGGCCGCCGGCGCGAACGACCTCTCCGAGTGGACAGCGAGCGGCTGGGAGATCGCCGGCGCGGCCGGTGACCCGGCGCAGGTCGCGCTGCCCGGCGAGTATTCACTCGGCGACGCGTACCCGAACCCGTTCAACCCGGAGACGTCGGTCGCGGTCAGTCTGCCGGAAGCGAACGAGCTCACAGTCTCGGTGTACAACCTCGCCGGCCGCAAGGTCGCGACGCTCGCGGACGGCAGCTACAACGCCGGCGAGCACCGGTTCGCGTTCGACGCGTCCGGGATGGCGAGCGGAGTGTACTTCATCCGCGCAACCGTCCCCGGCAGGCTCGACGAGGTGCGGAAGGTGATGCTCGTCAGGTAAAGGGGTAGCCCGGGGTCGCCGACCCCGGGGCGCGCCGGGGCCTCCGGGGACGCTTGCTTGCAAGCGTCCCCGAAAAACCTGATTCCACGTCTATCGGGCGGTCCGCGCTTGACGAGCAAGCGCGGGCACGAGAAGAGAGTAACGTGCCCCTGTGACAGCGCGCAGCGATGTCGCAGGGATGGGAAGACGGGGAATCCACTGTCCGATCAGCCGCGGTGACCGCCTGAGCGCGCAGCGATGTCGCAGGGATGGGAAAACGGGGAATCCACTGTCCGATCAGCCGCGGTGACCGCCTGCGGCCCGTCCCCGCGGGCATGAGGCGGAGGGTGGCCCGGGGCTTCAGCCTCGGGTTTCATGCACGGTGGCTGGCGGTTCTGCCGTCGCTGCTACGCGAGCCGGTACTTCTTCATCTTCCGCCAGAGCGTCGTCCGGCTGATGCCGAGGCCCTCGGCGGTGAGTTTACGGTTGCCGCCGTTGAGCGCGAGCCGCTCGCGGATCACCTCGCGTTCGCCCAGCTCCATCGGCGTGAACATCGACGACGGCACGAGCTCACCGCCTCCGGCGTCGCTCGTCGCCCGCAGCGTCCGGTTCCGGATCGCGAGCGGGAGATCGGTGAAATCGACATGCGTGCCGTCGGCAAGAATCGCCGCGCGCTCGATGATGTTCTCAAGCTCGCGCACATTGCCCGGATACTCGTAGCTCACGAGCGCCTGCAGCGCGAGCGGCGTGATCGCGAGCGGCGTGTCCCCTTCGATCAGGTTGAGCCGCTGGAGGAAGTGTTCGATGAGCAGCGGGATGTCGTCCGAGCGGTCGCGCAGCGGCGGAATCTCGATCGTGAGCACGTTGAGCCGGTAGTAGAAGTCCTCGCGGAATCTGCCGCGCGCGATCATCTCCTCGAGGTTGCGGTTGGTCGCCGCGATCACGCGCACATCCGCGTCACGCGGGCGGCTCGAACCGAGCGGTTCATACACCCGGTCCTGCAGGAACCGGAGCAGTTTCACCTGCATCGCCGGGCTGAGGTCGCCGATCTCATCGAGGAACAGCGTCCCGCGCTGCGCGACCGCGATCCGGCCCTGGCGGTCGCTCTTCGCGTCGGTGAACGCGCCTTTCACGTGCCCGAACAGCTCCGCTTCGAGCAACGTGTCCGGGAGCGCGGCCGTGTTCACCGAGACGAACGGCCTGCCGGCGCGGTCCGACAGCTCGTGGATCGCCCGCGCGAACAGCTCCTTGCCGGTGCCCGTATCCCCGCGGATCAGCACTGTGCTGTTGCTCTGCGCCATCCGCGGCATCACGTCGAACAGCGCGCGCATCCGGTGGTTCTGCGAGATCATCCCGTGGAACACGGAGCGGCGGTCGAGCCGGAGGCGCAGGTCGTGCACCGTCGAGAGGTCGCCGAACGTGAGCAACCCGCCGAGCATATTCCCCGCATCGTCGCGGATGACCCGGCTCACGACGCGCACCGTGAGCTCGATGTCGTCGCGCCCGAGCATCGTGAGCGTGCGCTCGTCGTGCGACCGGCCGTGCCGCACGCACAGTTCGAGCGGGCAGGACGCGGTCCGGCCGCCGGGGCGGAGCACGTCACGGCACGGCCGCCCGCGCGCCTCGCTCAGCGGGATCCCGGTGATCGCCTCCGCCGACTCGTTCACGCGTACGATCCGCAGCGCGCTGTCCGTGATCAGCACACCACAGGCGACGCTCTCCATCAACGCGTCGAGCAGCGCGGGAGGCTCGGGGATCACGGATGACTGGTGGTCGCTGCTGTTCATCGGTCGTTCTTGATGGGTGGCCCGGGGCTTGCCCCGCGTTTCATGCACTGTCAAATCACAGACCTTTGCCCTTGACTTTAGTCAAGGATAATCAAACAGTTGTATAGCCGGAATTCCGGGGACGCTTGCCAGCAAGCGTCCCCTTCCATTCCGTTCAGCCGCGGTGACGGCTGCGCCGTCCCCGCGGGCATCGCGTGGAACCTGGATACTCAGTATGCAGTCTTTGTTGCGCGCATGCAACAGTTCCATGAAACAGTTTC
>JAANWZ010000022.1 GCA_018263585.1 Calditrichota bacterium | reverse complement strand
ATTTCTGGAATTATCCTGTGCCCCCAACCCTTGTCGAATCTGGACCTTCCCTTCACTACGTTCAGGATAAACTTCCCTTCGCCCGACAAACGGACGTCGGGCTTCGGTCAGAAGGACGCACTTGCCGCATTCGGTATTGCTCCAGTGAACCAAAGGGATAACCGGATGCCGGCAAGCATGCCCCTCCTCAGCACTTGCGCGGCCGGTTGAGCCGGTGGCGGCGTGCGCCTATATTCCCGGAACTTGAAACCCGTCGAATCCGACCCGCCCGAGGACTGATGAGCGACGACAACCCCCGCCGTGATCACGATCCCGGCACGTCGCCGGGGCAGAGGAACCACGCCGAAGGCAACTCCAGCGACCACCCCGCGGAGGAGCCGGAAATCCCCGGAGACGCGAGCGACGCCGCCGCGGAGGCGCTGCAGAAGGAAGAGCTCACCCTGCTCGACAACTTCAAGATCCTGTTCGGCGCGTCGAAGGGGTTCTGGCTCGTGAACCAGGTGAACTTCCTCGACGGGGTCGCGTATTTCGGCATCCTCAACCTGCTCACGCTGTTCATCAGCCGCGACGTCGGGCTTTCGATAAGTTCGACGACGATCGCGGTGTCCACGTTCACCGGCCTCGTCACCCTGTTCATGTTCGGCGGCGGGTTTGTCTCCGACTGGCTCGGCGTGCGCAAGGCGATCACGCTCTGCCTGCTCGGGCTGCTCGCGGGGCGCACGCTGCTGCTGTCTAGCCCGGTGTACGGCGGCGCGACTACGCTCTGGCTCGGGCTGCTGCTGATGGCGGTCGCGACCGGAATCCTCCAGCCGGCACTGTACGCGGGCGTGAAGGAGTTCTCCGACCCGCGCACCGCGACGATCGGCTACAGCCTGCTCTACTCGATCATGAACCTCGGGATCGTCGCCGAAACCGTGATGAGCCCGCTGATCCGCGAATGGAGCCGGCCGGAGCTGAACGACGCCGGCGAAGTCGTCGAGCACGGCATGTTCCACGGTTCCTTCCTCGACATGTTCGTGAACGAGGCGAACGGGATCGGAGGTGTGTTCATCTTCCTGATCGGCGTCACCGGGCTGATGCTCGCGCTCCATTTCGGCCTGTTTACGAAACGCGTGGAGGAGCGCGACCGCTACGTCGACTACGAGGCGCCCGACCCGGCGGAGCGCGAGAAGAAAACGCTGCTGCAGTCGCTGCGCGCGATGCCGTTCCTCAACGCCAGGTTCCTCTTCTTCATCTTCGTCCTGCTGCCGGTGCGCACGCTGTTCGCGCACCAGTTCCTCACGATCCCGGAGTACGTGTTCCGCGCCTACTCGGAGAACGTCGCCGACCGGCTCGAGTGGCTGCAGGGGCTGAACCCGTTGATCATCGTGATCTTCGTCCCACTGATCGCGGCGATCACGCGCAAGGTGCACGTGGTGAAGATGATGATCGTCGGGACGACGGTGTCCGCGCTGACGACGTTCATCCTTGCGCCCGGCCCGGATGTGACCCGGCTTATCCTCTACGTCGTCCTGTTCAGCCTCGGCGAGGCGATCTGGTCGAGCCGGTTCCTCGAATACGTCGCCGACCTCGCGCCCGCGGGGAAGGTCGGCGCGTACATGGGCATCGCCGGGATCCCGTGGTTCCTCGCGAAGGCGACCACCGGCTGGTACGCGGGCTCGATGATCGAGCGGTTCATTCCGCTCGGCGGGCCGCACGATTCGGGCACGATGTGGCTGATCTACGCATTTATCGCATGCCTGAGCCCGATCGGGCTGCTGCTCGGCTACCGGTGGGTGACGCGGGGCGTGCGCGCGAGCGCGGAGGCGCAGGCGTAGCCGGCTGCCGCCCGCCAACAGCCTGAGACGAACAATTTGTCAGCGACTCTTGCTTATCCTCCCGGCGAGCGCTACTTTCCACGGCGGCCGGTGGTTCTCAGAATGTCCAGCCGGCGCTCGTGGGGATTGGTGACGAGGCCGGGATGCTGATGTTCTGGAAGCGATTCAGCCTCCGATGTCCGAGTTGCAGTTCGACTGATCTGCGAAGAAGTGGCAGGCGGGGATTCCTCGAAGACCTCGTCTATCCGATTTTCCGCGCCTACCCGTACCGCTGCGAAGATTGCGGCTGGCGCGGCCTGCTGTTGATCGGACGCGACCACGATCGGCGTGGCGCCGAACGAACGGACGAGCCGGCCGAGTCCTGATCGCGCGGCGGGCAGCCCGGGTCGCATATCCTCCCATGTCTTCTATGCCCCGTGCCTGCTTGCAGGCCGGGCTCTTGTCACGCTTGTATGACCGCCTGATCAGCCGCGCGGCCGAGGCCGCACGGGCGACACTGACCCTGTCAGTAGCCCCGCAGCTCCGCCTGCGGGGAATCAGCACAGGCCCGCGGTTGCTCGCAACCGCGGCTGATCCGTCGGTGCGTGATATCCGGGGCAAGGGTGGCACACCGCCGCAGCCCGCATCACCCGAGCAGCATCAGGAACACGCCGGCGGCGACCGCGGATCCGATCACGCCGGCGACGTTCGGCCCCATCGCCGCCATCAGTGGGTTGACACGGCCGTCGGACTCCTTCGAGACGAAGTCCTGCACGACGCGCGCGGCCATCGGCACCGCGCTCACTCCGGCCGCTCCGATGCACGGGTTGATCCGTTTCGCGCGCGGCACGATCACGTTGATCAGCTTGCCGAACACGACCCCGCCAGCGGTAGAGAACCCGAACGCGATCGCCCCGAGCAGCAGGATCTTCAACGTCTCCAGCCGAAGGAAGTTCTCGCCGGACATCGTCGCGCCGACCGCGAGCCCGAGGAAGATGGTGACGATATCGACCATCGACCCGCCGGCCGTCTTGCGCAGCCGTTCGGTGACGCCTGATTCACGGATCAGGTTGCCGAACATCAGCATCCCGATCAGCGGCGCGCTCGAGGGGATCGCGAGCATCGCGACCGTGCCGGCGATGATCGGGAACAGGATCACGGCCGTCTTCGACACCCGCTTCGCCTGCGGCATGTCGATGTTGCGTTCGCGTTTCGTCGTCAGCAGCCGGATGATCGGCGGCTGGATGATCGGCACCAGCGACATGTAGCTGTACGCGGAGACAGCGATCGCGCCGAGCAGGTGGGGGGCGAGTTTGCTCGCGAGGAAGATCGAGGTCGGGCCGTCCGCGCCGCCGATGATCCCGATCGCGGCGGCTTCCTTGATTTCGAACCCGGCGAGGTAGAACGAGCCGAGCGCGGCGATGAAGATCCCGAGCTGCGCGGAGGCGCCGAGCAGGAACGTGTACGGCCGGCTCAGCAGCGGGCGGAAGTCGGTGAGCACGCCGACGCCGAGGAAGATCACCGGCGGGAGGAACTCGGTCTTGATCCCGACCGCGTACACCATCTGGAGCAGGCCGCCCTCGACGTTCAGCCCCGCGGCCATCTCCGCGAACGGCAGGTTCGCGAGGATCGCCCCGGAACCGATCGGGATCAGGAGCAGCGGTTCGAAGCCCTTCGTGATCGCGAGGTAGATGAGCACGCCGCCGATCACGAACATGACGAGGTTGTGCCAGGTGAGCCCCGCGAAGCCGGTCGTGCGCAGCAGGTCGGCGAGCACCTCCATCGGGGGCCTCCTTACCTCGGCTGGATCGTGAGGATCGGCTCGCCGGCGCCGACATCGTCGCCGAGCTGCACGTGGATCTTCTCCACGACCCCGTCCACCGGCGCCTTGAAGCTGTGGTTCGCCTTCATCGCCTCGACGGCGCCGAGCACCTGGCCTTTCTTCACATCGTCGCCCTGCTTGACCTCGAGCTCGACGAGCGGGCTGTCGCCTTCGAACGGGGAATAGACGGCGGTACCCTCGGCGGCGGGCGCGGCCGGGGCGGCGGGTGCGGCCTGCGCCGGTTGTCCCTGCGCGGGGGCGGGCGCCGACTGCGAATTCTGCGAGTCGATGATCACCATGAACCGGCGCGCGGTGCCGCCTTCGACGACCGTGCACGTGGTCGTGAGCGGCCCGGACGGCATCGCCGCCTGCGGTTGCGCGGCGGGCGCCGGTTTCTCCTCCGGCTTCGCCTCCTTCTCCGGCTCCTCCTCCTTCTTCTTCAACGGCAGATCGATCCTCGGCCGGCCCTCGAGCAGGCGGATGCCCTCGTTGAGCTCGATCTTCTTGCCGGGAACCATCGCGGAGGCGACGAGGAACACGCTCTTCTCGTCCGCCGGCAGCCCGCGTTCTTCGAGCGCCTGCTTCGCCGGTCCGAGCGAATCCGGGGCGGCGTCGAGCGGGTTGCCCGCGAACGGTTCCATCTTCAGTTGTTCGGCCGCCTTCTTCACCACTTCCTCGTCCGGCGGGAGCGGGGTCCGGCCGAAGTAGCCGAGCACGGACTTGCCGTAGCCGGGATCGATCTTCTCCCAGCGCCCGTAGAGCACGTTGTTGAACGCCTGCAGCCAGTATTGCTGCGAGCCGGGGGTGACGGACGTCCATGCGCCGCCGGCCTTGACGACGACCGGGAACTCGTCGAGGATCTCGCTGTAACGGTTGAGGATGCCGGCGCGCACCATCATGTGCACGTTCGGCCCGATCGCCCCGCCGGGCATCGGGAACCCGGTCACGCGCGGGTCGGCGGAGGTGACAACCGGGTTGAATTCGTAGTCCGCCAACGCCTCCGTGAGCGCCTCTTCCACGAGCCGGGTCTTCGTGTGGTCGATGTCGAGGGAGTAGCCGGTGTGCTTGAGCGCGTGCGCGAGCGAGCGCACATCCGGCTGCACGGTCCCGCTCGCGAGCGGCCGGTTCGCGAGATCGACGCCGTCCGCGCCGCCCTCGATCGCCGCCATGTAGCAGGCGACCGCGGTCGAGGCGGTGTCGTGCGTGTGGAACCAGAGCGGCGTGCCCTCCGGCAGCAGCGGCCTGATTCCCCTCGCCGAGTCATACACGACCTTCGGCGTCGTCGTCCCGGACGCGTCCTTCAGGCACATCGAATCGAAGTGGAGGCCGCTGTCGATGATCCGCTTTGCGACGTTGATGTAGAACTCGGCGGTGTGCGCCATGTCCGATTCGAACGGCAGGCCCATGAGCGCGACGCACACCTGGTGGTGCATCCCGGAATCGACGATCGGCTTGCCGGTGCGCGCGAGCAGATTGACGTCGTTCATGAAGTCGAAGTTGCGGTCCCAGGTTGTCCCGTGCGCCTTGTGCAGCTTCGCCTGCAGCGTGAGCGCCTCGATGTTCTGCGTGGTCAGCGTGACGCCGGAGATCGAGCGCGTGAGGATCTGCAGGTCGGGCTCCGGGCCGACGGTGTTCCGCATCTTCTGCAACGTCTCGAACGGGTCCTCGCCGCAGTAGAAATAGGGCGCCTGGTAGCGCGCGCCGCCGCCGAACTCGAAGTGCCGTACCCCGACATCCTTCGCCGCAACCTCCATCGCAGGCAGTACATCGTCGATCCGCACCTTGCCGCCGAACATGCTCTGGAACCCGTCGCGGAACGTGGTCAACATCACGCGGATCGTCTTCTTCTTTTCAGTGAAAATCATGGTCGCACAGCCTCCTGCTGCAAGACATGGTCCACGGCTTGCGTCGAGGGCCGGTCAGCGTATCTGTTCGATGTACGTCACTTTCCTGTCCGGGAATGTGCGCCGGTAGGCGGAGACGATCGCCGCGACACGCGCGGGGTCATCAGTCGCCGCCTTCGTTTCGCTCGGGGGGGCGGATCGCATGCCGCCGGTTGGGACAGCAGGCTGGGGGGTGAGACGTGTGAGCAACTCCATCACGACCGCGAGCAGAGCGAGCAGCACGAACACCGCGATGAACGCGGTCACGCAGATAAGCGCGAGGCTTGTCTCCGGCATCTTCTCCTCCGCGAAACTCAGGGATCGAAGGTAATAAAGAATGCGGTTGCTCGAAACGAGCGTGCTCTCCTTGTGAACCCGTTCACCAGCGATTCGACCGCGACGAACGCAGGTCTCGGTCGCCGCCGTAAGCTCCGCACGTGACAAACCAGCCGCGGATCGCTATCTTCCCAGTCAGTTGACTCGGCGGGACAACGATGAGCGGACCGCTCGCTTCCGAAATCAGAATCGCGCTGCCCGGCTGGCTGCGGGAACGGCCGCTGCCGGACCGCAGTCTCGGTTCGGCGGACGATCGCGTTCGGCTCGCGTACGAGCTCGCGGTGGAGAACATCGCGCGCGACAGCGGCGGTCCGTTCGCGGCCGTCATCTTCGATCGGGATACTCAGCGCCCGGTCGCCTGGGGCGTCAACCTCGTACCGTCGAGCGGGCTGTCCTCGATGCACGCGGAGATCGTTGCGATCTCGTTCGCGCAGAAGCTGTTCGGCAGCTTCGACCTCGCGGCGCACGAGCTCGAGCTCGTGTCATCCTGCGAACCGTGCGCGATGTGCACCGGGGCGGTGCAGTGGTCGGGGGTGCATGCGCTGCTGTACGGTGCGACGAGCGAGGATGCGCGCGCGGCCGGGTTCGACGAAGGTGACAAGCCCGCCGACTGGGCCGACGGACTGCGCCGCCGCGGGGTCGAGGTGAAAGGTCCGACGCTGGCGAAGGAGGGCCGGGCGGTGCTGTTCGAATACACGGACAACGGGGGGAAGATCTACAACCCGGGGCGGCGTCCGTCGCGCGGATAGCCGGCGACAGAGGCCGCGACCCGGCCGAATCCACCGCTACTGAATCAACGCGACCGCCCGGGCGGCGAAGAACATCAGCACAGCGATCCACAGAATCAGCAGTGGAAAAATCAGGTACTTGCGCAGTTTCATCGAATCGCTCCCGAGTTCCCGTTGATCCGGTCATCCCTTCGGCTCAGCCGGGGCAATTTCGCAGGTGGCAAGCGAGTCATTCTCACCGAAGCCCGGCGTCCGTCCGTCGGGCGAAGGGGAGTTTATCCTGAACGCAGTGAAGGGAAGGTCCGGATTCGACAAGGGTGGGCGTAACCAGGAAACTCAAGAAATAACCCTTGGATAAGCTGGACCTTCTTCACCCGCCTTCACGCACACAGACGCGTGAGGCGGGGACGCTTGCTAGCAAGCGTCCCCACAGCCAGAATGACGCCTCGGCCGCGCAGATGCGAACAAAGTTCCGGTCGTGCACATGGCTGAGCGAACTGGACAATCGGGCCAGTTGATTCATCCCGTGAATATACGGTCGGATTTCGTGTTTTTCACGTATCGATGAGCCACGCGTCTCCCGGCCCCGGCGCCCGTCTGTTTCGGCGCGCGCTGACAAATGGGCGCCGGCGACCGTCCGCAGCATCCGCGCCATCCGCTGTCAGTTCCCTGGACCCGACGCCGTCAAGAGTTCCGGCGCAGCTTCTCGTTGTACGACGATTCGACGAACTTGAGGAACAGCGGGTGGGCGCGCGTGAGCCGGCTCTTCAGCTCCGGGTGGAACTGGCAGCAGACGAACCACGGGTGACCCTTGACTTCCGCCATCTCGACGAGGCCCTCGTCCGGGTTCACGCCGGAGAACACCATCCCCGCGTTCTCGAGCGGCTCGCGGTAGGCGTTGTTGAACTCGTAGCGGTGGCGATGGCGCTCGTAGATCAGCTCGCTGCCGTACGCCTCGAACGCCTTCGTCCCGCGCTGCAGGTGGCATGACCACGAGCCGAGCCGCATCGTGCCGCCTTTCTGCGCGACCGCGCGCTGGCCGGGCATGAGCGCGATCACCGGGTGACGTGTGCGCGGCCTGAACTCGGACGAGTTCGCGTTCTTCAGCCCGGCGACGGTGCGCGCGAATTCGACGACCGCCATCTGCAGCCCGAGACAGATGCCGAAATACGGGAGCCCGTTCTCGCGCGCGTACCTGACCGCCTCGACCTTCCCTTCCGACCCGCGCACGCCGAACCCGCCCGGGATGAGAAGACCGTGCACCTCCGACAGGTGCGCCGCCGGCCCGTCCTGCTCGACCAACTCCGCGTCGATCCAGCGCGTGTCCACGTGCAGATCGAGCTCCGCCCCGGCGTGAATGAACGCCTCGTTGATCGACTTGTACGCGTCCTGCAGGCCGACATATTTGCCGACGATCGCGACGGTGACCCGTTTCGACGGGCTGAGGATGTGGTTGACCCGGCTGCGCCACGCGTGCAGCTCGGGCGGCTGTGCGCGCATCCCCATCTTCTTCAGCACGTTGTCCGCGAGCCCTTCCTTCTCGAGGTTGAGCGGAACCTCGTAGATCGAGGCGGCGTCCTTCGCGGCGAACACATCGCCCGCGCTCACGTTGCAGAACAACGCGATCTTGTCGCGCACATCCTGTTCGATCGGCTTCTCCGTGCGCGCGACGATCACGTTCGGCTGCAGCCCGATCTCGCGCAGCCGGTACACGCTGTGCTGGGTCGGCTTCGTCTTCACTTCGTCAGCGGCGGCGATGTACGGGAGCAGCGTGACGTGCACGAACAGCACGTTTCTTGCCCCGGCGAGCAGGAAGAACTGGCGGAACGCCTCGAGAAACGGGAGCGATTCGATGTCGCCGACCGTGCCGCCGACTTCCGTGATCACGAACTGCGGCTTCTCCTTCGTGCTCGCGAGCTCGCAGATGCGCGCGATGATCTCGTCGGTCACGTGCGGGATCACCTGCACCGTGCCGCCGAGGTAGGCGCCATCCCGCTCCTTCTGGATCACGCGCTCGTAGATCTGGCCGGAAGTGACGTTGTTCAGCTTGCTCATCGAGACATCGATGAACCGCTCGTAGTGGCCGAGGTCGAGGTCGGTCTCCGCGCCGTCGTCGGTGACATAGACCTCGCCGTGCTGGAACGGGCTCATCGTGCCGGGATCGACGTTGAGGTAAGGGTCGGCCTTGAGGATCGTGACACGGTAGCCGCGTTCCTTCAGCAACAGGCCGAGCGAGGCGGAGGTGATCCCCTTGCCGAGGCTGGAGACGACTCCGCCGGTGACGAACACATACTTCGCGCGCGGGATCCGCGGGCGGGTGCGGCCCTTATTCCCCTTGTGCTTGCTGCGCGAGGCCATCGTCAGACTCCCCCTTCCTCCGGCGATGATCAGGAGCCGCCGGGCTCATTCGCCGAGTCGCTCTGCACGCGGAGCCCGACGAGCGACTCGCGGGTCAGCGACACAGACGTCCGCTTGAACAGGTCGATGAACTCCCCGGGGGAAAGCTCGAGGTTGTGCACCTCGACATCGAGCGTGCCGTCACGCTTCACCGCGTACGCGGCGAGCGTCTGGCCCTCCGGGACACGGCCGGTGTCGAACAGGTAGAGGGTGAGCGTGCCGGCGCGCTCGTCATCCTCACGCACGCTCCGGTATTCGAGCCCGACCACCGCGATCCCCTCCCGGTCGAGACCGGCGCGCGCGAGCAGGTCACGCAGCCCGCCGCTGACAGCATCCGCGCTGATCGAACCGAGATAGTCGCCGTACCGCGTCTTCACCAACCGCCCGAGCGCCACTTCCATCGCTGACCTCCAAGCAGATTCGGACCGTGTGATCCGACAGACTACTCAATCTCAACCAGCGGCACGTTCGCCTCGACCTGGTCGCCTTCGGCGCAGGTGAAATTGGTGATCGTGCCGGTTTTCGGGGCGCGCAACGTGTGCTCCATCTTCATCGCCTCGACGATCAGCACGGGCGCGCCCTCCTCGACGCTGTCGCCCTCGGCGACGAACACCTTCGTCACCTTGCCCGGCATCGGCGCAGCGATCATGTTCTCGGCGACCGCGGCCGCGCCGGCATCGTCCTCGCTGAGGCTTTCGAAGCGGAACACACGGCCGTCCACCGCGACCCACACGGTCCCGTTGCGCTCCTTCGCGGCGGCGACATCGTGGCGCGAGCCGTCTTCGACACGCCAGAGCCCGCTGTGCGCGCCGGTCGCGATCCACGAGCCCGCGAGTTCGACCGCCTCGCCGCCGTCGCCGGTGACCGCGGCCGCGAGACGAGTCTCCGTCTTCTCCGCCTTCACTTCCACCGCACCGCGCGCGGTTCGATAAACTCGTTTCTTCATCCCGCCCTCGTCAGAAGAACATGCCCCAGGGAGACACATACATGCCCGTGCTTGCTTGCAAGCGCGGCTAAGCCAACAGCATCGACATACATGCCCGTGCTTGCTTGCAAGCGCGGCTAAACCAACAGCATGGACATACATGCCCGTGCTTGCTTGCAAGCGCGGCCAAACCAACAGCATCGACATACATGCCCGTGCTTGCTTGCAAGCGCGGCTAAACCAACGGCATGGACATACATGCCCGTGCTTGCTTGCAAGCGCAGCTAAACCAACAGCATGGACATACATGCCCATGCTTGCTTGCAAGCGCAGCTAAACCGACAGTCAATCCACCCGCGCAAGCAAGCTGGCACGGATATGTCTTCTACTCGATCGTATCCATTGGAAACCATCGGTCACCCAGGAGCCAGTAGCGTGCGCTGGACCATTGCCAATCCTCAGGGCGTTTGACGAGCCCCCAGCGAACCGGGTTGTTGTGAATGTACGTGGCAACTTCGATCAAATCCTCTTCTTCCGTCAACCAGTGATCGCGTCCGCCGCCTTGCAACCAGAATCGGTGGTTGGCGCGGCGTCCCACCTGGATTTGAAGTTGTGCATAGAGAGCAGAATCATGATGCTCGAGGAACCGGAGCGCACGGAAACTCACGGGTCGTTTGATCGCTGTCAGGATTCGTTCAACGGGTACGTGGGGCTGGAGCAGCAAATGGACGTGATGCGGCATGACCACGTACGCAAACAGATGAAAGAACTCCCTTTGATGAGTACGCCTGAGTTGATCAACGAAGAGGTCACAAAGGGGCGCGTAGTTGAACAGATGCAACCGGTGCTGGGTTGAGAACGTGATGTAATGCGGGCAGGCCGTTGCATCATCTGTGAGAAATGGCATTATACTCTCAGGCTGACGTGACTGTTGCAAAGCCGCGCTTGCAAGCAAGCACGGGCATATGACACCGTGTCAGTAGCCGCGCTTGCAAGCAAGCACGGACCTGTGACACCCGCGCTTGCAAGCAGGCACGGGCATATGAGACCGTGTCAGTAGCCGCGCTTGGAAGCAAGCACGGGCATGTGTGCCACATCCTCACCTCACGCCGATCCGCCACAAGCCGAGGGTCGCCCATGGGCCGGGAATGCGGCTCGCGGCTCCATCGGTTGCATCCGCCGGCACCCCCGGGCCCGCCGAGCCCGGGCTACGCTCGCCCACTCCCGCTGCGACTGCGAGCGCGACTGTTTCCGCCTCCGCGTCGCGCCCGGTCCAGCCGTGGAAGTGGGTCGGGATGAAGTCGGTGTACGTCCGCCCGGCGACGAACTCGGGGTGCGCGAGCACGTCGCGGAGAAACGGGGCGGTCGTCGGCACGCCGAGCGCGACATAGCCCGCGAGCGCGTGGATCAGGCGAACGCGCGCGGTTTCACGGTCCGGTCCGGTCCCGATCACCTTCGCCATGATCGGGTCGTAATGTACAGGGACATCGACATCCTGCACGACCCCGCTGTCCACGCGCACCCCCGGCCCGGTCGGCTCGCGCAGGTAGAGCAGCGGCCCGGCGGCGGGGAGGAAACCCGCGGCCGGATCCTCCGCGTAGATGCGCGCCTGGATCGCGTGCCCGCGCTGTGTGATCTCGTCCTGCGCCCACGGCAACCGCTCGCCGGCGGCGACATGAAACTGCGCCGCGACGAGATCGATCCCGGTCGTCTCCTCGGTGACCGGGTGCTCGACCTGGATCCGCGTGTTCACCTCGAGGAAGTAGAACTGCCGGCGGGGATCGTCGAACAGGAACTCGACCGTGCCGGCGTTGACGTAGTTCGACGCCTTCACCGCCTTCACCGCCGCCTCGCCCATTCGCGCGCGCATCCCGGGCGTGAGCGCGGTCGAAGGTGTCTCCTCGATCACCTTCTGGTGGCGGCGCTGGATCGAGCATTCGCGTTCGAACAGGTGCACGGCGTCGCCGTGTTCGTCCGCGAACACCTGGAATTCTATGTGTCGCGGTTTCTCGACGTAACGTTCGATGAACACGCGCGGGTCGCCGAACGCGCCCTTCGCTTCACGGGCGGCGCCCTCGAGGCCCTCGGCGAATTCGTCCGGGCCGCGCACGACACGCATCCCTTTCCCGCCGCCGCCGGCCGCCGCCTTGATCAGCACCGGGTAGCCGATTTTTTCTGCGGCGGCGCGGTATTCATCCGCATCGACCTCCGCGTTTTCGCTCGCGAATCCGGGGGTGACCGGCACGCCGGCGTTCTCCATCGTGAGCCGGGACGCGACCTTGTCGCCGAGCAGCTCGATCGCCTCCGCGGTCGGACCGATCCAGACGAGGCCGGCGTCGATCACCGCGCGCGCGAACACGGCCCGTTCCGCGAGGAACCCGTAGCCCGGGTGCACGCAA
The DNA here is from genome assembly GCA_018263585.1 of Calditrichota bacterium. Classification (GTDB taxonomy): domain Bacteria; phylum Electryoneota; class Electryoneia; order Electryoneales; family Electryoneaceae; genus JAANWZ01. Next base: position 15,928 of record JAANWZ010000022.1, on the reverse strand, counting down.
TCGCAGCCGGCCTGTTTCGCCGCGTCGATGATCCGTTCGATGTTCAAGTAACTCTCGGCGGCGGCGGGCGGGCCGATCTCGACCGCGTCGTCCGCGACGCGCACGTGGAGCGCGTCACGGTCCGCCTCGCTGAACACCGCGACCGGTGAGATCGCGAGCGTGCGCGCCGCGCGCATGATCCGCACCGCGATCTCGCCGCGGTTCGCAACCAGCACCCGTTTCAGCATGCAGTCCTCGCTGCGTTCGCTTCGATGATGCGGAAGGTGAAGCGGAAACGGTCGCCGAGGCAAGCGGGCGAGCCCGGGGGGGGCGGCACGTCCGGTTGACCATTGCCCCCGACTTCAGTCGGGGATCGGCGCACGCTCGAGCACGCGGCGTCCCTGGGCCTTGACTGAAGTCAAGGGCAAGGGCATGGGCGTTCGCTTCGATGATGCGGAAGGTGAAGCGGAAACGGTCGCCGAGGCAAGCGGGCGAGCCCCGGGGGCCGGACGGGGAAAGCGGGAACGTGGTTTGGCCCGGTTTGTCGCCGGCGTTATCTTGCAAGGTATGCCTCCGGGGGCGAAGCTGTTGTCCGCAGACCGCGCCGGGACGCGGTCGAGCTTACTGAACACGTACAATCCGCCGTTTCCAATGAACACCACGATCCATGCGCGAATCGAGTCGGCCGCCGACAGTCCCCGTTTCGGCGACGCTCTTCCGCCCCCGCCGGAGGACCGCACGGCGCCGGAAGTTATCGCAGCCCGCCGCGGGCTCGGGAACACGCTGCGGCGCATGTGGCTCCGTCTTTCGCACCGCCGGCCCGTGCCGATGCTGCCCGCGCGCGATCATGTGAGGCGGATCGTCGCCGTCCACCCCGGGCGGCTCGCCGAGCTCGTGTTCGCGGAACCCGCGCTCAGCGCGTTGCGGAGGCGGTTCCACAAGATGGAGCGCGTGCTCTACGCGATCGAGGGGGCGGAGGAGCTGTTCGCCGGCACCGGCTGGGGCGAGGTGCGGCCGCTCGCCGAGCTCGCCCGCGAGAAACACGAGCGCGTGCGCGGGCGGATCTCGGTCGATTTCACCCGCGCGCACGAGTACACGACCGCCCGCCTGCTCGCACACGCCGGAATCGAAACCCGCGCCGGGTTCGAAATCGGCGGGCGGCGCGCGTATCTCACGATCCCGTTCACCTTTCCGCGCATCGACGAACACCCGGTCGAGTCCTGCCTCTCACTCGCGGAATCGCTCGGCGCGGAGGTGCACAGCCGGGTCCCGTCGCTCCCGCACGGCCCGGACCGTTACGAGCGCGGCCGCAACCGGTGGAAGCAGCTCGGGCTCACCGCGCCGATCGTGCTCCTGCCGGGGTGGGACGGGGACGCGTTCGGCTGGCCGGAGGACCGGTTCGTCGCCGTCGCCCGCACGCTGCACCGCACCCCGCTCGCCGTGATCACCGGTCCGGGCGACGAACAGCGCGGGCGCCGTGTCTCCGAGCATCTGGATGTGCCGTGGATCGACGCGCCGCCGATCAGTGAGCTGATCGACCTGCTCGCGGCCGGCTCGCTCGCGATCGGCAATGACGGCGGCGCGCTCCATCTCGCCGCGGCGCTCGCGCGGCCGGTGGTCGCGCTGATGGTGAACCCGCACGCGTGGCGCCGGTGGCCGCGATCGGAGGCCGGTGCGATCGTGTTCCGCGCGCAGGATGAAACCGGCGCCGCCCGCTTCGACCGCGTCCCCGACTCCGACATCGCTGCCGCCGCGCTGCACCTGAAGGTGTGAAACTCGCCGCCCGGCCCGATTCCGCTTGCCAGCGCGCGCGCCGCGGGCTGATACTCCCCCATCCGAGCGAACTCATTCGACGATCGATACAACAGGGGGAGCCCATGGCGCGACGACCACCCGTTTTCCGCACATTTCTGCTGATTGCAGCCGCGCTCGCGTTTGCCTCGCCCCGGGCAGTGGCCTCCGATGATCCCCCGGGCGCGGTGGACGTGTCGCCGGAGAAGTACCGCGACAAGGCCGATGTCCCGTGGCAGTTCACGTTCAGCACGGAGGGCAGGTTCTGGTTCATCTGGGCGGCGAAACGGGACCGTCTCGTGACCTGGGACTACGGCGCGAAGATCCTGATGGAGGCGGGGCGCGGGCATGGCCACCGCTTCTGGTACGGCGGGGAATACCGGCTCGCCGCCGGCTACCTCGGCTCGCAGTCGATCACTCCGTTCGACCCGAGCCAGGTCGATTCGTGGCTGTACGCCGGCTGGCGCTGGGCGTGGCGCGACCGGCGCCAGGTGTACATCTTCCTCCGCCGCTGCTGTTTCCACCTGATCGACCGCAAGTACACCGACGCAGTGTTCTGGACCCACACCGCGTTCGGGATCGGCACGACCTCGCCGATGGAAGAGGGCGAGCAGGCGATCGAGGTACGGAAACGGGGGCGCGCGCAACTCGACCTGTTCCTCTCCACCGGGCCGTTCATCCACGGCGGCCCGGCACGACTGTTCGGGCACAATTCGACCTACCAGTGGGAGTCGAGCGCGTACGCGGCGTGGACCGTGCCGGTGACGCGCACGTTTCTCCTCGAGTTAAGCGGTCGCGTCGATCTGCTCAACACGCTGCCGAACGACGGGAAGACAATCCGCTGGCGCAGCTACGCGCGTTTCTACCTGATCGCCCAGCGCGACAAGGGCAACGCTTCGTTCTACATTGACCGCGTGCTGCACGACGACTACATCGACCGCCGGGTTCCCGTCTCGTGGCGGTTCGGCACGGAACACCGGTTCTGATTCGCCCGGCAAGCGCCTGCGTGGCCCGGGGCTTGAGGGGTCCGGGGTCTGGGGGGTGGCGTCCAGGGTCTGGCGTCTGGCGTCCGCGGTCCGGGGTCCGGGGTCTGGCGTCTGGCGTCCGCGGTCTGGCGCGTGGCCCGGGGCTTGCGTGTGGCCCGGGGCTCGCCCCGGGTTTCATACACGGTCGGATCACGTACCCTTGCCCTTGACTTTAGTCAAGGATAATCGAACAGTTGGATAGTCGTCACACACCGTCGCATCAGCCGCGGTTGCAAGCAACCACGGGCCTGTCACAGGGGCACATTGGCATGGCCGCGCTCCGGGGGCGGGCGCGCGGGTCAGTCCTCGCCCCACGTCTTCTCGATGTACTCTTCCCGCCCGGAGCTTTTCTTGTACAGCAGGTAGTGGAGAGGGTTCTTTTTGTAGTAATCCTGGTGGTAATCTTCGGCGCGGTAGAACTCGGTGGCCGGGAGGATCTCGGTGACGATCGGCTCGTCGAACTTCCCGGAACGAGCGAGCTCGCGTTTCGACTGTTCCGCGAGCCGTTTCTGCACATCGTTGTGGTAGAAGACCGCGGTGCGGTAGTGCTTGCCGCGGTCGGCGAACTGGCCGCCGGTGTCGGTGGGGTCGATGTTGCGCCAGAACGTGCGCAGCAGCTCCTCGTAGCTGACAGCGTCCGGGTCGTAGATGACGCGCGCCGACTCACGGTGGCCGGTGCGACCGCTGACCACGTCTTCGTAGCGCGGGTCCTTCTCGTCGCCGCCGGTGAACCCGGCGATCACGTCGATCACGCCGTCCATCTGCTGGAACGGCGGCTCCATGCACCAGAAGCAGCCGCCGGCGAACGTGGCGTCGGAGCGGTTTTCGGGGTTCGGGTCGGCCATCGGTTCCGTGTCGCTGGTTTGCGCCGGGCGTGCCAACGCGATCGCGGACATGATCACCAGCACCGCCGCGGCCCGTGTCAACGCCGGGAAAATACTGCGGGGATACCGTCTCATCATCGACCTCTCGTGCTCGTGTGCGAATGCACGAGCAAACAGCGGGCCGGGATGATTTGATCGGCTGCGGCTGGGTGGCCCGGGGCTTCAGCCGCGGGTCTCATGTCGTACGTGCCCCTGCGACAGCGGGTGTAGCCCGGGGTCGCCGACCCCGGGGCCGGTAACTCCAGCCCCGGTGCCTTCCAGACCAAGTGCCCCTGTGACAGCCCGGCGCAGCCGGGATGTCGCAGGGCTGCAACTCCGGCGGATCAGCCGCGGTGACGCCCTTCGGGACGTCCCCGCGGGCATGTACAGTTCCCGGTCCACAATCACGAGGCGTGGCCCGGCCTGCGCTATGCCCATGCCTGCTGTGCAGGCATGGATCCAACCCGGAAGCATGCTTGCACCGGCGGATCAGCCCGGCCTGCGAGCAGGCACGGGGCGTAGCACGTGCTGTGACAGCACGAATCCCTGCGATCGCGGCGCACGATTGGAGTCACCCGCCGCCTGCAAAACAGCGTCAGTCTTGCGCAAAATCTGCACGGCCGCAAAGCGAGTCTCCGGGTCTCCACGAGCAGGCGCGAACAATCTGCACGGTTGGACGCTAAATTATTACAACCGGTTCAGGAGAATCATGCTGGTTGTTCGTGAATTCTTGGTTTTTCGTGGAACCTGGCCCTGATCTTGCACGTTACGTGAGTGTACAGGGCAGCACTCGCGGAGCACCCGGCGCACGGGTCGGATCAGAGACCGCCGCTGTCCGGAGGCTGGGAGACCGGCCGGCGGCGGAGTCGGCCCTGATCGCGCCGGGAGGTTCCGGAAAGGAGGTACGGTTCCATGGCACTGCGACCTCAGGAGTATCGACGGCGATTGCGTGTGGCCGCCGGCCGGAGCGGGAGAAACTCCGGAACCTGCGTGAGCTGCGGCAAACAGGCAGGCTGGCGTTCGATGAACAACCGGTGCCGCTCCTGTGAGATGGAAAGCCTGAAGGAGCGGCCGCCGATGCACATCGACCGCGAAGTTCTGATGGCCGCGAGCCGTGATTCGCAGCGGTAGTGAATGTCGAGGCGGGCGCGCGCCGGCGTGAGGCGGCGTACTCTGCGCAGACAGAACCCGGTTTCCCCCGCCACCTGAACCCCTTGTCCTCCACGGGCGGGGGGTTTCTGTTTGTCGGGCGCGGACGTGGAGGCCAGGCAACCCCGCGGCACAGGATCCGCACGCCGGCCGCTGCTTCCTCTCGGACCTGACGGGGTTGGGCGCGGGACCCTTGCACGGGACCCGGCCTCCACGCACGCGCCCGCGCGATTAGTATCGAACAGGCCCGCGGTTGCTTGCAACCGCGGATAATTCAAGTGTATATGCAACCTGGTCCGTCCGGGCCACCCGTCTGTCTGACCAACCCCTTGATTACCCTTGACTAAAGTCAAGGGCAAGGGGATGAACGGTTGATCCGGCGGTGAATTGACCCGGGGTCGGCGACCCCGGGCTACGCCGGCCGCCGCGCGGCGCAAAAAGCCCGCCTCTCGGGCGGGCGGATCGTGGAGCTGAGCGGAATCGAACCGCTGACCTATGCGTTGCGAACGCATCGCTCTCCCAACTGAGCTACAGCCCCGTTCGTCGCGCGGCGGGTGACAAAAGTAGCGCCCGCCGGCTCACCTGTCAAGGCCGCGCAAACGCCCCCGTCTCGCGATTCATCAGCTCCCACGCGTGATCAGCGGCCCCGTTCCAGGCCGGCGAGCACGCGTTCGAGCTCCGGCAGCAGGTCCGGGAATCTCTCGAACCGGTGGCCGGCGTTGTCGTACCAGCGGATCGTCGCCGCTTCCGCGTAGCGTTCGGGAATCGCCGAGTGGTCGAGCAGCTCATCGTCGCCGGCGAGGTGGAAGTGGACGAGTTCCCCCGGGGCGCGTCCCGCCCGTTGCGCCAGGCGTTCGAGGTTGCGCACGTGCTCCCGCGTCCATGCAAATGTCTCGTCCGTGTCGAACCGCTGCACGGTCCCGATTTCGGCGCCGAGGCTCACCCACGGTCGCATCGACGGGTTGATCACGAACGCGGCGGCGCCGAACATCGCGGCCGCGCAGTACGCGTAGAATCCGCCGAGGCTCGTCCCGACCGCGAGATGCGGCCCCGCCCGTTCCGCAAACAGCCCGCGCACCAGCTCCATCGTCTCGAACGGATCCACCGGCTGCGTCGGCGACACGACCTCGCGGCCGGGGAACGCGTCACGCATCGCCTCCCATTTCCCGCCCTCGCCGGTCGAGGCGAACCCGTGCAGGTAGAGGATCATCGAACGATCCCGCGGTTGCACTCCGGAGTTGCGATGTGAAATACATCCACCGGTCGCGCCGGTCAACCCGCCCGCCGGAGTTTGTCTCTCCGGCGCGCTGGCGTTCACCAGTCCGGTTTCTCATATTGCGCGCCGTTTGGAGAGCGCGATGACCACGTTTCCGATCAGCGGTGTCGAGACATTCTGGTGGCTGCCGGTGGTCGTCATGTTCGTGATTTCGAGCCTGACGTCAACGGGCGGCGTGTCCGGCGCGTTCCTCCTGCTCCCGTTCCAGATGAGCGTGCTCGGGTTCACCGGTCCGGCGGTTTCGCCGACGAACCTGCTGTACAACGTGGTCGCAACTCCGGGCGGGATCTACGGTTACATGCGCGAACGGCGGATGCTGTGGCCGCTCGCGGGCGTGCTCATCGCGGGCGTCGTCCCCGGCGGGTTCATCGGCGCGCTCGCACGCATCTACCTGCTCCCCGACCCGGGCGCGTTCAAACTGTTCGTCGCGATCGTGCTCGCGTTCATCGGCGCCCGCCTGCTGCTGAATGCGTTCGCGAAAACCGCCCCGGTAGAGCCCGCGCAGCGCCGCAACTACGAAATCCGCGGGATGAAGATCGACGTGAAACGGATTTCGTTCGAGTTCCAGGGCCGGCGCCACCAGGTCTCGGTGCTGCCGATCTTCCTGCTCAGTTTCGTCGTCGGCATTGTCGGCGCGGCGTACGGTATCGGCGGCGGAGCGATCATCGCACCGTTTCTCGTCTCCGTGCTCGGCGTGCCGGTGTACGTCGTCGCCGGACCCGCGCTCGCGACCACGTTCACCAGCTCGGTCGCGGGCGTGCTCGCGTACACGGTCTATTCCGCGGCCGGGTTCGCGCACGGAGTTCCGCTCCACCCCGACTGGCCGCTCGGGCTCCTGTTCGGGCTCGGCGGCGCGCTCGGCACGTATGCCGGCTCGCGCCTGCAGAAGTTCGTGCCGGCGAGGGCGATCAAACTGTTGCTCGTCGCCGCGATTGCAGTCGTGGTCGTCAAGTACGTGCTCGAATTCGCCGGCGTGTGACATTCGCTCCCGCGCCCGCTCCACCGTGCCCGGACGTTTGCGCGCAGGAGCCTCGGCGAATGTTGCCCCGAGGTTGTGTTCCCGTCGTGTTGCCCCCATATTCTCGTTGGGTACATCTATCACGGCGGGAACGATGGTCGCGAACGACGACACACTCCGGTTCGGGCGGACGATGCGCAGGCTGCGGCGGATGCGCGGGCTCACCCAGCAGGCGCTCGCCGACCGGGCGGGGATCGACCGCGCCACGGTCAGCCTGATCGAGAACGGGCATGAAGAACCGCGCGCGGACACGGTGCGCAAGCTCGCCGCGGTGCTCGGCGTGAACCCGGCCGATTTCTGGCGGGAGGATGTCCGCTACCCCGACCGCCCGTCCCCGGAACCCGCCCCGCACGCGGTCGCGGAGGCGGAGCAGCTCCGCTACGAGCCGGTCGAGCAGGCGCGCCTCCACCCCGGCCTCGAAGAGCTGCTCAACGACGAGCGCACGCGCCTGATGCTCGGGATCACGGAGGACGAGGAGGCGGTGCTGCGCTCGATCCGCACACGCCGTGATCAGCCGCTCGGCAAGGACTTCTTCATCGAGGTGTTGATTTCGTACCGTCGTCACCGCGGCTGAGCGGGCTGCCGGTTGTGGGCTGCGGCCCGGTCTCGTGCCCGCGCTTACTTGCAAGCGCGGAACAGGCACATGCCCGCGGTTGCTCGCAACCGCGGCTCTACGGGCTGCGGGCACACACACGCTTGCGCTTGCCCTTGACTTCAGTCAAGGCACAGGCCCGCGGTTGCTTGCAAACGCGGCGCAACGGGCTGCGACGTACCGGCCGTGCGGGCTTGCCCGCGCGGTTGATCACACGGTATCGGGCAGTGAGGCAGTCCCTGCGATCACCCCCGGGGTCGGCGACCCCGGGCTACGTTATCAACGGAGGACCGTCGGTGTTGATCGACCGCCACTGCGACACATGCCGGCGCTTGGCTGATCTTGCACCGTTTCTACTCGCGCTCGCGCTGTTGCTGATCGTGCCATACCTCGCGCGCGCGGTTGATGTCCGGCGCGGCGACCCGGTGTACGACTTCCTCGAACGCGCGGAAGTGCTCGGGTACCTGGAGACGGAGCTGTCCGGGGCGCGGCCGTACACCCGGCTCGCCGTCGCTGTCCGGCTCGCGGAAGCCGACGCCCACCGTGACGAGATGTCCCGTATCGACCGCGCGCGGCTCGACTACCACCTGTTCGAGTTCGGCGACGAGCTGGAGCTGCTCGCGCTGGACGTGCGCGGGCGGTTCCGGCCGCTCGTCGACCGCTGGCGCTGGGTCCCCGACTGGTGGTTCCCGCACGGGCTGGACATGTTCTACGTCGAGGGCGGGGCGGGCGACGACTGGTCGGTCGCGCTCAACCCGCTCGCGAAGCTCGAGTTCTACCAGCGGCTCCCGGAGCAGGTCGGCGGCGATGTGATCGACTCGCGCGTGTTCGCGAACGGCGGCGCGGCGCGGTTCCGCAGCGGCGGGTTTTCCGCGTTCGGAGCGGTCGCGGACAACCGTGTCGATTCCTCCCCCGCGGTCACCGACAGCGTCCGCTACCCGTACGAGTACGGCGCCCCGACGTCCGTGAACAACGACTACCTCGACTTCTACGACACCGAGGCGGAGGTCGCGTACGAGCGCGGGCACGTGATGTTCTACCTCGGCAAGGACCGCCTGCGCTGGGGCGAGGGCGAGTCGGGCACACTGATCCTCAACGACTACGCGCTCCCGTTCACCCATTTCCGGTTCCGCGGCCGCTGGGGGCCGTTCGCACTGACACTCGTCCAGGGCAAGCTGCACACCGAGCCGCGGATCGGGCGCACGTATGTGCAGCCGAACGGGATCGAACGCGAGCTGTTCGCCGACAAGTGGACAGCGGCCCAGCGGTTCGAGCTGCACGCGGGCCGTGGTGTGCGGATCGCGTTCTTCGAACAGGTCGTGTACGGCGAACGCGACTTCGACATCGAATACCTGAACCCGCTCCTGTTCATCCACGGGCAGGAGCACTACACCGGCGACCCGGACAACATGCTGCTCGGCGGAGATATCCGCGTGATCGCGCTGAACCGGCTCAAGCTGCACGCGCAAATCCTGTTCGACGAGTTCGTGCTCGAGGCGTTCGGGTCGGACGATTATTCGAACAAGTGGGCGGTGCTCGCGGGGGCGGCGTACGAGGACGCGTTCGGGGTCGCGAACGGCCGCCTTTTCCTCGAATACGCGCGCATCCGGCCGTATGTGTACAGCCACAAGTACGAGATCAACCGTTACACTCACCTCGGCACGGGCCTCGGCTACCCGTCGCCGCCGAACAGCGACAACCTGCTGCTCGGCTGGCGGCAGCAACTCGCGCGCGCGGCGGCGCTGACAGTCACCGGATCGGTGTATCGTCACGGGGCGAACCCGTCCGGCGTCAACCTCGGCGGCGACCTCCGCCGTTCCGACCAGGAACCTGACGCGCGCAAGACGGCGCCGTTCCTCGCCGGCGACCGGGAAACCCGCCGCCAGCTCGCGGTCAAGCTCGCGCTCGAGCCGCTGCTCCACCTGCACACCGAGCTCGCCGTCCGCTACCTGCGGCGCACGTTTGACCCCGTGGACGGCGACCCGGTCGCACAGGACCATCTGCTCTGGCAGGTTGTCGTGCAGTGGTATCCGGTGTTTTAGCGGCTGCGGGCTGTGGGATGTGGTGACACGCCACCCCTTGCCCTTGACTTCAGTCAAGGCACATGACCTTGCCCTTGACTTCAGTCAAGGCACAGGCCCGCGGTTGCTCGCCAACCGCGGACCATTGCAGGTACCGGCCGTGCGGGCTTGCCCGCGCGGATGATCCGAACGTGGATGAGACCCGAGGCTGAAGCCCCGGGCCACCCTGTCGCAGCCCCGCACCGGCCGCGCGCGCGTGGACAACCCCTGCCGCGGATTGTACCTTACCCGCCGGTCGAAGCGAACAGGCAACTGCACGAGGGTTATCTCCGATGGCGCAAGTCGTTGAATGCGTGCCGAACATCTCCGAGGGGGGCGACCGCGGGATCATCGACGCGTGCGCGAACGCGGCCGCGCAGGTGGAAGGCTGCAAGCTGCTCGATGTCGATCCGGGCGCGGACACGAACCGGACGGTGATCACGCTCGCCGGCGAGCCGGAGGCGGTGCTCGAGGGCGCGTTCCAACTGATCGCCGCCAGCCACCGGCTGATCGACATGGCGAAGCACTCGGGCGCCCACCCGCGTGCGGGCGCCACCGATGTCTGCCCGTTTGTCCCCGTCTCCGAGATCTCGATGGACGAGTGCGTCGAGCTCGCGAACCGGCTCGGAAAGCGGGTCGGCGACGAGCTCGATGTCCCGGTCTATCTCTACGAATACGCCGCCACGCGCGAGGAGCGGCGCAACCTCGCCGTCGTCCGCCGCGGCGAATACGAGGCGCTCCCGCGCAAGATGGAGGAACCGGAGTGGAAGCCCGACTACGGCCCGCACGAGTTCCGCCCGAAGTTCGGCGCCGTCCACATCTCCGCGCGCAAGTTCCTGATCGCGTACAACATCAACCTGAACACGACCAACGCGCGGGTCGCGAAGGACATCGCGCTCAAGATCCGCGAATCCGGCCACCTGCTCCGCAACCGCAAACGCGAGATCGTGCGCAACCACAAGGGCAAGGGCAAGAAGGTGCCAGGCCTGTTCGAGAACTGCAAGGCCGCCGGCTGGTACCTGCCGGACTACAAGACGGCGCAGGTGACGATGAACCTGACCGACCCCGACGTCACCCTCCCGCACCAGGTGTTCGAGACGGTGCGCGAGCTCGCCCGTGAGATGGGCGCGCGCGTCACAGGCAGCGAGATCGTCGGCCTCGTCCCGCTCAAGGCGATGACCGATGCCGGGAAGTACTACCTGCGCGCGCAGGGGCGATCGACCGCGGTGCACGAGCGCGAGCTCGTCCGATTCGCCGTCCAGTCGATGAGCCTCGACGAGATCAGCGAGTTCGAGATCGACCGGAAGGTCGTCGAATACGCGATCCGCGACACGGACCGCGAGCGACTCGCCGGGATGACACTCGTCGAGTTCAACGACGAGCTCGCGAGCGACTCGCCGGCGCCCGGGGGCGGGTCGGTCGCCGCGCTCGCCGGTGCGCTCGCCGCCGCGCTCGCCGCGATGGTCGCCAACCTCACCCACGGCAAGTTCGAGTACGAGCACGCGTGGGACGAGGTCGAAGCCGCGGGCGTGCGCGCGCAGCAACTGAAGGCGAAAATGCTGCACGCGATCGACGCCGACACGGACGCGTTCAACGCCGTGATCGCCGCGATGCGCCTGCCGAAGAAGACCGACGAGCAGAAAGCCGCGCGCGCAAAAGCGATCGACGAGGCGAACAAGAACGCGACCCTGATCCCGTTCGGCGTGTGCGCGATCGCGCTCGAGAGCTTCGATGCGATCGACGTCGTCGCGGAAAAAGGAAACCCGAACAGCGTGAGCGATGCCGGCGTCGCCGCGTTCTGCGCGAACACGGCCGCGCACGCCGCCGCGCTCAATGTGCGCATCAATTTGCCCGGGATCGAAGACAGGAAATGGTGCGAGGAGAAACGGAAACAGGTCGCGGAGCTGACCGCAGAGGCGGACCGGCGGCTGAAAGCCGTGCGCGAACGCGTCGAAACCGTGCTCGCCGAACAGCGGGAAAACTAGGGACAGACCCCAATTTCCCGCAGCCTGCAGGACAATCCGCAGTTCGGCGGAGCGGACCGGACAGGCTCCATGCACTCCAGTCGGCGCGGAGGAAATTGGGGTCTGTCCCCAGTTTTCACCGGACGAGCATCAGCTTCCGCACCTCGTCGAGCCGGCCGGGAACCGTCGCGCGGACGAAGTAGAGCCCGCTCGCAAGTTCGCGCGCGTCGAACGTGAACGCATGCCGGCCTGCGGAATAAGACCCGTCCGCGAGCGCCGCGACCTGCTGACCGGCGACGTTGTAAACCGTCACCGTCACATCCCCCGCCTCCGGCAGCGCGACAGTCACCGTCGTGCTCGGGTTGAACGGGTTCGGGTACGGCGCGGAGAGGGCGTAATCCGCCGGGAGCGCCCGTTGCGATTCGTCGCCGGTACCGGCCGTGCGGGCTTGCCCGCGCGGATCATCGGAGGCATCGGCGGAAAGTAGCGCGCCGCCCTGCTCCAGAGACTGCGCGAGGATCTGTTCGTGCCCGCGGGAGACCCAGTCAGATGCCGGTGACACCCGAGGCTGAAGCCCCGGGCCACCCTCCGCGAGAACCGGGCCACCGGTGACGACGGTGAACGGGAACGAGTCGAACGCGACCGGGTTGTTCATGTTCGCGCCCGCGTTCACGAACCACTCGTAGTCGCCGAGCGGGGCGAACTCAGGCACCTGCTGCAGGATGTTCTCAACGTAGATGTACATGTTCGGCGCGAACAGGAACTGCGCGCTGAACATCGGGCCATGGACATTTCCGTTCGGCAGCAGCGCCTCGCTCCACACGTACCCGGTGACCGGGTGGTTCAGGTTGAAGTCGATCTCGAGGCTGTATGTGAACGAGTCGCCGGCGGGAATCTCGATCGGCATCCCGACCGGGTAGAGGCTGATTTCGACGGGCGGAGGCGGGCCGGGTGATCCCGGCTGCTCCCACCACGAGATGTCGTCGGCGGTGTCAGCCGCACCGAGCACGTCCGTGTCGCCGTCGCCGTCCACGTCCGCCGCGTGCACGCTCATCGCGCCGTTAAACTCCCAGTCCACCGTGTGCTCGGACCAGTTCTCGCCCAGGCCGTCGAGGTTCTCCCACCACGTGATGTCGTTGTCATCGTAGGCCGCTCCGAGCACGTCCGTGAAGCCGTCGCCGTCCACGTCCGCCGCGTGCACGCTGTATGCGCCGTCAAACGCTCCGTCCACCGTGTGCTCGGCCCAGCTCTCGCCCGTGCCGTCGAGGTTCTCCCACCACGTGATGTCGTTGGCGTAGTAAGCCGCGCCGAGCACGTCCGTGTCGCCGTCGCCGTCCACGTCCGCCGCGTACACGCTGTATGCGCCGTCAAACGCCCCGTCCACCGTGTGCTCGCTCCAGCTCTCGCCGATGCCGTCGAGGTTCTCCCACCACGTGATCTCGTTGGCGTAGTAAGCCGCGCCGAGCACGTCCGTGTCGCCGTCGCCGTCCACGTCCGCCGCGTGCACGTCGTAGGCGCCGTCAAACGCCCCGTCCACCGTGTGCTCGGACCAGCTCTCGCCGATGCCGTCGAGGTTCTCCCACCACGTGATCTCGTCGGCTTCGCGAGCCGCGCCGAGCACGTCCGTGTCGCCGTCGCCGTCCACGTCCGCCGCGTACACGCTCCGCGCGCCGTCAAACGCCCCGTCCACCGTGTGCTCGGACCAGCTCTCGCCGATGCCGTCGAGGTTCTCCCACCACGTGATCTCGTAGGCGTAAGCAGCCGCTCCGAGCACGTCCGTGTCGCCGTCGCCGTCCACGTCCGCCGCGTACACGCTCCGCGCGCCGTCAAACGCCCCGTCCACCGTGAGCTCGGACCAGTTCGTGCCCGCGCCGTCGAGGTTCTCCCACCACGTGATCTCGCCGGCGGGGTCAGCCGCGCCGAGCACGTCCGTGTCGCCGTCGCCGTCCACGTCCGCCGCGTGCACGCTCTGCGCGCCGTCAAAGTTGTCCGCCACAGCGTGCTCGGTCCACATCCCTTCGAATTGGGCCATCGCCTGCAGCGCGTTGAGCCGACCTTCGCCGAGAAGGCCTTCGTACCCCGGGTTGATGTCGTCGATGTTATCGCAATTCGACAGGACGAGTGTCTCCAGCTCGTCGTCGGTCAGGCTCGGGCCGGCGTTGAGCACGAGCCCGGCGACGGACGCGGCGTTCGGCGTGGACATCGAGGTGCCGGTCTTCTCGTCGTAGTCCACCGGGTGATAGACATTGTTCGACATCGTGGACCAGATGTCCACGCCCGGCGCGCACAGGTCGATCCATGTCCCGTAGTTGGAAGACCCCCACAGGTGATCGTTCTCGTCCGTGTTCGCGACGGCGAGCGCGCCGTCGTAGCCGGCGGGATAGCGGACGTCGTTGTTGCCGTAATTCCCGGCGGACGCGAACACGAGCACGTCGTTGTCGCGCGCGTAGGTGATCGCGTCCTGGTAGAACTGCTCGTACTGGCTGCCGCTGAACGAGATGCTGATCACACGCGCGCCGTGATCGACCGCGTACTGGACAGCGTCGGCGAAGTCGTCGGGGTAGCCGCTGCCCTTCAGCGTGCCGTTGTCGATCCACGCATATCCCGCGCGGAGTGGGAGGGCGGTGACATTCCACGACGCTGCCGCGACACCGATCCCGTTGTTCGTCACCGCAGCAGCGGTCCCCATCACGTGCGTGCCGTGACCGTTCACGTCCGGGTAAACACGGTTGTCACGCGGTCCGTAGTCCTCGCCGATAGCCGTATCGCCCGGGATGTCACCGGCATCGACATCGACGAAATCCCAGCCGACGAGGTTGTCGGTGAACCCGTCGCCGTCGTCGTCGATCCCGTTGTCGTCGGTCGGGTCCCAGGCACCGTTGTTGTTGATGTCTTCGCCCGCGTTCAGGTGGATGTTCGCGAACAGGTCTGGGTGGAAGATGTCGCAGCCGGTGTCGATCGTCGCGACGATTACCTCGGAATCGCCGTGGTGCAGGTCCCACGCGTCCGGCAGCTCCATCTGATCGAGACCCCACATGTCGTGGACGTAGTAATCGTTCGGGGTCGTGTCCGCATGGTGTGGGTATGAGAGTTCCGCGGCCTCGATCGCGCCGCCGGTCTCGATCCGGTCGATCGCGGCCTCTGCGTCGAGCTCGTCGGCTTTCACGCGGAAATACTTGTGCATCGCGAGCCGGTCGAACACGGCGCGGTGTTCCGGGTCGGCGGGGATGTGAAACACCGGCTCGAGAGCCAAGTTTGGCAGAGCTAACTCCGACAACTCTTCGGGCACGGCTCCGTTTTCACGCGCGGCGACCGCGGCGCGATCGGACAGGGTGACGATCAGGCGAGGGGGAAACTCCGCGAGCACAACAGCCGTTCCGACAAACACGGCGACAACGGCGAGCAATCCGGCACGCATGGCGACCTCCACGGCAAGGGAAACTGATAACAAAAGAGCATACGCGAGGTCGCCTGCTGAAGTCAAGTCGGCGCCGTGACAAACTCAAATTCGCGCCGCAGCTCCTGCGGACACACGAAAAGCGGCCCGGACAACGAGCCCGGGCCGCTCATTTCCTGCGGTCGTGCCGACCGATTCCACGTGCGCCATCAGGGACTCGAACCCCGAACCAACGGATTAAGAGTCCGCTGCTCTACCAATTGAGCTAATGGCGCGCAGAACATGGATCGTATCGCCGGTCGCAGCGAACCTGTCCGGATCTCGCTTCGGCGGAAAACCTGGAACTGCCGTTGCCGTCGCCCGCAAACCGGCCGGCGCTGCTGGATCGGGCGGGGGTCGTGCCCGCGCGCGAACATCTCCGCAACCGGAACGCGATTATACGATGTCCGCCCCTGCCGCGCAAGCAATGTACATCGTACACTCGGGAGGGTGAGATCCCGTTCCGCGGGCTGCGGGCTGCGGTCACACACTACGCTTGCCCTTGACTTCAGTCAAGGCACATGCCCGCGGTTGCTTGCAACCGCGGCGCTGTGGGCTGCGGGCGGCTGCATTCGTCTCATCCTGAATCCCCCGCACGTCGGTTTGTGCGGCCATTCGTGTCATCCTGAATCCCCCGCACGTCGGTTTGTGCGGGCGTGAAGGATCTACCTCATACACCTCCCACCGGTTGATGCGAATGCACGCTCGGTGGTGCTTGCTGGTAGATCCTTCACTTGCGCGGGCCTGAAACTGAAAACGGCCCGGCCCGCTTGTT
>JAANWZ010000021.1 GCA_018263585.1 Calditrichota bacterium | reverse complement strand
ACATAACCGGGAGAGGGCGATCGCTGCAACGCCGCCCGCTGCGCGCCCGGCCGATGCGTGCGCCGGAGCCCGGGGCGAGCCCGGATCAGCGGAAACCTGACCATTTCCCACCGCTCGCGTTGTCAAGTCAGCGAAATCCAGCTACCTTCCAGCGTCAGGTTGGAACAAATGAACTACCCCCGCAGCAAGCTGCGGGGTATCACCCGGTTGACCAGCAATTGCACCGAACTGACTGCGCAATTGCAGTTCATCCAAATTGACGAAGCAAGCTTCGGGGCATCCACCCTACACTGAAGAGTGAATCGAGAAATCGCGTCGCTCCGGCCCCGCGCGGTGCCTGTGTCTGTTGAGACGGCCTCCTGTGTCATCCTGAACAAGCGCGGCGTCTGTGTGCCGCGCGCAGTGAAGGATCTGCCGGCGAGCTCCGCGACCGTGCATTTGAAACACACGGCGGGAGTGCATCCGGTAGATCCTTCACTCGCGCCCGTAAACCGACACGGGCGCGGTTCAGGATGACACGGTTGGCGCCTCCAGTACCGACGGCGCCACGGTTCAGGATGACACCCTCCGCCGCCGGCCGCGCTTGGCAAGCAAGCGCGGGCACGAGACAGTGTGGACCGGCCGCCAGCCGCCGGCCGCGCTTGGCAAGCAAGCGCGGGCACGAGACAGTGTGGACCGGCCGCCAGCCGCCGCCAGCCACGATCCGACTCATTTCACGAGCAGCAGCTTCTTCGCGTCGATCCGCCCGCCGTTCACCTCGATCAGTCGCACGAAATACAGCCCACTCGCGAACTCCGACCCGTCGAAATGCGCGAGATGGCGCCCGGCGGCGAGGCGCTCGCGGACGAGCGTCGCGACATGCCGGCCGGCGACATCGACGACCTCGACCTGGACCTCCGCGGCCGACGGGAGTGTGAACGGCACACTCACGGCCGCGTTGAACGGGTTCGGTCGCGGGTCGCCGAGCGCGGCGGTTTCCGGCTCTCCCGGGTTCGTGCCCGCGGGCGAGCGGTCGAACGGCGGACCGTACGCGCGCCAGTCGCCGCCCGGCCCGACGCCACTCGCCGCGCCGAGTTTGACGAATGCGAACTGGCGCACGATCTGAGCGTTCGGGTAGAATCCCAGTTTGCTCCGGTGGATGTAGGCGCCGGCCGGGGCCGCTGCGGGCACGGTCTGAGTGATCCCCTCGATCGTGACATCCATGTACGGCGGCATTGTGAACGTCTGCTCGAACAGCGGCCCGAGGGACTGACCGTTCGGGAGGATCACGTTCGTCCAATAGGTGACACCGGGCACGCCGACCGCGAGCGCGCTGGAGACCGCGAGATCGTAGCTGATCGAGCCGCCGGCGGCGGGGACGATCGTGTCCTGCGGGGTGACCGCAAGTTCGACGGGCGGCCAGGTCACGGTCACCGGTCCCGCCGGCGCGGATTCGCCCTCCGGGTCGTAGATCGCGGTCACCGTGTACTGGTAGCTGCCCGCGCCGGGAAGCTGGTCGGCGTACGCCGTCGCGGTCGTGTTCGCGATCAGCTCGCCGTCCCGGTACACCGCGAATTCGACGAACTCGTCGAGCTCGCGCGCGTGCGGCGGTTGCAGCAATTTGCGCGCGGGGACGGTTTCCCGGCCTGCGCGCGCCGTGTGCGACGGGCCGCGGCCACGGTCGTCGTAATCAGAGTCCGCGGGCCGCTCGTCCGCCGGGAACAGCGGTTCGCCCGCGCGCGCGGAAATCAAGCCGACGAACTCCTCGTCCGGGACGCACTGGATCTGCTCGTACCAGACCTCGTTCGACGCGGTGGAGACGACGCCGACCGTTCCCGTGTCATGCATGCCGTCGGTCGCCTGCGCGACGAACTCGCCGTTGATGAACAGGCTGAATTCGTCGGCGAACGCAACCACGGAGATCGTGTTCTGCTCGCCGGGGTCCATGTTGATCAGGTCGCTGGGCGTCCACCCGCTGATCAGGTCGAGATCGCCGTTGACGTAGGAATACAGCGAGAAGTTCTGGGCGTTGTAGGCGATGTAGAAGGCGTACCCGTTGTAGTCGTCGTCGCGCGGTCCGTCGCCGCGGAAGAGGAGCCCGCGCGAGTTTGTCCCGCTCACGTTGGTGAACGTGGTTTCGAGCACGAAATCGGTGAACTCGTCAGCGGTGTACCAGGCGGATTTCCACGTCTGGC
The DNA here is from genome assembly GCA_018263585.1 of Calditrichota bacterium. GTDB lineage: Bacteria > Electryoneota > Electryoneia > Electryoneales > Electryoneaceae > JAANWZ01. The sequence continues at coordinate 5,844 of JAANWZ010000021.1, read as the reverse complement.
CGGGCAGCCCGGCGAGGTGGCCGTCCTCGACGATCCACGCGTCCTCCGGATCGAACGCGAACTCGTCCGCGACCCCGTCCTCGAAGTCCTCGAACAGGCCGGCGACCGGCGGATCCCAGGTGAGCAGCACGCTCGCACCCAACTGCACTTCAGCCGCCAGGTTCTGCGGTGGGTTCTGCGCCGCCACATGCGCCGAAGAAACGAGCAGCGAGAGCGCCAGTGCGAATGTAACCGTAACATGCATCGTTTCTGATCCCGGCAGTCGCGGGCTACTTCATCAGAATCAACTTCGAAACCGCCGTGCGACCCGCGGCGACAGCGCGCGCGAAATAGATCCCACTCGGCAGGGCGGACGCGTCAAACGCGATCGTGCGGGCGCCCGTGACCGGCGCATTGTCGGCGATCGTCGCGACCTCGCGCCCGAGCACATCGTGCACGGTGATTGTCACGCGCGCCGGGTTCGAAAGCGTGATCGTCAACTCCGTCGCCGCATTGAACGGGTTCGGCCGGGCTTCGATGGCGAGCTCCGCGCGCGACGGTTCGGGCGCGGCCACATCCACCCCCGCGAACGGACCGGGCGCGGCGCGCACCTCCCGGTCGCCTCCGGAGAACGGGCCCACGAGCCCGCCGAGCTTCGTGAACTCGACCGAATCCGCCCGCAGCGCGTTCGGGTAGAAGCCGACGTGGCCGGTGAGCGTGTACGTCCCACCCGGCGCGTTGCCCGGCACGGACTGGTTCAACACATACCCCGGCACATCCATGAACGGGAGCAGCGTGAACGCAATCTGGAACGTGGGCCCGACCTCCTGCCCGTTCGGAGCGGTCACCGTGGTCCAGTAATTCACGCCGGGCACGGAGTTCGGGAGCATAGAGAGGAGTTGAACGACGTATTCGACATCACCGCCGGCTGGACCGATCGCCCCGGTCTGCGACCAGATGTTGAACTGGGCCGGCCCGGTCGCGCCGATGATCTCGACCTCGGCGGCGAACCCGCCGCCGAATGTGCCGTCGCCCTCCGCGTAGTCGGCGAGCGCGCGCAGCTCCTCGTCGAGATCCGCGCGCCACAGCTTGAACTTGATCGGGTTGCCCGGGGTGTAGCCGTCGAGGCCGAACTGGGGAAAGCCACGCCACGCACTGGCCGCGACCGGGAACGTGTCCACGACCGCGGCGCCGACACAGAGCGGTCCGTCGAACACGCCGATCTCGTCTCCGGCCTGCAGGCCGGCTCCGTCCCACGTCGCCGACTGCGCGACAATGATGTAGGCTTCGCCGGTGCTCTCGACCGGCTGGAAGTGGTTCTGCGCGAATGCGCCCGCGGCAAGCCACATGCATGCCGGCAGTGCGAGTGCGATCGTCCGCATGCGTGCCCTCACGATCCCCGTATCGATGTGTGATCCGGACGGCGCGGGGTCGGCGAGACAGGATCAATGGCCGGCGCTCCTCCCGCGGCCCGGATTTACATGACAAGATACGAAATCCGACGGGGAGATGCTCGCTCCCTGTTGCCGCAGCTCAGATGCGGGGGTAGCCCGGGGCTTCGGCCTCGCGTCTCACCTCGTGCCCGCTGTTGGCGGGCAAGGGGGTTTATTTGCCTGCTCGTGCCCGCGCTCGCTTGTCAAGCGCGGCTCCCCCGCCCCCCGCAGCCGGAGCTGCTGGGCTACGGACACTGAGGACCCGGCCAATGCCCGCGGGGACGGCCCGAAGGGCATCACCGCGGCTGATTCACCGGTGGCGAACGCACTGCTGTGTCGCCTGCGCGGCCGGTACCGCACCATAGGGTCATCCGCGCGGGCAAGCCCGCACGGCCGGTACCGCACCATAGGGTCATCCGCGCGGGCATTGCCTGGATCCGGCATACGCATCGCACTACTGCCCGGCCGCACTCGCCGGCTGCGGCGGAAGGTCGATCCGGCGTTCCATCACGCGTTCGAACGCCTTGCGCGAGGAGTAGGTTGCGCGCAGGCGGAGGCGGAGCGTGTAACTCCCGCCCGGGAGCGGGTCCGGCTTCACCAGCTCCGGCGTCGGATCACCGCCCGTGCGCTCGTAGTGGAGCAGGTCGAGCGGCCAGCGCACACCCTGTTTGCCGACATCCCGGTACGCCCGCTGCGAGCGCACGACCTCGCCGTGTTCATCGACGAGTTCGAGCACGATGTACGCGCGTTCGCTGAGGTTCAGGTTGACGAGGAGCGTGCGCGCTTCGATCTGCTCGAGCTCGGGAGGCTCGCTGAGGTCGATCCCGACCCACAGGTAGTGTGCGCCGGTCGCGTGCGCGACGAATGTCTGCCCGAACCGGCGCCAGATCGTGATCCCGGTCGGTCCGCGGAACCGGGTGCGGCCGTCCCCTTCCCTGCCCCACGCGGCGAGCAGGTTCAGGTGGGGGTCGAACTTGAGCAGGCGGCAGTTCGCGGAATCTGTGACGACCACGTTGTGGTAGAGGTCGGTCGCGACGTGGCCGGCGTACGTGCCGTCGCGCCCGGCGACGTGCGAGATGTCGCGTTCGGCGATGATCACGCCGTCGAAGCCGAGCTTGCGCAGCCGGGTTCCGCCGGAGTCGGTGACGGCGATGTACGCGCGCGGGGGCCGGGTGTACCCGTCCGCGCTGTCCACCGCCGCGAGCCCGACCGGGCGGTCGAACCCGCCGATCGCGTAGTGGAACACGCCGCTCGTGTCGAACACGGCGACCCGGTCCGCGCCGGCGTCGGCGACGACAACCCTGCCCTCGCCGGTGACCGCGATCCCGCGCGGGAGCGCCAGCACGCCGTCGCCGTCCCGGCCGAACTCCATCTCGTAGCGCAGCGCGCCGTCCACGTTGCGCAGCTTGACCACGCGCCGGTTGCCGGAGTCGGTGACGAACACGAGCCCGCCGGGAGTGGCGGCGACATCCCACGGCGCATCGAGGTTGCCCGCGCCATCGTCCCCGTAACCGTAGAGGCCGATGCTGTGCATCGACCTGTTGTATATGATCGAATTCTCGCCGGAGTTGATCCCGTACACGGTGATCTCGTCATCGTCGCCGCGTTTGTCGGGGTCGTCGGTCGCGGTGAGCCGGACGGCGGCGAGGCCCTGCGGGTTGCGGAACGTCGCTCTCCCGAACGTGAAGAAGTCGAGATGGGTTTCGGTCGCGCGCACGACGCCCCAGGTGTGTTCCCACGGGGGATACACCCACGCCGTGTGCTCGTCCTCGTACTCGCTCGCGTCGTCGCCGCCGAACAGCGAGGCGCCGAACACGAGCGGGACGGCGAGCAGCAGGGAGGTGAGGTACGCAGCCGCGGGCATCGGTCGCGCTCCATGCGGGTCAGGCTTCGTAAGCGGGGACGCTTGCGAGCAAGCGTCCCCGGAACTCCGGTTGTTCACCGCGTTCCACTCGGGCGGGCGGATTCGGTTCCGCGCGCGGGGTGGCTCCGGCGATCGCACATGCCCGCGGGGACTGGCCGAAGGCCGTCACCGTGGCTGATCCCATCCTTGACTGAAGTCAAGGGCAAGGGAATCAACGGTTGATCGAACGGTACATGAGACCCGGGGCAAGCCCGGGCCACCCGTCCGTCGGGCCACACAGATTGTGCCCCTGTGACAGCGCGTCGGTTTGCGCTGTCGCAGGGCTCATTGGCCGGTGGATCACCCGTTGTTCAGCCGATCGAGCAACAACCGGGCGGATGACTTCGAGAAGCCGGGGACTTCGGCGATCTGCTCGGGCGTCGCCCCGCGCAGGCGTTTCAGCGAGCCGAACCGCCGCAGCAGCGCACGCGCCTTCGCCGGGCCGATCCCGTCGATCGACTCGAGCGTGGATGAGACCTGCGCGGAGGAACGCAGCCGGCGGTGGTAGCTGATCGCGAACCGGTGCGCCTCGTCACGGATCCGCATCAGCAGCTTGAGCGCGGACGAGGTCTTCGGCAACGTGATCGGGTCGCTCGGACCGGGGAACACGATCTCCTCGAGCCGTTTCGCGAGCCCGACGACCGGCAGGTCTTCGAGGCCGAGCTCGGTGACGATCTCGCGCGCCGCGTTCACCTGCCCCTTGCCGCCGTCGATGAGCACGAGGTCGGGGATGAGATCGTGGTTTTCGCGGAGCAGGCGGCGGTAACGGCGGCCGACGACCTCCTGCATCGACGCGTAGTCGTCAATCCCTCCGACGGTCTTTATCCGGAAATGACGGTACTCGCTCTTCTGCGCGCGCGCGTCCTTGAACCGGACCATCGCGGCGACCGGCTGCGCGCCGAACAGGTTCGAGTTGTCGAAGCACTCGATCGCGCGCGGGATGCCGTCGAGTCCGAGGTTGTCAGCGAGCATCACGAGGCTGTGCGGGATGCGCTCCGCCTTCGCCTTCGCCTGCAAGCGTTCTGACAGGAGGAGCTGCGCGTTGTGCCGGGCGAGACGGACCTGGCGGGCCTTCTCCCCGCGCTGCGGGACGTGCAAATTCACTTTCCGCCCGCGCCTGTCCTCGAGGTACGCGAGCAGGAGCTCGCCGTCCTCGCGCGATGGCGGGTCCGGGAGCAGGATTTCGTCCGGGACACGGTGCAACTCGCCCGTGTAGTAGTCTGAGAGCACGCGCGTCCATATCTCCGCGCGGGGGATGCCGCCGAGGCGGGAGAGGTTGACATGGTGGCGGCCGATGATCCGGCCCTCGCGCATCCGCAGCACCGCGGCGACGCCGTCATCGTCCTCCTGCGCGAGCGCGAACACGTCACGGTCCACCGCGTCCCTGCTCAACACCGTCTGGCGCACGGTGAGCTGCTTCGTCCGCTCGATCTGGTCGCGGACCTTCGCGGCGTGCTCGTATTTGCGCTCGGAGGCGTACTCGCGCATCCGCTGCTCGAGCATCCTGAGCAGAGGCGCCTGGCGGCCGTGGATCGCGTCCACGAGCTTCCCGAGGCCTTCGTTGTACTCGTCTTCTGAGACAAGACCTTCGCACGGCCCGTCGCAGTTGCCGATGTGGTATTCGAGGCAGACGCGGTGCTTGTTCCGGCGGATGCTGTCCGGGGTGATCTGCAGGTTGCACGTGCGGATGCGCGTCGCCTTGCGCAACGTGGACACGGTCCGCTTCATCTCGCTCACGTCGGTGAGCGGGCCGTAGTACTTCGCCCCGTCGCGGCGGGGTTTGCGGGTGAGGAACACGCGCGGGAACCGCTCGCTGGTCACCTTCAAATAAGGGTACGAGCCGGTGTCGCGCACCTCCATGTTGAACCGCGGGCGGTGGCGGCGGATCAACGTCGCCTCGATGATCAGCGCCTCGATCTCGTTGTCGGTGATGATCGTCTCGAGATCGGCGATCCGCGAGACGAGCATCGGGTACTGGAAGCGCCCGTCATCGCCCTTGTTGAAGTAGCTGCGGACACGGTTGCGCAGCGACTTCGCCTTGCCGACGTAGATGATCTTCCCGTTCCGGTCCTTGAACTGGTACACGCCGGGCTCGCCGGGCACCAGCGCGAGCTTCTCCGCGAGCGTGAGCGTCGGCTCGGCGGTGTCCGGGGACGCGGGTTGCTGTTTCGCCTGGTGCGCGTGGTTGGTCATCGGGTTGCAGGCGTCCGGGCCGTTTCCACCGGGTCAGGGAAGATACCACTCAGTTTACCCGGGGCGGGCACGTTCCGTTTCACGGGACGCCGACCACGGATAACGCGGATGACACGGATCGGCGAGCGGCAGCGCCGCAATTCCGCCTGCGGGGTCTGACGGGGCCGGGCGAGCACCGGCTTTCGTCCAGCCTTGACTGAAGTCAAGGGCAAGGGGGGTTGCCGCAGCCCGCAGCCGCGGTTGCTTGCAACCGCGGCTGATCAGACGGTATATGAAACCCGAGGCTGAAGCCCCGGGCCACCCGCTGAAGCCCCGGGCCACCCGCCGGGCCACCCG